>CASEHV010000014.1 GCA_949287835.1 uncultured Helicobacter sp.
TTTTGAGTCTTTTGTATGTTTTGATTAATCGCTAAAGCCATTACGCCTAATTCATCTTTTGATTTTATAGAGATAGCTTTAGGTGCTTGTTTTGTCTCGTGATTTAGGTATGAGAAAAAGGAGAGGAGACCTTGTTGGATAGTGTTGATAGGACTTACAAGTCTCCTTATAAACAACCACAAGAAAAGCATACTAACCACAATCGTAATGAGTGCTACAACGATGCTTTTTAGCAGACTATCCTCCGCTGCCTTTGTGAAGTCATCTTCCTTTGCATTTGCCGCTATTATCCAGCCAAAAGGAAGTTTCTTATACTCTATGATATTCTCACTGCCATCATGCGAAGTATATTGCACAAAGCCCTCACTCGCCCTGTCAGCTGCCTCTTTTAAATCAGATTCCCGCTTGGTTAGCTGCTCGCCTTTATTAATCAAAGACTCATCTTTATGTGAGAATATCTTACCTGTGGAATCTGCTATATAAATCTGAAGACTAGGCAACTCCTTACGCACTAACAAATCAAATCTTTTTTGAAACTCAGAGGTAAAAACGTCCATGGCGATGACGCCTAGAAACTGCCCATTCTTGACATACGGTATAGCCACAGAGCTCATAGACTGCCCCGCTAGTTTCCCTACCTGCACGACATAAGTGGGCATGACATTCATCTCTACCTTGTGGCTACTCATGTATTTATCTTTCGTGCTTTTATACCACGGACGCTCTCTTACATCAAAGCTGACTTCATCATAGCTATCGCTTAAATTTCCATCTTTCCCATCGCCAAAGTCTTGGACAATCATCTTCCCATTACTCTCGATTCCCATGTAGATAGATGGCGAGGGTAAAATATTTGCCGACATGGATAGAATCCTGCGAACCTCTTTTATATTGTCCAAGTCTATTTTGCTAAGATACTCAGATATTTCCTGTAAGTGATGGTTATGCTCAGACATGGTGATGTTTATCGTCATATATGCCGCATCTAGCGAACCTTTCTGCACACTGCTATAAAGCATACTTTGCTCTTTTGAGTTTGTGAAATAATTATAGGCATTGATACAGATAATAATCAATGCAAAGCAAATTATGATTCCAATAATAAGCTTATTTGCTAAGGAGTGAAATGTATCTTTCATTGCTGCTTCCTATTTTATGTTTTATGTAGAATTTTTTAGCGAATTATACTTATTTGTTAGCGTTTTGTTTGTGTTTTATGAAATTTTTAAAAATTATGTAATATTGCTGTCATTAGAAATAATATTTTTTTCATAATTTTTTAGTGAATAAATGCGTTTCTATGTAGATTATATTCTAGGAATTCAAAACTTCTGCCATCCTGAAAATTTGCTGAAGAATCTAGATTCCCCAAAAGATGTTTCGGTCGTTGCCCTCAACATGACATTTGTGTCATTATGAAAGTATGTGAAGAATCTAGATTCCGTAGAAATTCTTCACATACTTTTAGAATAATTCATGGTTTTATGAAAACTATACTTCAGAGATTCTTTGCTGTGCTTAGAATGAAGCGATGTTGCAACATTTAGATTATAAAAATACAAAAAGACTATTCAGCTAATGACTTTAGATTCTAAGATTTAAATTTCACAAGGACTTCATGCCCCTCCATTTAAATCAATATCTAAAGATTTATTTATTAAAAGAATCCAAGCTTATTAGGAGAGTAGCTAACAAGCATATTTTTTGTCTGCTGATAATGGTCTAGCATCATCTTGTGAGTTTCGCGTCCGATACCACTCTGCTTATAGCCACCAAATGCTGCATGTGCTGGGTAGAGATGATAGCAGTTTGTCCATACCCTACCAGCTTTTATGCCTCTTCCAAAGCGATATGCTCTATTAATATCCCTAGTCCAAATACCGCTACCTAATCCATATATCGTATCATTAGCAATCTCTAGTGCCTCATTCTCATCTTTAAAGGTCGTTACCGCTAGAACGGGTCCAAAGATTTCCTCCTGAAAGATTCTCATCTTATTATGCCCTTTGAAAATCGTAGGCTTTATATAGCAACCATCTGCTAATTCCCCACCTAGCTTATTCTCCTCACCGCCAATTAGGCATTGTGCCCCCTCATCTTTACCTGCCTTAATGTAGCTAAGAATGGTATTTACCTGATTCTTATCTACTTGTGCACCCATCATAGTGCTGGGGTCTAGTGGATTGCCAATCTTGATTGCCTCTACACGTTTTAGCACTTTTTCCATGAATTTATCATAGATTTTCTCATGTATCAATGCTCTTGAAGGACATGTGCAAACCTCGCCTTGATTGAATGCAAATAGCACCAAGCCCTCGATAGCTTTGTCTAAGAACTCGTCCTCATAGTTATACACATCGGGGAAGAAGATATTTGGCGACTTTCCACCTAGCTCTAGGGTGCAAGGAATGATATTTTCAGTGGCAAACTGCATAATCTGGCGACCCACACTTGTAGAGCCTGTGAATGCAACTTTGGCAATTTTTGGACTTGTGGCAAGATATTTTCCTATCTTACCGCCGCTACCATTTACGATATTCACAACGCCAGCAGGTAATAAATCACCTATCAAGTCAAACAACACCAAGATACTAGCAGGTGTAGCAGATGCAGGTTTTAGCACTACGCAATTACCCGCCGCTAGTGCTGGGGCTAGTTTCCACGCTGCCATTAGAATAGGGAAATTCCAGGGAATAATCTGCCCTACGACTCCTAGAGGCTCATGAAAGTGATAGGCTATTGTGTCGTTATCAATCTCACAGATAGAGCCTTCCTGTGCACGAATGCAGCCCGCAAAATAGCGGAAATGGTCTATGGCAAGAGGAATGTCGGCGTTGATAGTCTCACGTATAGGTTTTCCATTATCCCAAGTCTCTGCATGTGCGATTAACTCTAGGTTTGCCTCGATTTTATCTGCGATTTTCAAAAGAAGATTTGAACGCTCGGTAGGACTAGTCTGCGACCATGCACACTTTGCCTTATGTGCTGCATCTAGGGCATTCTCTATATCTTTCTCACTTGAGAGAGGCACTTCGCATAGCAGTTTTCCATTAATTGGCGATAGATTCTTGCTATATTGTCCATCTGCTGGTGCAACCCATTTTCCACCTATGTAGTTCTCATACCTAGACTTAAACACATTTGTGCTATCAGTATATTTACTCATTATGATACTCCTAAATAAAACTCACAACTCTACAATCGAGCCGTCCTTAATCACAAACTAACATAAATTTTTATACAAAGTGAACAAAACTATGAAAAAAATTTAATAAAAAAATTGTTAGTTACTTTTTGTAAATAGAATGTTTTCATAATATAAGTATTTTAGTATTTGATAAAAATTATCTTAAATCAATATTAATAATTTCTATAAAATGCTAAAAATATTTTATTTTATACACTGATTTTTAAAAAATAACTATTTATTTACAAAAACTTTATTTCACAAACATTCTAAAAAATTTAAATCTAAAAAACTAGCAATTAAAACATTAATTTATTTATCAGTAGAAAGTTTTTTTTCATTACCTTTTTGCATCTTTTTTCTCATAAACATCTTTTTCATGGCATATTTTACATGATTCTCTAAATCTTTGTAGTCAAAGTCTAAGATTCCCTTTCTGCATACAAAGACTACTGCCATGTTATGAATATCTAGGATTCTGGCGATTGCCTTTAGACGTCTTTTGATGAGATTTCTTTTTGTGGCTTTTGCTACCTTTTTATTAATACTAAAACCTAATAATAACTTGGAATCTATCTCGCGTATGTATTTCTTTTTTTCTCTTAATTTATGCTTAAAATCGCTGAGTGAAATAGCGTGTATGGTTAGAAAATCCTTGTGGAATCTAGTATTGGATTTAAAGACAATATTAAATTCAAAGGTATTTTTTAGACTTGAGATGCTGCCAGACATATTATTTCTCGTTAAAAAGCCATTTTGAGAAGTAAGCCGCTCCTATGGTAGAATCTGCTTTTGTGAAATTTATCGCAAAATTCGCTTGATAATATCCATCATCTGGGAGGCTAAAAGGCTCACTTTTATACACATATTCAGAATCTAGCTTTATAGGAATGTTTATTTTTGTAATATCTTTATGCCCCTTTATGAGTCGCTCAACTCGTAGCCTTATTTCATCTATTTTCATATCTTTTATAGAATCCTTTGGCACAAAGCGGATATAAAGCACACTATCTTTTCCTAATCTCTGCTTTTTTGGAGGGAGGTCCTTTGGTATAGAAGCATTGTAGTAGGGACTTGTAAGCAGAGATTGCTTATCTTGCTTTGGAATCTCATTGATACCTATGTAGGATTCAAAGTGATTTTCAAAATCATTTTGTAGAACTGCAACCTCATTAAAAGTCTTGTCAATCACCTTTCGCTTGTTGTCAAAAGGTGTATCGACATCGATACTCTGCGATGATGAGATAATGATACTTGCAATGATGAGAACGATTCCTAGCCCTATAATAGCGAGGATTCCGATAGCCCATGTGTTTCTACCCTCTTTAGCATTCATTTTTCTGCCTTTCTAAAAAATCCATTGCTAACTAACAAAAATAATACTATTAAAAAAAGAAGCATAGCATATATAATGACTTTGGTAACGCCGCTGGGCTTTTCCATAGGCTCTGGGACATTTAGTTCTATCTTATAATGCTGGGCTATCTTGTGCGATAATGCTAGATAGAGATTTGATAATCCCTCATTTACGCCGTCATTATATTCATGACTACCAACAGATTCTGCTGGGAGATATGGATATGCGTATTGCTCTAATAGCTCCTGAGTGTTTAGAAAGGTAGCATTTGTCCGTATAGTTATGTTATGGTCATTGTAAAAAAGAAATATAATCGCATAGGGCGGTATCTCTGTATCTTTTTGGTCAAACAAAGAGGATAAAAATAACTTTTCAAAATCCCTTCTGCTCTCAAACTTTTCCTCCTGTGTGCCACTCGTGCTAATGTCGTTAATGTTAATCATCACTCTAAATCCCGTTTTCTCTAGTAGCTCTGATGATATTAATGCCACAGAATACGGTGCATCTTTTGATAGCAAATCCGTCCTGCCAAATAAAAACTCTTTGGCTTTCTGCTCCATTTGCTTTTGTATTATCTCAGAATCTTGAGTGCTTAAATCCTTGTCTTTTTCACTGCTTTGTGTTTTTTCTTTATCTTCTTTTGTATTGTCTGTTTGGGTGCTTTGTGATGAATTTAGTGCTAATTTTAATGTGTTGGATTCTAAAGATGTTTCGCTTTCAACATGACTTACGTATTCATTATTAGGTTCTATAACGTCATTTTGAGTCAAAGGCGAAGAATATTTTTGGGGATTCTTAGAATCTAGATTCTTAAATGTTTCGGCTAAAGCCTCAACATGACGTCCTCCGTCATTAGCAGGGCTTTCCGAAGAATCTAGATTCTGTTTTTCTCTAAATTCTATGTTTTTTTGAGAATCAAAAGATGTTTCTCTTCCGCTCAACATGACGGGGATATTTTTCTCAACATGACGTTCTTTATCGCTATTGCTATATCGAGACAAAAAATTTTTAGAATCTAAAACATTTGCTCCTAGACTCTGCACTGCTAAAGCACAGAAAAAAAGAGTGCTAAAAGAGAGATTAATAAAACTCATATCTCTATCAAGTAGCGTGTAGATACTGATATGGGCTAAGAGTTAGCACTATCGTAAGTAAAGCGGCACAAACCAAAACAATGGCTACAAACTTTTCTAAACCTGTGAATTTCATAACTATCTCCTTACTTCTGCTCTATTAGCTTAATGGCATTGTGATTATCTGTGTGAATCTTTTTCAAGCTATCTGTGTCTATGCTATAAAAAGATGTCGCTGTGGATTGCTGAATCGTTATGGCATTATAACCTACGATACATGCACCTGCAACTACAATTAACACTGCTAGGAAATACCCTACCAAACTATTCAAAACATTAATAATTGCCTGCATAAAAACTCCTTACCATTACTGAATCTTTTGCTTATTAGCAATGAAAGCTTGCAATGCTTCTATCTCTTTTTGTCCGAAATTAAGATATTGGAAAGAAGGCATAAAGCCGATATTTCCTCTCTTACCATATTTTAGGACATTTGTGATAAATGGCACTTTTCCATACTCCATAAGAGATGGTGCTACGCCCTCTGTGCCTTCGCCTTTCTCGCCATGACAAGCCGCACAGTTATTTGCAAATACCTCGCTACCATAGCTGACTAACTCGTCATCATATTTCTTACTCTTATCGCCTACGATTTCTGCCATCACATAGTTAGCTACTGCTAGAATATCCTTTTCCTCCTCAAGTAGCCCCTCTGGCATACCGCCATATTCATTACCCTCAGAATCTTTTAACCCTTGACTGCCATGTTTAATAGTATCCATGATTCCATCGATTTTACCCCAGTGGGTTAGATTCTGTGCCTTTCCATCATTGCCCTCTGCGGTGAGACCATGACATTGCGCACATTGCACTAGGAAAATCTGCTCTCCCATATCTTTTAGAGTATTTGCGTCCATATTTTCATGAATCTTATCAAACTTCTCGCTATGCAACCTTGTCTCCTCATTGTATTCACCAATCTGTGAATATGAGTTTAGAGGATAGCCAAAAAGTATATACCAAATAGCCCATAGTGTAAGCACAAGCAAGGCTAGTAGCCAACCTGTAGGGATATTGTTGCTAAACTCTCTTATGCCGTCCCATTCATGGTCGGTAAGAACACCATCTGCTTTCTCTGTCCGCATTTTCTTGACTAGATTTAGGGCGATGATAATCGTTACACATAAAATGACGATTGCCCCTATAAAGCTTATCATATTTATATGGTCATTTAGCCAGCTCATTATCGCTCCTTTTCATCATAGTGGGTGCTATCTCTTTTTTACTTTCAGCATCTATCTTTGCGTTAGATTCTATTATTTCATCTTGCAGAGAATCCTTGAGTGCCAAATCGCCATATTTCTCATAATCCACTACGCCATTTCTCTGCATACGATACATATAGGCGATATAGGAATACAGAAATAGACACAACAAGACACTGCAATATAAATACAACGCTTTTAGACTAAGCAAGTCAAAGCCATAAAACTCGAAACTCATGTTAGTCCCCCTGCTACTTTACAATCCTGCTTGAACCAAGACTATTGAGATATGCGATGAGTGCTACTATCTCAGTAATCTTGCCATTATCAAAAGCCTCTTGCGTCATAGGATTTTTCATCTCCTCGACTACCACTGCCGCATCTTTTTTAAACTGCTCTTTTGCCTCATCTATGCTACCTAGCTTCACACTTGTCTTTAAGCCCTCGACATCATAAGGGACATTAAAGACTTTCTTTTGCGTTAGAGCCTCTGCGTATGCAGTCTCGAAATCGACTTCTTTATTGTATAGATGCTTATAGGCTGGCATGATGGAGTTTGGCACGACAGAGGTAGGCTCCCACATGTGATTTGCATGCCAGTCGCTACTACTCTTATCGCCTATTCTATGAAGGTCTGGTCCAGTCCTTTTAGAACCCCATAAAAATGGTCTATCATAGGCATACTCACCGCTAAGACTATACATACCATATCGCATTGTCTCGGATTTAAATTCCCGTATAAGCTGTGAGTGGCAGTTGTAGCAACCCTCTTTCATATACACATCTCTACCTGCAGTCTCAAGCACGGTTAGGGGTCTCAAACCTTCTATTGGTCGTGAGGATTTTCTAAAGTCAGGGATAATCTGCACTAGCCCCGCTATGGAAAACACAACGATAAATGCTATCGTGAAAAAGAAAGGATTTTTCTCTAGCCAAGCAAACATTCACAACTCCTTAAGATGCCATAGGTGAAGCGTATTGCGGCTCTTTCTTTAATTCCCTTGCCGCTACAATAGTCATCACCACATTATAGATAAACAACACAAAGCCAATTAGATATAGCAGACCGCCGATTCCTCTCAAGACATAGTATGGCTTAAGCGTTACGACTGTATCGATGAAAGAGTATTTTAACTGCCCTAAAGCTGTAATATCTCTCCACATCATACCCTGCACGATACCTGCAATCCACATACTAGAGAAGTAGAAGACAATACCTATAGTCATAATCCAGAATTGTGCCTCTATAATCTTTTTAGAATATATCTCTCTGCCAAATAGTCGTGGCAACATGTGATAAAGTCCAGCGATGATAGTAAATGCAACCCAGCCTAGTGCACCATCATGCACATGCCCGATAATCCAATCTGTAAAGTGTGCTAGAGCATTTACTGACCTAATCGACTGTATTGGTCCCTCAAGCGTTGATAGCATATACCATGTAGAGGCTAGAATAAGGAATTTAATCAAAGGAGATTCTTTTAACTGATGCCATTGTCCCCGCATGGTTAAAAGCATATTTACCGCTGTCCCCCATGAGGGCAGAATCAATACAACAGAGAAAACAGAGCCTAAAGACTGCACCCAATCTGGCACGGTAGAATAGATAAGGTGGTGTCCGCCTGCCCATATATACACAAACATTAGACTCCAGAATGAGAATAATGTAAGCTTGTATGAGAATACAGGCTGTCCTGATTCCTTTGGTAAAAAGTAATAGATTAAAGCGATGATTCCAGAAGTAAAGACGAATGCAACGGCATTATGTCCCCACCACCATTGAATGAGAGCGTCATTTGTCCCCGCATACATAGAGATACTATGCCAAATGCTACCATATCCTGTAACTAGCTTTGTAGGCACGGCTAAGTTATTGAAAATAAAAAGCACAGATATGGCAGTAAAGGTAGCGATAAAATACCAAAGAGATATATAGATAACTTTCTCACGTCTAACAGCCATAGAGCCAAAGAGGCTAGTCCCCCAAAGCACCCACACAACTACGATGAGTAAATCCACAATCCAAGGCAACTCAGCATACTCTTTTGACTGTGTGATTCCAGAAAATAGTGAATATAGAGCGAGGATAAGCACGACTATATATACGATGAAATGCAAAATTCCTACCATTTTTAAGAATGGATGGTCATGATAGGTAATCTTTAGCACTCTCTGCCCTATGTAATACCACCCAGCCCAGATTCCGCTAAGTGTAAATCCGTAAATAATGACATTTGTATGTAGCGGTCTAAGCCTACCAAAAATCGAATACTCACCAGCGATATAGTTCAAATCAGGCACGGCTAATTGGAATGCAAGGATAACACCAATAGCCATACCCAAGAATCCGGTAACAACCGCGGTTAGTAAAAACAATTTCGCTAGTGAATAGTCGTATTGTTTTGTAGCCTCTTGCATACGCTTCTCCTTTAGTATGTGAAATGTAAAGCTAACGCATTATCGTATTTTAGTATTTTTATTATTAGTTTTAGCTTAAGTTTTGTAAAAATAAATGTGTATTTATTATGCGTTATTTCATCGTTTAATAATTTATTGTTGGATTTTGTATATGACTTAAAGGATAGTTATGAGATTAGTTAGGTATATGGATAATGGCGTTGAATTTTTGGGTAGATTCTATGAAAATGAGGGGATAGTAAAACCCATAGATGTGAGTAATAATATGAATGAGCTTATTATTAACTTTGATAAGTTTAAAAAATATTTAGAAAATGATGCACCAAGCATACCATTAGAGAAAGTAACACTCCTAGCACCCATCAAGAATCCTCTGCAAGATATTATCTGTCTTGGAATCAACTATTTAGAGCATGCCGAGGAGTCGGCTAGATTCAAAAAACAAAGCTTTGATGGAAAGCGAAAGGAAGCTGTGTATTTTGGTAAAAGGGTAAATGAGTGCATGTCACCAAACTCCGTATTTATCAATACCTCCACAAAGCAGCTAGACTATGAGGTGGAGCTTGTGGTAATAATAGGCAGGGATTGCAGAAATGCAAGTATGGAATCTGCTATGGATTTTGTCTTTGGATATACTGTGGGGAATGATATTTCGGCTAGAGATTTGCAGTTAAAACATAATCAATGGTATGCAGGAAAGAGCCTTGAGGGAGCTTTTCCCATGGGACCTTGCATTGTGCTAAAAGAGAATCTTGATATAAATAATCTCTATATTAGAAGCTATGTAAATGGTGAGCTAAGGCAGAATAGCAATACTTCAAAACTAATCTTTAATGTTCCGTATGTCATAGCCGAGCTATCTAGCTATTTTACACTAAAGGCTGGTAGCATTATCTCTATGGGGACGCCTAGCGGGGTTGGCATGGGCTTTGAGCCACCTAGATTCTTGCAAGATGGCGATGTAGTGGAATGCGAGATAGAGGGCATAGGGAAAATTGTTACTGGGGTTAAGTTTAGTTAATTTACATAAAAGTTTATTTATATTGATAAAAATTAGATATATTCCAGAATATTTCATTATAAAGGTTTCTTATGAAAAAGATTTTCAAATCTGCAATTGCAAGTGCTTTATTGGTTACAGGTCTTAGTGCGGCTAGTATTGATACAAGTTCGCTTGAGTTAAACTTTGAGGGTTATAAGACAAGCGAAATGGCTGGCACAGTCGGGACATTTAAGAATATTAAATACACATTTGGTAAAGATGGTAGCAGTATAACAGGTGTCTTTAAAGGAGCAACTGCTACTATAAAACCGCAAAATGTTGATATGGGTGATGATACTATCACTAACAATATGAAAAATGCGTTTTTTGCAAATTTCACAAAAAGTGATATAAAAGTTAGCGTTGTAGATGTGCTAGAGGGAGAAAATACAGGTTTAATTACTGTAAAAGTATCTATTGGCAAAGAAAGCGCACTAGTGCCTCTAACATATACAATCAAAGACGGTAAATTCGAGGCTAAGGGACAACTTGCTCTAAGTGCATTTAAAAACGCACATAAAGCACTCACTGCATTAAGTAAGGCAGCGGCAGGGCATAAAAATATGAGTTGGCCACTTGTAGATATTATGCTAGAGGCTAATGCTAAGTAATTTTTATCTAATAACTTAAATAGTATCCCAAAAATATTTTGGGATACTTTCGCTTACTATTTTACCCAAACAAAATATGCTAATAAGGCAATGATGGTTGCACAAAATATGTTGAGGTAGATTCCAACTTTTATCATTTCACTTTGCTTTATATGTCCTGTGCCAAAAACTAGGGCATTTGGTGGAGTTGCCACAGGCAACATAAAAGCACAACTAGCACCTATGCCTATTATTAACGCAAGAACTAATGGCGATGCACCAAGAGACTCGCTTATGGATATAAAAAGTGGCACAAGCAGTGCAGCAGAGGCGGTGTTTGAGGTGAATTCTGTTAAAAAAACAATAAATAAGGCAACTAAAAGCAAAATAATAAACAAATGTGTGTCAGAAACTAGATTTATGATTCCATTAGCCATAATCTTACTAGCACCGCTATCTCCTAGCACTATGCTTAAAGTAATGCCTCCCCCAAAGAGCAGTAAAACACCCCAGTCTGTATTATCAGAGACATTCTTCCAGCTTACTACCCTAAAAGCACATACCAAAATTGCAGTCAAAATAGCAATGATTCCATCAAAGTTTGCAATCGGTTTTGAAAGTCCTACAAGATTAGAGAAAAATGGATTAATACTAGAGCTAAAAATCCAGCACACAGCAATAAAGACAAAAATAGCTAGAGTAATATATTTTTGAGTATCCATTGGAATCTTATCTTCTATATCTGTGTTGATTTGAAATGTTAAATTTGGCTTTAGCACGAAATATAAAACAGCTATCATTAATGGCATAAAAATGATAACAACTGGGATACCAAATTTTAGCCATTCTGCAAATGTAATATCTAATCTTGAGGCTACAATGGCATTTGGCGGTGTGCCTACTAATGTGCCGATTCCTCCGATATTTGCACTAAATGCTATGCCTAAGAGAATAAATACAAATGTAGCCCTATGCTTTTGCTGATTAATCTGTGATAGCATACCAATTGAAAGCGGTAGCATCATGGCAGCAGTCGCAGTATTTGACATCCACATAGATAAAAATGCGGTAGTAGCAAAAATATACATAGATGCTAGGATAAAATTACCTTTTGCAAGAAAGAGGATTCTTTGTGCGATGATTTTATCTAATTGCTGAATATGCATAGCAGCAGCTAGGGCAAAGCCACCAAAGAATAAAAAAATATTTGGGTCTGCAAAACCATATAAAGCCTTTTTGGTATCCATAATACCCATTGATACAGCAATAAGTGGAACTAATAATGCCGTAATGGTTACATGCAGTGCTTCAGTTAGCCATAATATAGCTATGAAAACTAATAGCGCTAAACCTTGATTCTCCTTACTATCAAATGGCAGTGCGTATAGCAATATAGCAAATATTACTATATCTGCTAAGACGATAAAAGTCTTTGTTTGATTTGATATGTGTATCTCCTTTGTTTATTCCCTAATATCATAACATAATAAAATTTTTCATACATATATAATATGTTATGAACTTTTCTAAAGAATTGTTAGGGAGATACAAATTAGATTCTATTTCAAAATAACAGCAAATGTAAGGTCTGCAATTTCTTTATGTGATTTTATGTATTCATTTAAGGTTTGTAGGTCTAGGTTTTCCACTTGTTTTATAAACTCATCTTTGTAATCAATTGGTAATCCATTGTAGTAATTCATAAATTTTGCATTAAGCCTTTTTGATAATGTCTCTTCTTGCAATGGACGATTGCCTAACATAAATTGTTTTGCAGAATCTAGCTCCTCCTGCGTAACGCCATTTTGCACAAAATCCCTTACTATTTGCCTTGTAATCTCAATAGCCTCCTCCCTTTTATCTAACGAAGTCTGCATATATCCTGTAAAATAATTAGACAATCTAGCAATATTTGGATACATATATGCAGAGTATGCTAACCCCCTTTTTACACGAATCTCCTCCATTAGCCTAGAGCCAAAGCCAGAGCTACCAAGTATAAACCCAGCTACCCTAGCCTTATATCCCTCATCTTTTAAGTTCTTTATATGCAGGGGACTTGCAAAATATATATATGCTTGTTGCGTATCCTTGTTTAGAGTCTTTGTGCTAGAGACTTGTATGTTGTATGTTGGAATCTCTACTTTACTTCCCTCTTTCATAAAATCTATGGAATCCTTGATTTTATTTAGACTTGAGTGAATGTCTAAATCCCCGCCGATGACTATAATCAGGCGATTTAGCACGAGATTATCCTGCAGATATTTGCTTATGTCTTGCAGAGTTATGGAATCAATTTCTCCTTGAGAGTTACCAAGAGATGGATATGCTAATGGCGTATTGGCAAAGATTGTTTCTTTTAAAAGTTTAGAGGCTTGATAATCAAAATCTGTTTGCTTACTTAGTAGATTTGCATGTAATTCTGTTTTCACATCATCTAGTGCCTCTGTAGTAAGGTTTGGGTCAGATAGGAGATTTTTTAATTGTGTATATGCAAAATCTTCATATTCTTTTAAAAAATTTAGCTCTATGGTAAGGGAAGTCTGCCCTATGGATACATCTAAATCAATTGCCTTACTATCTAGTAAATCTGCAAACTTTACATTCCCTAATGTTTTTGTGCCTTTATTTAGAATCTCGCTAGAGACTTTTGCTAATGGCTTATTTTTGGGATTATAGACACTGCCACCACCTATGAATACTAACTGCAAATTACCGATTGGTATCGCATTTGACTTTTCACTAATGACAGGTATTTTCACACCCCTCACTTCTAAATACTCAATGTTATCTGCCATGCTAACTCCTAAAAAAATAAAAAATAATAAAGCTACTCGTATCATAATGACCTGCACGTTCGTTTATGGAAATAGACAGAATTATATAAGATAGAATCTAATTCTATGGAAACTATCATTGGGAAACTAACATTAGAGATTATGTAATTTGTAGTGATTACTTGATTTTTTCATCTATTTTTTGAAGTAGTATATTTCTATCATTATTATATTTTTCATAGATAATATCATGTAGTATATCTTTTAGAATCTCTCCTATTAAATGATTGTTTTTAGATTCTGTAAGAGCATGTTTTATATCATGACCGCTAATGTTTAAATGAGATATTTTATAGCACTCTTTATTTTCCATAATATCCATAAATATCTGTATGGGAGTATAGTCTTTGCTAAAGGCAAATTTGACAAATAGCATTTTTAGGACATTATCCTCGCTATTTTTTGATAGCATTAATTTCACATCAATCTTATCATTTATGTTTTTATCTTTTAATAGCAAAATATTAGTTACAGAATCAACTATGGATTTTTTGAATCTAAGATTTGTTAATGAATCTCTGCATTTCTGAATATGAATATTCTCGCTATAAAGTAGTATCGCAAGTCTTATTTCTAAGTCTAATTTGCTCTCTGATATGGCATTGCAGTTAGCATAATATTGTTTTAATGAGAGGGAATCTAGCAGAGGGAAAATTAGCTTAATAATACTTTGGTATTGTATGAGTATATTTCCTGCATTTTTTGAGGTAATGATTTTGCATAATTCTGCATTGATTCTCTCCATAGATAATTTTGCTAGATTGCTAGATAGCATAAACATTGCGACCCTTGTGTGTCTTTCGATATGAAAATTATCTAAGGTAGCACAAAAGCGAATCGCTCTCAAAATTCGTAACGCATCTTCTTTGAATCTTTTATGTGCATCTCCTATGCTTTTTATTATTTTTAGCCTAATATCTCTCATTCCATTATGATAATCCTCTAGCTCCATTGTTACAGAGATTCTATTATTGCTTTTATTTGTATTATTGAATCTAGTCATTTTGCAAATCAAGGCATTAATGCTAAAGTCTCTCCTTTTTAAATCATCTCTCACATTAGATATAAATCTAACCTCGCTAGGCTTTCGTGAATCCACATAGCTATCCTCAGCTCTGTATGTGGTTATCTCTACTATGCAGTTATGTTTTTTAGAATATATACCGATAGTGCCGAATGTGATTCCAGAATCTATAATGCTAAGTGCGTCTTCATTTTTCTTAAAAATATCCAATAATGTATTCGGCAGGGCATTTGTGATTAAATCCCAATCATAGCTTACATTGCCAAGTATAGAATCTCTTATGCAGCCGCCGACTAAATATATTTCAAAGCCATGAGATTCTATGAGATTCATAATTTCTTTTACAAAATATGGAATCTCTATGGTAATTAGCATGAAGATGTCTTGAAAATCTCATGAAAATATACATTGAAAAAATCTTTAGCAGTTCTAGGACTTCTATTTCCAATTTTGGTTGCAAAATTAATTGCCTCCTGTCTAATATTTTTCATAATTTCACTAGAATCTGTAATATTAAATTGCTTTAAATGTTCCTGCACTAAAAACTCAAGAATGGATAAATACTCACTTTGAGACAATGGATAAAACCCAATACTTAATGGGAATCTATCAGACAAAGACATCATCTCATCTATGCCTCCATTTGTCTCTAATTGATTCTTACTCTCATCTACCACATGCTTTAGATTAGAGGTAGCATATATTAAAATATTATCTGGCTTTTTTGCAAATGAACCCTCAAGAGAGCTTTTAAAACTACCATATAATCCACTATCTCTATCAAGCACAATGTCATCGCAGAATATGATAAAATGAAATGGCAGTGAATATACATTATCAAATATCAAGGGGAGTATTTCTAAATCCTTGCCACTAACTTCAATCACTCTAAGAGAGCTATTCCGCATTAAATACGGCATAATAACTGCTTTTATACAGGCGCTTTTACCCATGCCTCTTGCACCCCATAATAATACATTAGAGGCTGGATTACCATCTAAAAAAGATTTTGTATTGGAATCTAAAATTTCAATTTGCGATTGTAATCCCAAAAGAGAATCCGCATATTTCTCATCTAGCATTTTTACGCAGTGAAAATATTTTTCTCCAAATATATTTCTAAATATCACGACTTTATGTGTCTTAAAATCTGGAGCGATGTCATTCCAAAGTTTCAAAACTGCCTCCTACTATGCAGAGATTCTAACCTATCGAGTTTTCTAATGTTTTCTTTAGACTTTCATTTTTCTCACTTAGCATATTGTTAATCTCTGTGATTACGCCCTCTGTCGCTTCCTCAAAGATTTTAACATGTTTATCTATCATATCTCTGCCTACAATTTGATTATTCTTAATAGGCGTAGCCATAGCATTTGCATTAGAATGCACCGCTGCATGATGCTTTTCTAGGTTTTTATAGCCCTGGGTTTCTCTAAAGTTTTTGTATCCATCACCCTCGTAATACCATTTCCCTAATCTGCAAGACTTATGATCTACAATAGCAAAGTCATTTGAAGTGCCAAAGAGTAGTGAGTATAGATTATTTTTATAGACTATATGGTCTAGTTTTGCAAGGGAGCAGAATACTAGATTCCCAATCATATCAAGTGTGAATCGTGAATGTATAGAGGCATGTGAGAGATTTTGCATCATGTTAGACATTTCACTAACACTATCTCTCATAGATTCTGCAACGCCATTTGCCTCATCTGTATTTACACTTACTTCGCCGCTTTCTTGCTGCATTGCCTTTACTACGATGGCAATATCTTTTGTGGCTTTTTGCGTTTTTTCGGCTAGTTTTCGGACTTCATCAGCCACAACGGCAAAGCCACGTCCATGCTCTCCTGCCCGTGCGGCTTCTATTGCTGCATTTAGTGCTAATAGATTTGTCTGCTCTGCTATGTCATCAATTAGAGAGATTACATTTGTAATATCATTGCTACGGTCACTTAGAGATTGCGATACATCTTTTGCCTGCTGCATTTTCTCACACAAGTCATTGATATTTGACAGAGATTTATTACTTATCTCAAGTCCTTGTGCTGATATTTCTGAAGTCTCTAGGATATGTTTTAAGAGTTCAGATATTTCATTAAAGATTTCTAAAAATGCTTTTTGCGCTCCGCCTAGCCCCTTTCCTATGGCAAGATGATGAATACTCATAATATTCATACCGCTGGAATCTTGGTCTGTTATATTTATTTTCTTTAATGAAAACACATCGAGATTTTCAATTTTTGATTTTCTTACCAAATAGGAATGCTTCCCTACGCTTATTATATTTGCATTTAGCTTTGGTATGATTTGCGTAATATCGCCTATCTCACTAGCCTTTTGATTTGCAAACTCTACTTCATTTCCATTTAGTGCAAAGATGATTTCATCAAATGAAAACTTGCTTAGTTGTTTATATAAATCTAACTGCTTTTTCAGGCTTTCTATTTCTGCCTCTTTTTTACTTATCTCTTGTTTTAGCGAACCTTGCAAAAACATAAATCTCTCCTAAAATAATACAAAACTTATAAATATTATAGCATACAACACACAAAGTTTTGATAGCTAACTTTTAATCACATTTCTGCAATATAATTTATGTCTAACTAGACTATAAAAGAGGTTTTTATGAAAAAGATTCTATTAATAAATGGCGGCAAGGCATTTGGGCACAGCAAGGGGAATCTTAATATAGCCATGCAGGAAGTGGCAAAAGAGACATTAGGGAATCTAGGCTTTAGTGTGCAGGAGAGCTTCATTGACAAAGGCTATGATGTGCAAGATGAGTTACAGAAATTACTGGATTCTGATGTATGGATATGGCAGTTTCCGGGCTGGTGGATGGGGGAGCCTTGGATTGTGAAAAAATATATTGATGAAGTATTTTTGGGTGGTCATCCAAAACTCTATGAGAGCGATGGTAGGAGTAGTAGTGATAAAAGTAAGAAATATGGTAGCGGGGGATTATCGCAGGGCAAAAAGTATATGTTTAGCACAACATGGAATGCACCGCTAGAGGCATTCGTGGAAAAAGGGCAGTTTTTTGAGGCTCAAGGCATTGATGGATTACTCTTTCATTTGCATAAGGCACATGAGTTTTTAGGTATGCAATCTCTGCCGACTTTTATGTGTAATGATGTGCACAAAAATCCTACTTTTGATGAGTATGTAGCAAATTATAAAAAGCATTTGCATAATATTTTTGGATAAATGAGGGAAATATGTCTTATAGATATGACGAGGATTTAGAATTTTTGAGGGAAGTGGAGGATAGTGAGATTGACTGCCTAGTGAAAATATTAATCTATGATAAAAATGGTAGTAAGAGATTTGCAGAGAATCTCAGTAAAAATCCACTATATCAGCAATACAAGGGGCAGCATAGCAAATATTTGGATTTAATCTTGGAGGAATTACAAACATTTGGTGGAAATAGCTTTGCAAATATCCTTAGAGGAGGAGGGGTATATTACAAAGAGATTCTATGTGATGTGTGTGATAAGATGAAGGTAGATTTTGATAAAAGCGATAGTGCTAGTGCTATTGAGCAAGAGTTGTTGATGAAAATCATAGCAGATTCTATGGATAAGATGAGTGATAGTGAGCTTAGAGCGGTGGCAAATGAGCTAGATTTAGGTGTGTCATCATACTCAAAGCAGGTGCTTCTTTTATCAATGCAGACATTGATTAGGGCAGGTGGGTTCATGTCCTATCAGATAGCATTAATCGTTGCAAATGCCATTTCACAGGCAATCATTGGGGAGGGATTAAGCCTTGCTGCAAATGCAGCTTTGACAAGGGCTATTGGCATTTTTGCAGGCCCCATTGGATTAGCCATAACGGGCATTTGGGCAGCCATTGATATTGCAGGTCCGGCATATAGGGTTACGATACCTGCTGTGATTCAAGTAGCATATTTGCGTCAATTACATTTACACAATAAATAATTCACACTCTTTTTGTTACAATCTCTGCATTGTGATAGTAGGGGTTTAGATGAGTTTTATTTATAGACGTATAAATGCAAATATGCACACGCCGCTTTTTGTTTATAAGGCACTTAAGGCAAAGTTTTTATTGGAATCTGCTTCTATGGAAAGTGGGAAGGGTAGATTCTCAATTATTCTTAGGGACTTGAATTTTGGCATATCTAAGGATGCTGATTCTTATAGATTCCATGATTTTAATGAAAATAAAGTCTATTCGCATATTCCAAAGCATTTAATCAGAGATGGTTTAGATATAGAAAAATTAGATTTTTTATCCATATCAAATATATTAAAAGATTCTTTTGAAAAGATTCCAAAAGAGTTAGAATCTCTCCCGCTTCCATTTGGGGGGCTAGGCTATGTTAGCTATGAGTTTTTTAGTGAATGTGAAAAATTTAACTTTAGCAAAAAACCTCTTTATGATGCACCCACTGCTATGCTAGTATTTCCTAGAGAGTGCATTGTATTTGACCATTTATATGATGAAATGTATCTTGTTATAGCCACGCCGAAAGAAAGTGATATTAATGTCAAAGATTGCATGGATAGATTAGAAAATGAAGTATTGCATTTATCATCACAACATAGAGCAAATACGCAAAAAACACTTGATAATCTAGCGCTTCAATCCTCAATAGTCTATGAGGATTCTAGGGAATATTATGAAAAACATGTAGAGATTATAAAAGAGGAAATTTATAAAGGCACATTTTTGCAGTGCGTTCTCAGTAGAGCATTAAGCATTCAGAGCAATATGAATCCTATGTATTTTTATGAGGAATTACGGCGGAATAATCCTAGTCCATATATGTATTACCTAGATTTTGATGATTTTAAGATTATTGGTGCAAGTCCTGAAGTCATGCTTCGTTGTGATATGGGTAGGCAAATTTTAAGACCCATTGCTGGCACTAGACGTCGTGGGAATGATGTAATGGAGGATAGGGAGCTAGAGTTAAATCTATTAGCTGATGAAAAGGAGAATGCAGAGCATTTAATGCTTGTTGATTTGGGTAGAAATGATATAGGAAAATGTTCTAAGGTGGGTAGCGTAAAATTAGAGCAGTTTAGAGTTGTGGAGAAATATTCAAAGGTTATGCACATTGTATCTCAGGTAAGTGGTGAGATAGAATCTAATAAGACGTCGATAGATTGTTTTAAGGCATGTTTCCCAGCAGGCACAGTTAGCGGTGCGCCAAAAATTGAGGCTATAAAGAGATTAAATTCATACGAGCCTCATGGACGTGGCATATACTCTGGAGCCATTATGCTTTTTAAACAAAATGGAGATTTAAACTCTGCTATCACCCTGCGTTCTGCAGTCTTTAAAGATGGTATTTATTATCTACAAGCAGGTGCAGGCATTGTTCTTGATTCCATACCACATAATGAATATATCGAGACTTGTAGCAAAATGGAAGCATTGCGTAGTATTTTGATTGATTGAGGTTGTGTTTGTAATTATCTCACAAAAAGAATTTTCATTTATCCGAAAAATCACAAAAATACAACGTAAAAAATAAAAGATTCAAACCACGCACATCATGAAAAAGAGAATATTTAGGAATCTGGTCATCAATACTGCTAGAAAAATCCTCTTTAAACTATCATATCAAACGTTCTTACTTCTTTTTCTTTTTTAACGTTCGCAATGTAGAGGCAGCTACTTTAATGCGTTGAGTTGTACCGTCATCTAGTTTTACCCTAATGCTTCTAAGGTTTGGGAAACTTCTTTTTTTAGTTTTATTATTAGCGTGGCTTACATTATTTCCAACCATAACGCCTTTGCCTGTCAAATCACATCTACGTGCCATAAATAAATCCTTGCTATAAAATTTCTCGTATTATACAATATAAAATCTCATTTGATGATTAAACCATTGATTATGCTTTTTGCTTCTTTTTTAATTCTTTTTCAAATTTTTTACGTTTGATGAGAGATAGCTTATCTACAAACAAGATTCCATTCAAATGGTCTATCTCATGCTGCAATGCAACAGAGGTAAAGTCATTAAACCATTCCTTATGAAAATTACCGAATCTATCTTGATACTCTAATAAAATATTATCATGTCTTATTACATCTTCATAAAATCCGGGGACAGATAGGCAACCCTCACTCCATGTAATCTCACCTCTACTTTCAAGGATATTTGGATTAATAATTTCAAGTAAATCCTCTTTGTATTGATTATCATCTTCACGAGGGATATTTACAATCAATGCTCTAATAGGATTTGCAACCTGTATGGCAGCTAGACCAACACCTTTTTTTGCCATCATCGTATCATACATGTTATCCAAAAAGACATGTAGCTCCTCATTAAAGCACTCAACCTTGCTAGATATTTTCCTTAATATTTTGTTTGGATATGCTACTACCTCTAAAATCATGACAAACTCCTAACACTACTCTACATTCTTTGGAATATTTGTCCTTGCAAGCTTTGCTCTACTAACACCCTTGGGATAACAGAATCTATAACCCCTCCGCCTAACTGTCTCTATGGTATGTATGTTTAGCACTTTATCCATTTTCTGCCTAATCTGATTAATGGCCACCTCTATCACATTTGGCGTAACAAGCTCTGGCTCGTCCCATATAGCATTTAGCAATTGCTCCTTTGATACGATTTGGTCTTTTCGTCTAGCTAAATGTGCTAATACCTCGAAAGGCTTACCCTTTACATCAATATCCTTTCCCCTAAAGGTAATTCTCTCCTCGTCTGGAATAATGATTAAATCCTCTATCTCCACGATATTGGAATCCCACATTTTTAGTCTAGCACGTATTCTAGCTAGTAATACATCTGGATTAATGGGGTGTGCTAGATAATCATCAGCCCCTGCATAGAAAGATTCTATTTCGTGTTCTGGATTATTGTCGCCTAGTGTTATGATTGGAACTTTTGGATACCTATTCCTCACTATGTTTATAACATCTTTTATATTACCGTCAGATAAAAGTAGTCCCCCCAATATCAAATCATAACTTCTCACATTAATATGATAATCACCATCTTTAATGCACAAAGCGATATCCACTTGATAACCATTAACAGATAGAGATTTAACTAAGTGTTCCAATGTATCTTTACTGCCATCGATCACCAAAATACGCATCAAACACTCCAAAGTAACAAATAATGAAATTATAACACTAATTCATATCAAATGGTTATCAAACAAAACTGCAACCTCATCAAACCACGATAGAATCAAGACAGGTATTAAGAGAGGAATAGCAACGTGTATCATGGCACCAAAAACACATAATTACTAAAAAAAATTCCAAAAATTAAGACAAGAATTAAGAAAACATTATCTTTAAAGAAAGCAAGATATACAATAAAAGCTAGATTCTATAATCTAGCCCTCTTATATTAGCTAAAAGCTATTTTCTCCAATAGTTGTTAGCCTTTGCGATAGTTGCAAACTCAATTGCAACTGCCTGCTCAGCCTGTATTAAATCAGATGGATTTGTAGAGTATTTTCCTCTACCATCTTTAAGTTTATTAAGACATGGCTGAATATTGTGAATTGTATGCTGTGCTAGTGTAATCGCTAGTTTTCTACCTTCCTCTGGTGTGGCAGTAATTAGCGAATTGCCCGGTACTAGAACCAATGCCTCTTTTGGCAGTGGCTCACATTTACCCTTAACTATCGAATCCGCAAAACTAAAAGAACTAATAGCCAAAGCGGCTAGGATTGAAGCTGTAATCTTTTTCATTGAATCTTCCTTACAAAAAATGTTGAGTTTGAATACTATCGCAAAATAATTAATAAGTAATTTTTATTTCATAATAACTATATTTTTTACATACGATTATCTTTTGGTATATATTTTGCATATTCACAAGACAATAAGCATTAGGCTTTTTATATATGCAGGAGGCATAATACTCATGAATGATACGATGTTAAATGCGGTTAGCGGTATAAAGACTCATCAATTTGGATTAGATAGCATCTCAAATAACATCGCAAACGTAAATACAAATGGCTACAAGGCAAATAGCCCGGAGTTTAAAACTCTTTTTTCAAGAAGCATGGATACCATGAATAGCTCTACTGTTACAAACAATGATTTTAGCTATGGTGTAACAGGTGGGAGTAATAATATTATTACAAAAATGGGAAATTTGAGAAAATCCGATAATCCAACTAGCGTTGCATACACAGGAAAAGGTTGGTTTGTCGTGGGGAAAAATAAGGAAGGGCAGTTTGAGATAGATGATGATGATTTTAAGGTAAGTGATGAGAATTTTTTTACAAAAAGCGGGGATTTCACGATAGATTCCGATGGATACTTGGTAAATTCAGAGGGATATTATTTATATGGTGTGAATCTAGGAAAAATTAATGGCAATAATTTCAAAGCTTCACAAGACCCAGAAAAGGATTATAAGGAATTAGCAAAGGGCGTTATGAAGCCAATTTCTATTCCACCACAGATTAGCTATCAGCCTGTTGAAACCACCAAAGTGGATTTAAGTGTGAATCTAAATAGGAAAGGTGCACTTAGCAATGTCGTAAAGGCATATTCTAACAATGGTGTTTTTAATGAAATAGGTTTTTTCAATCATGATTTCAATGCCCTAGCAAATGCCAATGACCAAATGCTAAATCCAGATAATTATCCAAAGGTAGATATAGAAGTAACCATGCCAGATGGCACATTGCTTGTTGCAAAATATGAGTATGGCGATGGGACATCTTCGCAGGGTAGATTCCATACCATAGGGCAGTTGCAGTATTTAATAAAGAGAGATACGGGACTTGATTTGGAGTTAAATAGGGGACCAAATGGCGTAATTGACCCAAGGGGTATGCTAGTTTTGAAAAATAATACAAATACTCCTGTTGATGTAAAGCTAAGTGGCAATTTGCTTGAGAGATTGAATCTTGTAGGAGAGCAGAGTTTAAAACCAAAAGATTACATCGCAGGCACTAGCCTTTATGTGCCTAGCTTTTCTAATACAACAGAGATTTATGATGAGAGTGGTAAGAAATATGCACTTCATAATGAATACTATCTTGTCAATTCCGGTGATTCTCAAGGCACACAACAAACTCCAGAAACATGGAATGTAAGGACATATATCCATGAGTTTTCAGGAGATAAAATGATAGTTAGCAGCACTGTAAAAGAGGGAAAGATTGTATTTGACCAAAGTGGCAAGGCTAGCTCTGATGATATAGAGGTGCCTTTTTTGGGACAAAAAGAAGTCAAACTAAGCCTAGCTAGAAGCACAAATCATGTTTATTCAGATTCTGGCGTAAATGATACAAATCAAGACGGAAAAAATCGTGGCGAAATGTCAAATATTAGAATCAACGACAACGGTGTCATATCAATAGCCTTTAGTAACGGACAAACAGAGGCAATAGGCAGAGTGGGCTTAGCTATGTTTGCCAATGACCAAGGATTAAGGAAAGTAGGGGGTAATTTATTTGCTCTAAATCCTACAACGGTAAATGGCGAAACAACGCAGCTAAGTGGTAAGCCAAAGCTTGTATGGGGAGATGATTCCAATCTCAAGCAAGGTAAGATTCTGCAAGGTTATGTAGAAACTAGCAATGTAGATGTAGGCGAGGCATTGACAAATCTAATATTAATGCAGAGAGGATATTCTATGAATGCCAAAGCCTTTACAACCTCTGATGATTTAATCAAAGAGGCTATAAATTTAAAGCGAAGTTAATATAAACCCATAATGATAAAACCTGAATATATGGTTATTCTTGCACAAACTGATACTACTATCGGATTCTTATCTAAAAATCCTGTGATTATTAATCAAAAAAAAGGCGCCAAAGAATCTAAGCCATTGTTGCTAGAAGTGCCGAATCTAAGCTATATCCCATATCGCGTTCCTGTGAAATTTAGAAGTATGATAAGGAGAGCTAAAAAAACCTCTTTTATCCTAAAAAATCAAGCTAGTTTTCGCATTGTTTCAGATTCCTATTGGCATCATACGTTTTTGCAATATTTTGGCAATGCCTACTCATCATCTGCAAATCCAACCAAAAAAGATTTTGATTTAGATTTTGCCCTAGATAAATGTGATGCAGTAATCCTAGATAAAAGGGGATTATTTCCATCGCAAAGTAGCAGGATTATAAAAATCGGTGCAAATCGTCTAATAAAAATACGATAGCTCTATTTCCCCACATACACCTGCATAGGTCGCGTAATCTTTGTGTTAGGGTCTTTTACATGCTCGATGAGATTTGCACACCAGCCCGGCATTCTGCCTAGCACGAATATAGGTGTGAAAAGATTTGTTGGAATCTTTAGTGCGGTTAGAATTATTCCACTATAAAAATCCACATTTGGATATAGCTTTCTCTGGATAAAATACTCATCATTTAATGCAACTTCCTCGACTTTTTCGGCAATCTCGCTTAGCCTCATGTCCATTTTGATTCCACGTCCATTTAGGTCATCTTTTAGTTTTTTAAGCGTCTTTGCCCTCGGGTCATAATTCTTATACACCCTATGTCCAAAGCCCATTAGCCTAAATGGGTCATTTTTATCCTTCACTCTAGCGATATATTTATCCACATTTTTCACATCGCCAATCTCATTTAACTGCTTTAATACCGCCTCATTTGCCCCGCCGTGTGCAGGACCCCATAGTGCTGAGATTCCCGCTGAGATTGCCGCATACGGATGCACACCTGTGGAGGCTACATTCCTTACAGTCGTAGTTGAGGCATTCTGCCCATGCTCTGCATGAAGTGTTAGAATCTTATCTAGTGCCTCAATCTCAACGGGGTGAATATCCTCTTGCACTTCCTTTCCATTATCTAGTCTGTATTTTAGTTTGCCATGAGGATAGCCTCGTAGCATGTAGAGGAAATTTTCCACATAGCTTTTTGACACATCTGGCTCGATGAATGGCGCACCAACACTATGTCGATAGCAGAATGCTACCATAGTGGAGGTCTTTGCGATAATGCGCCTTGCCATCATCTGATAGTCGTCCTCATCGTCCATATCCTTGTGGTCGTAATATAATGTAGCCAAAACGCTAACAAGTGCCGATAATGTCGCCATAGGGTGTGCCTTATCTGGAAAGGCATGAAAGACGCTTTTTAGTCGCTCGTGTAGGAATCCTCTATGTCTTAGCTCCATGTCAAACTCAAGAGATTCTAAGGGATTCTTTGGCAGTCCTTCCTCTGTAATCAGCAGCCTACACACATCTGTAAAACTATACTGCGCTACTAAATCTTGAACAGGAATGCCACGATATAGTAACTCTCCATCGGCACCATTCACATAGCTAATCGTAGATTTACACCCCGCAGTGCTACCATATCCTGGGTCATAAGAAAATAGCTTTGCCTTGTCATATAGCTTACTAAAATCTATCGCTCTAGCCCCTCTAGTGCATTCTATCAAGTCAAAATCAAACTTGTCTCCATTCTCGTTATTAATCAAAGTAACGGTCTTGCTCATAGTAAGTCTCCTAAAAAATAATATAGCAATGTTTCTTAACCGCAAGGACCACTGCTAATTGTATTGTATCGTTTTTTTATTTTGGCTATGTGCTAAAACTTCATATAAGCATTGATTCCATAAAAATCATGCCCATAATTATCATAGCTGACATTTGGCGTTATTAGAATCTTTGGTTTTGGATTATATTTTGTGGTAAATAAATATGCAAACCCCCATGCGATAGCACCGCCTGCGATAGCCTGCAATAATGTATGCTTTCTAGCATCAATCCTTGATGCAGCAGTAACGATTCCTATGCCAATTAGAGGCAGACTAGCTTTCCAACCATATCTATAATAGACATAACCTGCCGCACTAAATGCCCCTCCTGAGTGTCCGCTAGGAAATCCTTTATAATCCTCGCAACAAGGTCTTTTTGCAAATGCAAAATCATTTCCTAACAAATGGCTATATTCAAAGCTTCGCTTAATTCCCTCTATGGTAAGCTGTGTGGCAACGCTCCCTGCGGCAAGCTGCCATGCCCCCTCATAATCCTCCATGCCAAGAGATATGATAAGCATACCAACTGGTGCTAGGGTCAAAATATCGCCTAGCCTTTCAAATTCACTTTTGGCAATGGAAATATTAAATAACAACACAAAAAGAATAATTAAACGTCTCATAAATACCGTAATCCTTGAAGCAATGCACTCTCATGGATTATTATACGCAAAAATTTGCAAAGTTATATTTCTCATATACATAGATATTTTGATAAAATTAGCAGAATTTCTAGGTATAAAGAGGAATATTATGAGATTTAATCCCTACCCATTTGAGAGGCTAAGAAAGCTATTAGGGGTGCAACAATATAATTATAGTAATGTGAATCTAAGCATAGGCGAACCCGGATTTAACCCACCTCCTAGCGTTGTGGAATCATTAAAAGAAAATGCTGAATTGATAAGATATTATCCTAGTTTACAGAAAGATTTAGTTATATCGCAGATTGATTTTGTGAAAAAAAGATTCAATGTGTCATTAGAGGAAAATGAGATTATTCCTACATTTGGCTCTAGGGAAGTGCTGTTTAATTTCCCTCAATTTATATTCTTAGATAAGAAAAAAGATAAACCCATCATGTCTTTCCCGAATCCTTTTTACCAAATCTATGAAGGTGTACAGATTGCAAATAATGCGAATGTAATATATATGCCATTAAATGAGGAAAATCATTTTAAACCACAACTTTCTTTGAGTGATTGTCAAAAAGTGGATATGGTGATACTTAATTCCCCAAATAATCCGACAGGGCAAACATTAGACATTGATGAATTGGCACGATGGGTAGAGTTGGCACTAGAGTATGATTTTATTCTTATTAATGATGAATGTTATAGCGAGGTTTATGTAGATACTAGACCTCCTAGTTTGCTTGAGGCTAGTATTAAGGTGGGGAATACTAACTTTAAAAATGTCTTTGCGATTAATTCTCTTTCTAAAAGATTATCTGTTCCAGGGCTTAGAAGTGGATTTATCGCGGGGGATTCTAGCATTCTTGAGAAATATAAGATATTTCGCACATATTTGGGAATCAGCATACCAAATACCATTCAGAAAGCTTCAATAATCGCATGGCGTGAGTATGAATATGCAGAAATAATACGTAAAAAATTCACACAAAATATAGCTATAGCTCAGAGTATTTTTACAAACAGCACGATTTTCCCTTTTACATTTTATCTATGGCTAAAAGTACAGGATTGCAATGAGATACATTTAAACTCAAATAGGCTTTTTAACGATGAGGTATTCGCCAGAGAGTTATATGAGAAAAAGGGATATGTGGTTCTGCCCGGCTCATATCTTGGTAGAAATAATGGCGGAATAGGCTACGTTAGAGTGGCACTTACAAAAGAGGAGGATTTAATGAAAGAAGTGCTAGTAAATCTTAAACATTTTAATGATAATTTTATTAATATTCACTCATGTCAGAATCTTTAAAGCAAACCAAATCTCAATATCTCATCATAGCTAGGTATAGATGAGATAGCACCCTTTCTAGTTACACTCATTGCGGCTACTCTATTAGCAAAATCTATTGCCCTCTGCATTCTCTCTCCATAAGAGATTCTAATTGCCAATGCACCAAGGAAGCTATCTCCTGCGGCAGTCGTATCCACTACCTTTACCTTGTGTGCGTCAAAATGCTCTCGTGTATCTTTTGAGATAAGTTCGCAACCCTTGCTTCCTAATGTTAGGACAATATGCTCCACTCCACAGCCAAGGACATAGTCTATTCCGCCAACAATCTCTATCTCAGTCTCATTTGGCACAAGTATATTTACACAACCTAAAAAATCCTCATCAAGCCTTACGGCAGGCGATGGATTCAAAATCACGGTTTTATCTAGCTTTCTTGCCAACATCGCTACATGTTTTGCAAAATGAAGTGGAATCTCAAGTTGTATAATCACAATGTCAAATTGATTTAAAAAATCCTCTGTTACATCATCATTTGTAAGAAGTGCATTTGCCCCCGCTGAGACCATGATATGATTTGCCCCATTTTTATCTAGTGTAATTACCGCTATGCCACTAGATATATTTTCTTTTATCAAAATATGCGTAGTATCTACGCCACTACTTTTTAATGATTCTAAAAGCTCTGTGCCAAACACATCGTTTCCTAGTGCACCTAGCAAACTAACATTTCCCCCAAGCTTTGCAATAGCAGATGCTTGATTTGCCCCCTTGCCACCGTTGCTACTCTCAAAGCTTTTAGCAAGAATGGTTTGCCCCTCAAGCGGAAAGTCATCTACTCTAAGCACCAAATCTTTATTAATGCTACCTACAACGAGAATCTGTTTTTGCATTTATTATTTTGCCTCTTGCTTAATGAGTTTTACTTCCACAGGAATGTTTTTTTCTATTTTTTCCCCATTAATGATTTTTAGTGCATTTTGCACCGCTACGCTTCCCATTAACTCTGGCTGCTGTGCTATGGTCGCACTCATTTTTCCCCTCCTCTATAGCACTCATCGCATCATCTGTTGCATCAAAGCCCACTATGACAATATTTCTATTTCCTATCGCCTCTAGGGCTCCTAGTGCCATTTCATCATTGTGTGCAAATACGCCTTTTATGTCTGGATTTGCCTGCAATATATTTTCCATGACGCTTAAGCCTTGCGCTCTATTGAAATTTGCACTTTGAATTGCCACTACTGATAATTCCTTATCTGCTACTAAATGAAAGCCTTTTCCTCTATCTATGGTAGCAGATGCTCCAGGAATGCCAATTAATTCCGCGACTTTAGAATCTTTCCCCACAAGCTCTACTAGATATTTTGCAGCCATTGTAGCACCCTCTACATTATCTGAGATAATTTGACTTGTTACCTCTACGCCATTTACTGCTCTATCTAGGGCTATTACAGGGATATTTGCTTTTAGTGCATCTTTAATTACAGGGGCAATAGCATCGGAATCTACGGGATTAACTATAATGACACTAACCTTTTTAGCGATTAAATCCTCGATGTCATTACTCTGCTTTGCACTATCATCAGAGGCATTTACTACTGCTAATTTTACATTTAGTTTTTTAGCCTCCTCCTCTGCACCCTTTGCTAGATTCACAAAAAACGGATTATTCAATGTGGATATGGCAAGACCTATAGTCCATACACACCTAGGATTTCGCCATAGTGTAAATCAAAGGAAATATCTTTAAAATGCTTTTTATGGCTAAAACTCTTAATTCTTAATGCTAGGGATTTCTGCCTTTTTAACGTCTTTGGGAATCTATCTCCAATCTCCCTGCCTATCATCATATTTACCACTTCATCTATGCAGGTATCTTTTATATTTTTTGTGCCGACAAATTCTCCATCTCGTAGCACCGTGATTCTATCGCAGAGTAGAAAAATCTCCTCCATTCTATGAGAAATATAAACAATACTAACTTTTTCTTTTTTAGATTCTCTATGATTTCAAAAAGATGTTTTGTCTCGCTATGTGTTAGGGCAGCGGTTGGCTCGTCCATAATAATTACCCGAGATTCACAAAGTAGCGCCTTTGCAATCTCTATCATCTGCCTTTGCCCCACAGATAAATCTCCTAGCCTTGTATTGACATTAATATTCATGCCAAGCTTTTGTAGTAATTGTGTCGATTTTTTCTGCATAGATTTTTTATCTAAAATGCCAAAACGATTATATATCTCTTTGCCTAGAAAAATATTTTCCTCAATACTCATATCAAGCAGATTATTTAGCTCCTGATGTATAAAAACAATACCATTTTTCTCCGCATCTTTTGGGTGGCTAAATGATATGGGCTTGTCATCTATGAAAATTTCCCCACTATCCATACTATACACGCCTGTTAGAATCTTCATAAGCGTAGATTTCCCCGCACCATTCTCTCCCATTAATGCGTGCATTTCTCCAGAATCTAAATGGAATCTAACATTATTTAGAATCCTAACAGAGCCAAAACTTTTTGTAATATCCCTCATTTCAATATTCATAAGTCTCTCCGTGAGATAGAGACTACTTAAATCGCATTTGTTAAGTCAAGTTTATATCCAAAAATCACTCATTGTATATATTACATGTTACAAACATATACAAAACCCCCACCCAAATCCGATTCTATCCCAAACACAAAAGCGGAGATATATATGGACAATCAATACCTAGATTCTATACAAAGCTTTTTCACAAATCTATGCAGCACCATAGGCGAGAGCAAGGATAGAGAGGGATTAGCAAAGACGCCACACAGACTAGCGGAGCTATATCAGAATCTTTTTAGCGGATACAAAAGAGACCCAAATCAAGCACTAAACTCCATCTTTAGCGATGGTGTATGTAACGAGATGATAATCATTCGCGACATTGAGTTTTACTCCATGTGTGAGCATCATTTACTGCCTTTTTTTGGCAAAATCTCGATTGGCTACATTCCAAATGACAAGATAGCAGGTATCTCAAATTTCGCAGAGCTAATCGATATTTTTGCACGCCGCCTTCAGATACAAGAGAATCTCACGACACAAATCGCAGACACAATCATGCACTCGCTAAATCCAAAGGGCATCATGGTTGTATGCGAGGCACTTCATCTCTGCATGGCTATGCGTGGATTGCAAAAGCAGAATGCAAAGATTATTACATCAGCGGTTCGCGGACTTTTCCAGAAAGATTCTAGGACTAGAATGGAGTTTATGAAACTAATAAGTTAATGTAAAATGCTGTTTTAATTTCTCATAAGGAATCTAAAGATTTTCTCTACAACAACCTCTTCACCCGCTACACGCTGCATAAGGACTTCCCGTATATCTATGACTTCACAGGCACACTGCAGGGGGCAAAAGCGGCACTTGATTGTATACAAAAACTCTATGACAAAGAGAAGTTTAAAAAGCAAAATGAGCACCAGTTCGAAGATGACTTCATCACCGCAGTGCTCAAGATTCTAGGCTGGGAATTTCTGCGTCAAGAGGAGAAAATCGTGCAGGGCAGGCTAGAGAAGCCCGACTTTTTGCTTTTCTCAAGTGGAGAGCTAAAAGAGGAATATATCTCTATACCCAAAGAGAGCAGAGCAGCGAGTAACGCAATCTTTGATGTCATCTTAGAGGCAAAGGCATGCAGCATTCCAATCGACAATAAAAAGATAAAAGGCAATCCGCATTTCCAAATCCTGCGCTACCTCTCTAGCCTCAAAAAAGACTATGGATTCCTAAGCAACGGACGCACCTGGTGCTTCTTGGATAACTCCAAACTCACCAGCACAAAGGTCTTTTATGAGATAGACTTAGAGGCAATCTTAGAGATGGACGCAGAGGAGGCGCTAGAGGATTCTTTAGTAGATGAGTTGCTTTGCAAATCACGTCATATTGAGGCTTTAATTGAAATATCTTTATAATTAACTCAGAATCTAAATTCTTCGCCAAAGGCTTACAATGACGATATCCGCCGTCATGTTGAACAAAGCGAAATATCTATGGAATCAATGTAGAATCTAGATTCTTCAAATTTTCGTCATTCTGAGAGCAAGTCGAAGAATTTAGATTCTTCAGATGCGTTCAGAATAACCCAAATTTACAAAAATTATATTCCTCATTCATTCAGACGTCATGTTGAGCGTAGCGAAACATTTTTGTTTTTAGAACCTGTTTAAGTGGATTCTAATACTCATCACCATTGCAGAAAGGTGTCATGGGGATGGGTATGTCATTCTGATCTTTTGATGAAGAATCTTTTATTTTTGGAATCTAGATTCTTAATATTAGTTCAAAAAGCGAATCTAAATTCCAAAAAAGATGTTTCGGGCTTTGCCCTCAACATGACATTTGTGTCATTCTGAATAAATGTGAAGAATCTAAATTCTTAAAACCAAATTTTTTCCTCCTGCTTTTAAAAGATTCCTAGTTAATATACTCCAAACTCTCTTTTGCAATTTTTGTAATCTCTCCCCATTGTTTATTTTCTAAAATATCTTTTGGCGTAAGCCATGAGCCGCCAACGCAGAGGACATTCTCAAGTGCTAAATAGGATTTGATATTATTAAGAGAAATGCCACCTGTGGGACAGAATCTCACTTCGCTAAAAACAGGGGCAAGGGATTTTAACATCGCCACGCCGCCAGATGATTCTGCAGGAAAGAATTTGAGATTACTAAAACCAAACTCAAGGGCTAGCATAAGCTCACTTGGCGTAGAGACTCCTGGTATTAGAGGAATGTCAAGATTCTTACTCTCCTTTGCTAGACTTGGCGTTAATCCCGGGCTAATGGCAAATTTTGCTCCCGCTTTTTTTACCGCCTCTAGCTCCCTCTCATTTGTTACCGTCCCAGCACCCACAACTGCATTTGGCACTTCATTTGCAATGCGTCTAATGCCCTCTAGCCCCGCTTTTGTCCGTAATGTGATTTCTAGGATTCTAATGCCACCTTCTATAAGTGCATTTGCCAAATCTATGCTTGTATCTGCATTATAGAGTGTAATCACAGGAATGATTTTACTGATTTTTAAAAACTCTTGCATATTGTTCCTTTATCTAAAATTTTACTTGAATCATCAAATAAAATAGCTATTTGAAATATCCTCCAAAGCTAGTTGCCCCAGTCTCTGCACTGCTAGCATTTGCCCTAAAACTTGCAAAAAGCTCCACACCACAGCCAAACTGCTCCTCTCTTTGTGGAATCACAATCTCCCTTTGCTCCCATTCTTTTTCATCAACTAGCACTTCTAGCACACCTCTTTTGGCATCTAAAAGCATCATATCACCATCTCTAATCTTAGCGATATTCCCGCCTAGCAAAGCCTCTGGGCTAAGATGAATGGCAGCGGGAATCTTGCCTGATGCTCCAGACATACGGCCATCCGTTACAAGTGCTACTTTGTATCCTTGGTCTTGCAGGATTCCCAAAATAGGTGTTAGCTTATGCAATTCTGGCATTCCACTCGCACATGGTCCCTGATAGGCAATCACAGCTATGAAATCTCTTTGCAATTTTTTCTCCTCAAAGCTTTTTTGAAACTCACTTTGAGAGTGAAAGACTAATGCAGGGGCTTTTATGACTTGATGTTCCTCTTTGACTGCTGAGATTTTTATCACCGCCCTGCCTACATTTCCTCTTAGAATCTTTACACCGCCATTATCGCTGAAAGGATTCTCTACGCCTCTAAGGATACTCTCCTCCCCGCTTACTTTAGCACCATCTCTATACACTAGTCTCTCTGCTAGAGGTTTATTATCCTCTAGTAAGAAAGGATTCTTAGTATATGCCTCCATGCCAACGCCCATTATCGTATTGACATCATCATGCAAAAGACCCGCTTTTAATAGCTCATGCACGATAAAGGCAATGCCCCCTGCTGCCTCGAACTGATTCACATCTGCCTTGCCATTTGGATATACCCTTGCTAAAAGTGGAATGAGAGAGGAGATTGCATCAAAGTCTTCCCAATCAATGATTACTCCCGCCGCTTTTGCTATGGCTACTAAATGTATAGTGTGATTTGTAGAACCACCCGTTGCCATAAGTCCTATCATAGCATTAACAATATTTTTCTCACTTACAATCTCGCCTATGGGCTTTACCTCTTTACTTGCAAGATGAGCTGCTCCTGCTCTCACTAGAGATTCTCGCAATGTCGTGTTTGGATTGATAAATGCAGAGTTTGGCAGATGCATCCCCATAAACTCTATCATCATCTGATTAGAATTAGCAGTGCCATAAAATGTGCAGGTACCGACATCATGATAGGATTTCATCTCACTCAATAAAAGCTCATCACGAGAGATTTTCCCCTCTGCAAAAAGTTGTCTTGCCTTTGATTTTTCATCATTTGAGATTCCACTTGTCATAGGACCGGAGGGTATGAAAATGCTAGGCAGATGCCCAAAGCTAAGTGCACCGATAAGCAGACCTGGTACTATCTTATCACACACGCCAAGATAAAAGGCGCCATCAAAGACATTATGAGAGAGGGCAACTGCCACACTCATAGCGATAACATCTCGTGAAAAAAGACTTAACTGCATTCCCTCATAGCCCTGTGTGATTCCATCACACATAGCAGGTACACCACCTGCAAACTGCGCTAATGATCCGCGTTTAAAAACTTCCTCTTTGATTAAATCTGGATAGTTTTTAAAAGGTTGGTGTGCAGATAGCATGTCATTATACGCTGAGACTATGGCAAAATTTGGTTTTTCACTTTTTTCTATATTTTCCTTGATATGTTTGGGGATACTTGCATAAGCATGGGCGAGATTAGCACAGCCTAAATCCTTGCGAGATACCTTTCCCTTGCTTTTGCTAGATTCTAATCGTTGTAGATATGCCTCTCTTGTTTTCTTGCTTTTTTCTGAGATTCTTTGGGTAATTTCTATGAGCTTTCTTTGTGCCATTGACCTTCCTTAAAGATTCTTATACGAACAATTATGCTATATTTCTGCAAAGAAATCGCTGAATATTGATATATTATGAAATTTATTGCAAAGGATAATCTATGAAAACTCTTGATTTTATCTTGTTTGGCGCCACTGGTGATTTGGCAATGCGAAAGATTTTTCCTTCTTTATTTGCGGCTTTTAGAGATGGATTTTTACCGCATTCCTTGCGTATTATAGCGACAAGTAGAAGCGAATTTAGCAAAGCAGAATTTGAGAGTGAATTACAGAGACGTTCTAAAATCCACATAGAGCATTGTGATGAAAAAATATGGGGAGATTTTACTCATCATATTCACTACGTTAGCACAGACCTTAACAAAAATCTTGAGAATCTCAAAGAAATGCTAGGAAATGGTAGTGAAAATATTGTTATTTATCTTTCCATTTCTCCGGAATTTTTCATAAAAGCTTGTAAGAATCTTGCAGCAATCTCTCTCAATGATGAGAGGGTGAAAATCGTTTTAGAAAAACCACTAGGCAGAGATTTGAAATCCTGCAATGACATAAATGACGAGATTGCAAAATATTACAAAGAGGAGCAAATCTATCGCATAGACCATTATTTAGGTAAGGAAAGCATACAAAATATCCTGTTTTTGAGAGCTTACAATCCTTTTTTATCTTCTCTTTGGAATAAAGAGCATATAGAATGTGTGGAAATAACCGTTTTTGAGACATTAGGCGTTGAGAATCGTGGCGAGTTTTATGAACGTATGGGAGCATTGCGTGATATGTTGCAAAATCACATGCTACAGATTCTATCTCTTGTTTCAATGAAGATTCCACAAACTCTAAATGCAGACAGCATAAGGGTGGCAAAATGTGAGATTCTAAAAAGTCTAAAAACATGGGATAAAGAAAATCTAAAAAACAATGCCATTAGAGCGCAATATGCAAAAAGCGGGGAGCTTCGCGGCTATGTGGAGGAGGAAAATGTGGCAAAAGATTCCAAAACAGAGACATTTTGCGCCATAAAAACAGAACTTTTAGATGAGAATTGGCGTGGTGTGCCTTTTTATCTTAGAACGGGAAAACGTATGGCAAAATCCTTTGTGCAAGTCGTGATTACCTTTAAAAATAATGCCACCCATACAAATAAACTCATCATTTCTCTGCAACCTCAAAGCAATATTAGCCTCAATCTAGCGGTAAAAAAGATTGGCAAAAATACAGAATATGAGGAAAAAATGCTAAATCTCAATCTTGATAGTAAAGATTCTATGCAGCCTTATGAAAGATTGATTTTAGATGTCATTGATAATAATCCCACCTCTTTTAATCACAAGGCAGAGTTAGAAGCCGCATGGAAATGGATAGACCCGATTTTAGAGAGTTGGCAAAACGATGAAAGTCCTCTATACTACTATCCCGCAGGTAGTCATGGTCCAATGGAATCTTTTTCTCTTTTACAAAAAGATGGACACTCATGGCATAATGCCTAGTTTATCTTTACATTTTGTTATATTGCATAATAAAATTAGGAAAAAGTGAAACATAATACAGAATCTCCCCACCTTTTTTTGACTGCAAATTTGCTTTTTTTCATGTTTTTTTGTAATCTAAAACGGATAACATGAAAAGGAAATATATGTCGTTTGAGATATATGAGTTTGCAAATAGTGAGGAAAAAGATTATGCTTTATCTAAGAATTTTGCCGCACTCATTAAAGGAAGTCTTGAGATTCTTAGATTGAGAGGTTTGCAAGATTCTCTAGTTTTAGCATTCTCTGGTGGCAAGTCCCCCATAGTTTTTTTGAATCATTTAAGTAAAGAAAAACTACAATGGGAAAAATGCTATATTTCTTTGGTCGATGAGAGAATAGTAAATACAGAGCATGAGGATAGTAATACAAAATTACTGCATACACATCTGCTAGAGAATCATGCCAAAAATGCTGCTTTCATTCCCATGCTAAAAAATGAATGGCAGGAATCTTTGCAAATAGATGAAATAGTAAAATTAGCAAACACAGGCTATAAGCAACCCGATTTTGCAATTCTTGGCATGGGGAATGATGGACACACTGCTTCTCTTTTTTCAAATGCTAAGGAATTTGAATACGCTATCACGACAGAGGATAATATCGTTAGCACAACGCCAAAAGATGCCCCCTATCAAAGACTCTCTTTATCATTAAATGCCTTGCAGAAATGCAAAAAACTTTTTCTCTCCATATCTGGGGAGGAAAAATTTGCCATTTTACAGGAGGCACTAAAGGGTATTAATCCTCTTTTGCCTATTTCCTACATACTCCACTCAAGAAAGGTTTGTTGCGATGTCTATTACTCAAGATAAAAATACATATCCACGACTTCTAGCAGACATTGGTGGCACGAATGCACGTTTCGGTCTGCAAATCTCGCCTGATGTGATAGAGAATATAGAAGTGCTGCCCTGCAATGATTACAACACAGTCGTAGATGCTACAAAGGCATATTTGCTAAAAGTAGGTAGCCCTAGTGTGCGTTTTGGTGCCTTTGCGATTGCAAATCCTGTCATTGGCGACTGGGTGCAGATGACAAATCATCATTGGGCATTTTCCATAGAGACTACAAGGCAGGCACTTCATCTCGAATCTCTTATCCTCATCAATGACTTCACAGCACAGGCTTATGCCATAGAAAAGCTAGGAGCGCAGGATTTGGTGCAAATAGGCGGCACTGTGTGCGAAAAATTCGCACCAAAGGCAGTTTTAGGTCCTGGAACAGGTCTTGGTATAAGCGGTCTTATTCCTTGCCATGATGGTAGCTATGTGGCATTATCTGGTGAGGGGGGACATAGGAGCTTTTCCTCATTTGATGACACGGAGGTAATGATTTGGCAGTATGCCAAAAAGGAATTTGATGGGCATGTGTCTGCAGAGAGATTCCTAAGTGGCTCTGGACTTGTGCTTATCTACAATGCCCTAGCAAATCGCGAGGGCATAAAGGGCAAGGTCATGACGCCAGAGTTGATTAGTGAGCAAGCCCTTAGCGGACGTTCCCCGCTTTGTCGCTTGACACTTGATATTTTCTGTGCGATGTTAGGCACTGTGTCTGCTGATGTGGCACTAACTTTAGGTGCTAGAGGCGGCGTGTATTTGTGTGGTGGAATCATTCCTAGATTCATTGATTATTTCAAGACCTCGCCTTTTAGAGTTCGCTTTGAGGACAAGGGACGTTTTAGCTCCTATCTGGCTAGTATTCCTGTTTTTGTTGTGTTGGCAAAATATCCCGGAATCTACGGCATAGCGGTAGCATTAGAAAATCATCTAAGAGAAAGGGAAAAACATGAGTCTTACAAATCTTAATTCTTATAAAGCATTACACTCTCATTTTGAAAAGATGAGGGCTGAAAGTATGCGAGATATGTTTGAGAGAGATTCTGAGCGTTACAAGCGATATTTTATAAAAGTCGGCGGAATTAGTCTTGATTATTCTAAAAATCGCATGAATGACGAAACATTAAAGCTACTTTGGAATCTCGCAGATGAGTGTGGGCTAAAAAGTCGCATAGAATCTATGTTTCGTGGAGAAAAAATTAATTTCACAGAACATCGTGCCGCACTGCATACTGCCTTGCGTAGTCGCCCAGGTGGTAATACTGGAGGAGATAGCATTATTGTAGATAATCATGACGTCATGCCAGAGATTGCTAATGTGCTGCATCGCATGAGTGATTTTAGTGATTCTGTTAGAAGTGGCTCTTGGCTTGGATATAGTAATCAAATCATTACAGATGTCGTAAATATCGGTATAGGTGGCTCAGATTTGGGTGCGTTAATGGTGTGTAAGGCACTCAAAAGCTGGGGGCATCCGCGTCTAAATATGCACTTTGTCTCAAATGTAGATGGCGCACAATTGCAAGGTGTGCTAGAGCATATCCACCCTGAAAGCACACTTTTCATCGTAGCCTCAAAAACATTCTCTACTCAAGAGACACTCACAAATGCCCTCACTGCGAGAAAATGGTTTTTAGCACATGCGCTTGATGAGAAATTTATAGCAAAGCATTTTGTGGCAGTTTCTACAAATAAAGAAGCGGTGAAAGCCTTCGGCATTGATGAAAGAAATATGTTTGAGTTCTGGGATTGGGTAGGAGGTCGTTATAGCCTTTGGTCTGCGATTGGACTTTCTATCATGCTTTATTTGGGTAAAGAGAACTTCTATTCTCTGCTAGAGGGTGCATATCTTATGGATTGTCATTTTAGAAATGCCCCATTTGCGGAAAATATGCCCGTGATTCTTGCCATGCTTGGAATCTGGTACATCAATTTCTTTGACGCAGGTAGCCATTTGATTGCGCCTTATGACCAGTATTTGCGTTATTTTCCAAAATTTATCCAGCAGCTAGATATGGAGAGTAATGGCAAACAGGTAAACTCAGATGGGCAAAGAGTAGAATATGATACCGCACCAATCATTTGGGGAGATATGGGTATAAATGCCCAGCACGCATTTTTCCAGCTACTGCATCAAGGCACACATCTCACGCCCATAGATATGATAGCCTCTTTGAGTAATAAGGGGAATCTACCCGGACATCATGAGATTCTCTTAAGCAATGTTTTTGCACAAGCACAGGCCTTTATGAAAGGTCGCACATACAACGAGGCACTTTCACAGCTCATTGCAAAAGGCTTAGATGAAAATGAGGCAAAAAAACTAGCCCCTCATAGAGTTTTTTCTGGAAATAGACCTAGCAATATACTCTTGTTAGATGAGATTTCACCAAAAAATATCGGCTCTCTCATTGCACTTTATGAGCATAAGATTGTCGTGCAGGGCATTATTTGGGATATTAATAGCTTTGACCAATGGGGTGTTGAGCTAGGGAAGGAGTTGGCTAAGGATATTTTGAGTGAGTTAAGCGGAGAGAGTGCTTGTAGCAATAAGCACGATAGTTCTACGCAGCACTTAATCAAAATTTATCGCGAATTTAACAAGAAAGGATAGAACATGCAAAAATCAAATACATTTGCACTAGGCACATTGACGGCATTATTTTTTGCCATGGGTTTTATCACAGTTTTAAATGACATTTTGATTCCACATCTCAAAGTTATTTTTGAGTTAAATCACTTTGAGGCGGCACTTGTGCAGTTTTGTTTTTTTGGTGCATATTTTATAACGGGCGGAATCTTTGGAAAACTGCTTTCAAAAATCGGCTATCCTCTAGGCGTTGTCTTCGGATTTCTCCTTGCTGCCTTTGGGTGTATCCTTTTTTACCCCGCGGCTTCTACTGCATCTTACCCTATTTTCTTAGGCGCTCTTTTTATTTTGGCTAGTGGTGTTGTGTTGCTACAGACAACAGGGAATCCATTCGTTACACTTCTATCCCCAGGTAAAGAGGCTAGGTCGCTTACACTAGTGCAGGCGTTTAACTCGCTTGGCACCACTGTGGGACCTCTTTTTGGTGCTGCCTTTATCCTTACAGGTGCCGCCTATGCTTCTAAGGCAGAGGAGGCGCAATCTGTGCAGATTCCCTATCTCATCATTGCGGGTGTGCTGATTTTACTTGCCATTATCGTGTATTTTTTGAAATTACCTGATGTTAGGCAGACTGCTGAGGAGATTAGCGAGAGAAATCACGATGGGAAAACAAGCGTCTTTGAGTATCCGCATTTTGTGCTAGGTGCGGCTGGCATTTTCTTTTATGTCGGTGCAGAGGTATCCATTGGCTCTTTCCTTATTCTAACTATGAAAGAAGTGGCAAATATTGCGGAGGAAGTTGGAGCAAAATATATTGCTTTCTACTGGGGCGGGGCTATGGTTGGAAGATTTTTGGGTAGCTTTATAATGAGTAAAATTGCGCCAAATAAATGTCTTGCATTCAACGCTAGTGTGAGCCTTGTTTTAATTATCTTTGCTATTGCAGCCGGTGGTTATGTGGGCATGGTTGCTTTGATTGCTATTGGATTTTTTAATTCAATTATGTTTCCTACGATTTTCTCGCTAGGCACAAAGAATCTTGGCAAATTCACAAGTCAAGCATCTGGAATCATCAACATGGCCATCGTGGGCGGTGCTTTAGTGCCTCCTATTCAAGGCTTACTAGCGGATTATCATGGCATTATTATCTCTTACATCGTGCCATTATTTTGCTATGTATATATTCTGTTTTTTGCAATCTTAGGATTTAAGGCTGGACAGAAAGGAAAAAGTCATTATGCTTCATAACTCATATGTTTGGGGTGTGGTGTAGTGTTAGCCACTTTTGCTATATTCCAAATAATACCTTAGCATTCTTACTTGTAATTCTTTCTATCTCATCTTTGCTTATATTTAATAACTCTGAGAGTTTATCTACCACATGCACGAGATATTTTGACTCGTTTCTTTTGCCACGATGAGGTATGGGGGCAAGGTATGGGGCATCTGTTTCTAGCAGGATTCTATCTTTTGGAATCTTTTTGACTATTTCTTGCAGATTCTGAGCATTTTTGAATGTAACAATCCCCCCTATGCCATAATAAAATGTATCGCTAAATTCCAACAGAGCCTCACAGGCATTATAGCAGTGAAAGACGCCTCTAAGACGTTCTGCATTGCCATATCCCCTATTATGATATTTCCTTAAAATATCGCATACCTTAAGACTAGCCTCATTGCTATCTTTAGAATCTCTTACATGCAGGATTAGGGGTAGATTAGATTCTAAGGCAAACTCTATTTGATACTCAAAACATTCAATTTGTGCCGCTTTTATAGAATCTATATCCCCACTAAGACGAAAGAAATCTAGCCCACACTCACCTATCGCCTTGCATTTTTGGCTAATTTTACTCTCCAGTAATTCAAATCTAAAAGACCCCGCACTCATATCATATATCTCATCAATGCAACAGGGGTGGATTCCTAGCGCGTAGTAGATATTATCATATCGTTTAGCAATGTCAATAGCGTGATTTAATGTATCTAGCGATGCAGCGGGGATAATAAAATCACTCACGCCACATAGCCTAGATTCCTCTATCACATTATCCAAATCCTCCCTAAACTCATCTGAATCAAGATGCGCATGTGTATCGATAATGTGGCTCATGCTCCCCCCTAGTAGCTCTCGCTAGAATCTGGAAACCTAGCATTCTTTACATCATCTGCATATTTCCTTATGGCATCTTTTAGCATTCCCTTGCCATCGCAGTATCGCCTTACAAATTTAGGCTTAAATTTATCAAAAAAGCCAAACGCATCGCTCCAGACTAGAATCTGCCCATCGCAGTCTGCCCCCGCGCCAATGCCTATGGTAGGAATGCTAAGAGATTTTGTAATCTCCCCTGCCACTTCGCTTTTCACACCCTCGATTAGCACACCAAACACGCCTGCCTCCTGCATGGCTAGAGCGCATTCTAGCAATTCATTACGACTATTATCATCTTTGCCTTTTACCTTGAATCCCCCATCAAATCGCATAAACTGCGGCTTTAGCCCGATATGTGCCATAATGGCTAGTCCCTCACTGCAAAGCGTTTTGATAATATCTAGCTTGTCTATCCCCACCTCTAGCTTTAGTGCATCAATATTGCATTCTTTATAGAATCTAATGCAGTTTTTAAGTGCATCTTCTTGCGTGGCATAAGTGCCAAATGGCATGTCCGCTAGTAAAAATGACTTGCTAATGCCCCTGCTAACCGCCCTTGAGTGATACATCATCTCCTCAAGACTAGCACTAAGCGTATCATCTCTCCCCCCAAAGCTCATCTGCAGACTATCGCCCACTAATATCAAATCCACCTCGCCATCAAAGATATTAGCCATGAGAGTATCGTATGCGGTAATTGCAGTAATCTTTTCTTTGCCTTTTTTAGATTGTAAAACATTTTTTGTAATTTTATCCACTTATTTTCCTTTCAAGTGATATGCTAGATTGTATCTTAACATGATGAAGTTTTTGATGAAAGTCTTTTTTGATTTGCATTAGCATGATTTTAGTGGATTTCTAGGATTTGTTAAAATAGTAAAAGTACCACTATTATCACGCTTTTTAGATTAAGCTTTGCTTACAGGGAAAAACACCTTAGCATTCTCGCCCACTCTAGCCTCTCCGTGAAACATTCCTAGCTTATCTTTTGTCCAAGCAAAGCCTGTATTCCCAAGCTTATCGATGCTAACAATACCGCCACTTCCCCCTAGCTTTGCGACTTGCTCTATCGTGCCTTCTATTGCCTTTTGCAAGGAGAGTTTTTTGTATTTGTACAGCGCACTTGCCTCATGTCCGCTCACCACACGCATGAAAATATCTCCCGTGCCTGTGCAAGATAGCCCTAGAGAATCATTATCCGCATAAGTGCCTGCACCAATGATAGGCGAATCCCCGATGCGACCCGTCATTTTGTTGGTTAGCCCTCCTGTGCTTGTGCCAGCGACAAGATTGCCTTTAGAATCTAGTGCCACCGCTCCCACTGTGCCAAGATAGGGCTCTGTGTATTCTCCCAAAAAAGGCTTCTCTAAAAATGCTTTTGCCTTGTCGCTATCTAGCAGGAGTTGCTTATTTTTCTTTGCCTCCTGCAGTTGGTCCCATCGCTCTTGTGTGAAATAATATTTCTGCTCCACCATCTCTAGCCCATATTTTTTCGCAAGATTATCTGCCCCCTCACCTGCCACAAGCGTATGCCAAGTCTTTTCCATGACAAGTCGCGCTGCCTCTATGGGATTTTTGATATGCCTACTCATCGCTATTGCGCCTGCTTTTCTGCTACCTCCGTGCATGAGGGCGGCATCTAGCTCGTTGTAGCCATCAGAGGTAAAGACTGCGCCCTTTCCTGCATTAAAGATAGGGCTATCCTCCATGACCTTGATAGCGGCGATGACAGCATCCATTGCCTCGCCACCCTTTGCTAGAATCTCCTGCCCAGCCTTTAGTGATTGTAGCATGACAGATTCCCTCTTGCTAAACTCCTCTTTGCTAAGACCTAGCCCACTCGTGCCACCGTGTATGACTATTACGGGTTTTTGCTTCTTATTTGCCCCGTAGCTTATACTCTGTGAGAGTGCTATTCCGCCTGCTAGGATTGCCGCATTTTGTAGAAATTTTCGTCTTTTCATGTCTTTTCCTTACGACACTGATGCCTTGTAAATATGACTCGTTGTCTGTAATATCCAAATCAGGTATGTCCTGTGTGTATAGGGTCTCAAACTCTTTTGGAGCTGTGTTCTTAGCCTCTACCTTCTTAGTGGTTGTCTTTTTAGCTTTGGTTGTTGATTCTTTCTTAACAGCCATTATCTATGCTTTATAGTGGTATATATTTCCAATATAGTGTTTTTGTGAACTAGACTATTCTGCCTGCACTTGATGGTAGCTTACTATAAAATCTAGCTCTACCATTTGCATACATTACGGTGGCGGTATCCCCGCTAACACAAACACCTGTGGGTGCGGCTTTAATGCCCGGTGCAGGGCTTAAGTATCCTCTAGCAGCCATTCCCTTTGTTTCATACACATATATAGTTCCCTTAGCGGTAACTCCCACAATCCATTTATCTGAGCAACTCGCAGCTACCCACTTATCATTTACGGGGCGTTTTGAGTTTTTACCGAATCCATTTTCATATAGATAGAGGAGGTTGTTTTTTATCAGCACTGAATACGACATATTGTTGTCCTTTTAATTTACATTATAATGCTGTTATTATAACTTGAAAAATCGGGCTTCTTTTCCACCTCTATGGATTCTATATCCTCTTCATAGTTTTTTCATTTTAATAAAAAAACAATAATTGTGCAAATTGATGCGACAAATATTCCTGCAATATATACAATGGGGTAGAATAAATGAAATATTTCTAAGATTATCAATGTGGCTATCATCACAATAAAGGCTAGGATTCTAGCAAATGAGAAGCTTAGTTCAAATCCCAGTGAAGCCTTTGAGAAATCTATGAATTTTAGAAGTTTTTTTGATTTCTCTTTCTGTTCCCCCTCTAGCTCTTTTGCCTTTTTGATTTTATCAAGCAATTTTGCATTAATGGATTTATAGGAGGCAAACATTATATATATATATGACAGAAAAGAGGCAATAAAAGAGTATATATACTCAATATTATATATACATAAACCAACTATAATAAAAGCTAATGAGATAATTAATATAGTGTATTTAGCATTTCGCATAATATATCTGCTCATAAATCCTATAGTCATTTAAAATATCTCTAAGCTTTCGCGGTATGAATCCTAGCCTTTCTGTGGAAGCATTAAAACAATATGGCTGTGTGGAATCCTTTTGATGCAAATGTCCATGTATATTAATATCACATTGTGCTAGAGAGAAAGCATAGTCTATAATGCTCTTTGCCTCCTCGTATTTATCATGCTTTTTTTTATGATTGACAGGAAAGTGGCTAAACATGATTCTAGTATCATCTATATCTACTATGAGACCTGTGGCATAAGGATTTTTTAGACTATTTCCCCATTTTTTTTTCATATCTTTTTTAAATTCTTTTTTGTCTTTTATCTTAAATTTAATTTTATCTATCACTTTCCAATCATGCAGTATCTCATGTTTGCCTATATCATTATTGCCTACGACTAATGTCTTTCTGCCATTTAGCCATTTTAGAATCTTATATCCGTCATTAAAGAATAAATCTCCTAAATGCAGTACAGAATCATTTTCTCTCACACGCTGATTCCATAAATGCAGACTAAAATCATCGAAATTCATAAAGGAAGTTTTGCTTAATGCTAATAGTCGGCTTGTGTGTTTTTTTAGAACTTCTTTGTGTCCAAAGTGGGTATCTGATATGATAAAAGTATCTAATGTAATATCCATTGAAAGCCCTAATGGAAAATTTAATCTCTATTATACTTTTAAATTGATTAATTCAATAGCCTCCTTGAATTTAGCACGACACTAATAGAGCTAAGACTCATGGCTAGGCTTGCTATCATGGGGTTTAGATAGATTCCAAAGGGGGCTAGGATTCCCATAGCTAGTGGAATGCAGAGGGCATTGTAGATAAAGGCAAAGCTTAGATTCTGTTTTATATTCTTAAGTGTGTCCTGCCCTGTGAGTAGTGCTTCCTTTATGCCTAGCAGTGTTGAGTTAAAGTAAATAATATCGCCACTTTTAATGCTAATCTCACTGCCGCTTGACATTACTATGGATACATCTGCACTAGAGATAGCAATGGAATCATTCATGCCATCTCCTATCATTACGACTTTATAGCCCTTTTGCTTCATCTCTTGTATATACTCCATTTTGCCACTAGCACTTGCTCCTGCTTTGTAATCCACCCCTAGCTCTTGTGCTATTTTCGCTACATTTGCTTCTTTATCCCCGCTTAGAATCTCTACTTTTATATTGTTTGCCTTTAGATATTCTACTAGCTCTTTTGCATTTTCTTTTAGTCTCTCCGCTAGGGTAATTTTCCCTAGCACTAGATAGCCACTAGATTCTCTAATATACCTTGCTACATAGACTTCTATGCCTATGTCATCTCCCTCTAGCACATCTGCATTTATAATGTTTTTGCTTTTCATAAATGCCTTGCTACCTATGATAAATGTGGAATCTAGATTCTGCAGAGATGTTTCGCTAGCACTCAACATGACGGGGGGTTGCAACATGCCTTGTTTGTTAAACATAATGTTTTTATTTAATGTTGCGTTATTGTTTGCATTAAACTTAGTAGGACTTCCCAATGTAATGTTATTTAATGTAACGTCATTTTGAGCCACAGGCAAAGATTCTTTCACATTTAGCCCCATGCTACCAGCGGGATTTTGATAGTTATTTTGTAGCACCGCTTCCATGCCTTGATTAATGAGGCTTTTTTGCGATTTCACAGCATAAAGTGGCACGTCTTTTAGAATCTCACAAATATTCTTTGCGATGATATGAGAGCTAAAAGATTCTATGGAAGCACATATCTTTAGCAGGGTAAATTGCAGTGGCGAATTAATTTTTAGCTTTTTTGCTAGATTCTCATCTAGCTTTTCATCAAATAAAAAGTCTTTTTGATTTTGGCTAAAAACCTCTATGCTTTGTATATGCAGTTTATTGTCTGTAAGTGTGCCTGTCTTGTCAAACAAAAAGGCATTGCAGTGCGAGATTTGCTCTAGGCTATTTGCATTCTTAAAAAAGATTCCAGCTTTGTTTGCCCTTGCATTTGCAAATAATATTGCCATAGGCGTGGCAAGACCTAGCGCGCATGGACATGAGATAAGGAGTGTGCTAACAAAAAATAGCATACCTCTCTCTATGCCATCTACATATAGCCAAAAGATTCCGCTAAGTGTGGCTAGAGCGATGATTAAAGGCACAAAAACCGATGAGATTCTATCGGCTAGGTTTGCGATATTTGCCTTGCTTGATAGACATTGATAGATGAGATGATGAATCTTTGATAGGCTAGAATCTTTACTGCTAGAGGTGGCTTTGATTATGATAGCACTATCTGTATTAATACTGCCGGCATTTAGCGTCTGCCCCTTTGTCTTAGCCACAGGGATACTCTCACCGCTTAGATTACTCTCATCGATATTTGCATGAGGGCTAAGTAATGTAGCATCTATGGGTATGAAGCTATGGGGTAGCACTTTTAGATAATCACCCTTTTGTATGGAATCTACACTTATCTGCACCCCGCTATCTGTGTCTTTTTCACTTTTTAGTTTGTATATAATGCTTTCTTGCTTTTTTAGTAGTCTTTTCGCACTCTCTAATGCCTTTTGCTTTGCACTATGCTCGATATATTTGCCTATCATGACAAAGGTTAGAATCACACATACGCTCTCAAAGTAGAGATTATGCAATATCTGCGGACTATCAAAATCTCTTAAAAGAGTGTAGAGACTATACAGAAATCCCGCACCGCTACCTAGTGCCACTAGGGAATCCATATTTGGATTCCTAAGATATAGTGCCTTAAATCCCTTAAAGAAAAATGCCCTGCCAAAGTGCATAACGCATAATGCGATAAATAGCTGAAGAATTGCATTGCTTTTATCATCTATGAATGTGGGGAGATGAAACATATCTCTTAGCATACTAATATAAAGTATAACAAGAGATAGAATAACACTTAGGATAACTCTAATCTTATCATTTAGAATCTTTGTCTCTAGGATATGAAAGATTCTAAGGATAGGATTACTTGGCGCTTCTATTTTGGAATCCTCAAAAAGTCCCTCTAACAAATATGCTCTATATCCCATATCCTCTATGAGTTTTATGATTTGCTCCTTGCTAGTTTTATTGGCAAAGAACTCAATATTAGCGCTATTACTTAGCAGAGATACTTCTGCTTTGTGTATGAAATCTTGCTTATTTAGCATTTTCTCTATACCAGATTTGCAAGCCTGACAACTCATGCCTGCAATGCCTAGTGATAATGTCGTAGTTTGCATGTTAGTCCTTTTTTAACAATGACATCTACCCCTTTCCAGATATGCAATATACATATAGGGGGTTAGGGTATTATAGCGGAAATTTTGAAATGTGGAATCATTTTTATATAATACATTCATGATTTTTATTTCCCAAGGGGTAGTAATGAGCGATGAGATTACAGCAAATACATTAACAAATCATTTAGAAGACAGAAGTATCGCTAAAGACATAAACTTTCGATTATCAGGCGAGTTAAGAGGGCTAGGACATAATATTTCTCAAGTGCATTTTATACCCACAGAGGATATGTGTGTAGATTCTAGATTGATACATAATGGCTTTATTTTTAGTGCGGCATCGCATTGTGCCTTGACTGCGTTAAATAAGAAAAATAGCATTATCATCGGAGCGGATATAAAATTCCTAGCACCAATCGAGCTAGGGCATGAGGTGCTTTTCAAAGGCGAAGCACTGCAAGATGACACAAAGAAATGCGAGGTGAAAGTCGAGGGTTTTTTGCTAGATATTAAGATTTTTTATGGAATCTTTCATATCGCTGTGTTTGATAAGAAGATATTTAAGCTTAAGTTTGACCAATGATTATTACATTTGTCGTAGATACCTACAAAGATAGGAGTAATGGCACGTCCATGACTGCTTTCCGCACGGCACGTAAGCTAAGAGAACTAGGGCATGAGGTACGTATTGTAGCCACTAGGACAGATAAAGGTAAGCTAGATTCTAATATCGAAATTGGTAGCGAGGGTGAGAGGCTATATTTAGTCAAAGAGAGATATATTCCTATCGTTACAGAGATTTCGCACAAGCAGCACATGATATTTGGCTATCCGCAAGAGAGCATTCTAAGAGAGGCACTAAGTGGTAGCGATATTGTGCATTTATATCTGCCTTTTGCACTAGAGATTGCCGCACTGCATTTATGCCGCACACTAAAGATTCCATACATATCTGCCTTTCATCTCCAGCCCCAGCACATAAGCTATAACATGAATATGGATTTTGAGTGGTTTAATGACTATCTGTATAGACGCTTTTACAATCATTTTTACAGATATACCCATCATATTCACTGTCCAAGTAAGCTTATGCAAGATGAGATAGAGAGGATTGGCTATGATGCTAAGTCGTATGTGATTAGTAATGGCTTTGATGTCGGGGTGCATGGGGGGAATCTTGAATTCTTTGAAGATGGTCTTTTTCATATCGCATCTGTGGGTAGATTCTCAAAAGAGAAATGTCAAGATGTGCTAGTACGCGCTATTGCTAATAGTAAATATGCTAAGAATATTAAGCTACATTTACACGGGCTAGGTCCTAGGGAATCGTATCTAAAAAAGCTATGTGATAATCTATTAGATAATTATGAATTTGGCTTTGTAGAAAATTCTGCTCTTATGCAAAAGATCTCTAAAATGCACCTATACGTCCACCCTGCACAAGTCGAGAGTGAGGCTATATCATGCCTTGAGGCTATATCGCTTGGAGTCGTGCCTTTGATTGCGGATTCTAAGATTTCTGCTACGAATCAATTTGCCCTTGATGAGAGGAGTATTTTTCGCACAAATGATGTAGAGAATCTAAGCAAAAAGATAGAATATTGGTATGAGAATAGGGGAGATTTACTAGCCATGAGAGAGAAATATATGCAATCTGCTAAGAAATATGCCCTAAATCTTAGCGTGGATAGAATCTACTCACTCTACAAGGAAGCTATCTCAGATTTTAGAGAGAATGAGGGATTGTTTGGGAGGGTTAATTCTCTATTACAGAAACCTCCATTAAATCCTGCAAACTATGCTTTTGAAACTCCTGTATAAATGCGTCCTTTGCACGATGAATAATTGCTTTTAGATTGCATTTATTTTTGTATGGGCAGTCTGTGTGTTTAATGTTATGCTTTAGACATTCCACAAAGTCTGTGTTTACCTCTGTGTATAATAAAACATCGGATAATCCTATGTCTTTTGGCTCTTTTGCTAGTCGTATCCCTCCATCTCTGCCTTTGAAAGATTCTATGAATCTGCCCTTTGATAGCTTGTGAATGATTTTTTTGAGATGATTCTGTGATATTTTTAACTCGCTTGCCATTTGCTCTATGGTGCTTAAGCCCTCTGTATTTTCTGCTAGATATATAAGCGCTCTAAAGGAGTAGTCGCTAAACTTTGATAACTGCATGTTTTACTCCATGGATAATATTGCTAAACATAATAGCATAAAAGTTTTGATTACAACTTTTTAGTAGAATAGAGGTTTTGTTTTGGGAATTGCTATGTATAAAATATTTATATTATGTGTATTTTGTATTGCCGTGCCACTAAATAATTATAAAGGTGATTTTGTTTATATCAAGCAGTCTTTATCTCTCATGGCAATAGGCGATGCACTGCTACACTCGTATGTATATAATGACGCCAAAAATAATAATGAATATGACTTTTCCTCTATGCTTACATTTCTAAAACCAATCGTGAAATCCCATAACCTAGCATTTTATAATCAAGAGACAATACTAGGCGGAAAGGAGTTAGGACTTAGTAGCTACCCCTCATTTAATTCCCCTCAAGAATTTGGCATAAATATGCTTGATTTAGGATTTAATCTAGTATCACTTGCGAATAATCATACATTAGATAGAGGGGAGAGGGCGATTAAAAACTCTCTTAGATTCTGGAGTGATAAGGGAATTTTATACGCTGGTAGCTATGAATCTTTTGAGGATAGGAATAAAGAGAGAATATTTTATAGCAATGGAATCTCTTATAGCATGTTAGCATATACCTATGGCACAAATGGCATACCGCTAAAAAAGGGCAGGGAATACTTGGTAAATGTGTATAATAAAGATATGCTAAAGCAGGATATACAACGCATTAGACCAAAGGTAGATTTACTAATAGTATCTATGCACTGGGGAAATGAATATGAATTTAATCCCACAAAAGAACAAAGAGAATTTGCCGCATATCTATCATCTCTTGGCGTTGATATAATCATAGGACATCACTCCCATGTGATAGCTCCTGTGGAATTTATAGGGAAGACATTAGTGATATATTCGCTAGGGAACTTTATATCCGCACAGCAAAAATTAGATAATAAAATAGGTTTGCTAGTCTCTTTGAATCTCACTAAAAAAACTCGCAAATCCCCATTAGATGAGTTTGTGTTAAAAGATATTAGTATAGATGAGGTCAATTTGGAACTACTATATACATATAATGATTCTAATAAGCAGAAATTTGCAGTATATCCATTTCATAAACTAAATGATTCTATATTACAGAATCATAAAAGTATATATGATAAATATATAAAAATCGCTTGTAAAAATCCTATGTATAATACACAAAACTATACACGTTGTTTTTGATTACAACTTAAACGGATTCTCCACCACTTTTCTAGTATCCACGACATAAGGAATCAAAGCCATGTGCCTAGCTCTTTTAATAGCTATCTCAACTCTCTCCTGCCATTTCTTGGAGTTACCTGTAAGTCTTCGTGGCATAATCTTATATCTCTCAGATAGCGAATGCTTTAATAGCTCTATATCCTTGTAATCGATAAAGTCGATTTTTGCCTCTGTATATTTGCAGTATCTCTTAGAGTATTTTTTTCTTTCCATGATATATCCTTTATAAAAAATTAAAATGGAATCTCATCATCTATGTCAATGTCTGGCATCTGTGCTTTGTTTGCATTATAGCCCTCACTGCCACGATTTTGATTCGCATTAGTATTGCCCATGCTGACATTCCCCATATTTCCCATATTAGAGTTTGCCATATTATTATTTGACATGGGAGTATTTCCCATAGCATTTTTTGCATAATTATTACGCATGTTTTGATTAAATCCCTGAGAGTTACCTTCATAGTTATCATTACCCAAGTAGGCATTATCCTGCGGGTAATCACTCTGAGATTTATTATCTAGCATGACCATAGATTCGCCTAAAATACTATGTTTGCTACGTTTATTTCCCTGCTGGTCTGTCCATGTGTCGTATTGTAATTTTCCCTCTACGAGGACCTTGGAGCCTTTCCTTAGATATTGATTTGCTATCTCTGCGGTTCTGCCAAACATATTCACATCTACAAAGCAGGTGTCATCTACAGTTGTTCCATCCTGCCTTTTGTATTTGCGATTAGATGCAATGCCAAATACAGCTACGGCTACACCTGTATTAAGATAACGCAAATCTACATCACGGGTAAGATTCCCGACTATTACAATTCTATTAAACATGGATTATCCCTGCACTTCCTCGCTACCGCTATCTTTACCTGAAGTCTCGCTAGGGAGATTCTCACTAGGATTCTGACTTAAATCTTTTGCTTCCTCAAAGTCTTTGGCAAAATCTTTAGCCTCACCCTCGCCAACTCTCTCTCTATGCTCACTTCTACGTTCTCTATCGCCTCTATCATCATCTTTTTTTAGTGATTTTGGCTTCTCTTTCTTATCGGCACGATTGACTAGAGATTGCCAAATTTTCTGGTCTTTTTTGCTCTCATACTTGATAATGATAAATCGAAGAATGTCCTCATTGATTCTATACAATCTCTCAAGCTCAAAAGTTAGCTCTGGATTTGCCATAAAATAAATGACAAAATAATAGCCTCGACTTTGCTTTTTAATCTGATAGGCAAGATTCCTCATTCCCATGTCAAGGCAGGTTTGTATTGTCCCGCCATTCTTGGTAATGACCTCTTTGAAAAAATCAATCTTAGCCTTTATCTCCTCCTCTACAAGAGTAGGCTTTATGATAAACATTGTCTCATAATGACGCATTAAATCTCCTTGTGGTATTAGCCTAGAATCTAGATTCTAATACTTGATTCTAAGCAAGGTAAAACCACGCATTGTATCATAAAATTCTCTGCATTGCAATAGCACAAGAAAGCAGGGAGTCATCGCCATTTAGCCTTTTAATCCTAGCTAGGTTTAGAATCTCAAATATATCTAAATATTGCTTTGTGCTAATTTTTAGACTCCTTTTACTCCATGTATTTAGAATATGGCTTGGCGCCACATAGCCTAATGCCTCTTTGGAATCTATCTTTCCATAAGCCTTTGAATGTCCATATAGCTTAAATAAAATATAAAAATATCTATGAATCTCTCTTAGAATCTCTACCTCATCTATGCCCTCATCGCTTAGACTTTGCACCATATAGGCTAGATTCCCTCTTTTATCAAAAATGCAGTCAATTAAAGATTCTATCTTAGTGCTGCCTAGCGTGTGGCTTATCTCCTCTAGTAGTTCCTTTGTTATCTCTTTGTAGTAAATGAATTTTTCTAGCTCATTATATGCCATGCCTAAGTCATAGTTCTGAATCTCAAGTAGATATTGCAAGATTCCATAACTAGCATTTATGCCTAGCATTTTTGCCCTAGAATCTAAAATTGCCATAGCCTCATTTTGGTTAGGATTATAGAATCTCACATCTGCTATGTTAAGGGAATTGTCTTTAAAATTTGCACTTAACCCCTTAAATCTCTTTGCATACTCGGCGTTATTAATGCTAGGTGATTTATATAACTCTATAATGAGATAGCTATTTGCATTATCTTTTAACGTCTGCAGTATTTGGCTTGACTGCTTTTTATTTGGCACTACATAGAGTTTTAGCCGCATGATATTTTGTGTGCTAAAAAGACTGCTAGAGCCAAGAAAGTCTATTAGATTCTCAAAGTCATATTCCTCAAAATACATACTCTCATGAGTGCTACCTAGCCTTTGTGTTATTACATCTCCATAGAAAGATAGCATAAACTCGCTATCTCCATAAAAGAGGCAAAGACGTGGAATCTCTCCTCTTTTTAGAGTGCCATCAAGGACTGCCTTTGTCATTGTGCCTCGCATTGCAGAGCATAGATTTTAATATTACTAAACTGCTTTTTTAGATTCCTAGCAAGATTTATAGCCACATCATGCTCTAGGTAGATTTTAAACATAGCATAGCTCTGTCGCCCACTTACCTGCTCCTCGTCTCCTTGTAGCATGTGTTTTGCGGCATATTTTTTTGTATCAATGTAGAAAAAATCATCATAGCCATTCTTTAGCAGAAAGTCCGTAAAATTATCTTTAGAATCTGCCTTTATGTATATATCTAGCATTGTCATCAAAGAGTTCCCATATAAAAAGAATTTTTGAAGTATAATACAAGGTTTTTGATGAAAAAGGAAAGTAGAGATGAAAAGACTCCTTACAACGCCAATTTATTATGTAAATGATGTTCCTCATATAGGGCATGCCTACACGACCATTATCGCTGATATGCTAAAGAAATATTATAGCCTTTGCGGACATGAAGTATTCTTTCTCACAGGCACAGATGAGCATGGGCAAAAGATTGAGGATTCTGCTAAAAAGAAAGGGATACAGACTATCGAGTATGTTAATTCTATAAGTGAGAAATTCCGCCATACATGGCAGGACTTTGAGATAGATTTTGATAAATTCATACGCACAACATATCTTGAACATATTCTAAGTGTGCAGAAAGCTTTTGAAATCATGTATAGCCGCGGTGATATTTATAAAGGTGAGTATGAGGGTCTTTACTGCGTTAGCTGTGAGACTTTCTTTACCAAGACACAGGTAATCGATGATATGTATTGCCCTGATTGTGGCAAGGAAATAAATAGCGTTAAGGAAGAAAGCTACTTTTTTGCATTATCAAAGTATCAAGATAAACTTTTACAATGGTACAGAGAGAATGAAGACTGCATTATGCCAAATAGTAAAAGACAAGAGATTATAAAGTTTGTAGAAAGCGGTCTGCATGATTTATCTATCACTAGAACAAGCTTTGAGTGGGGGATAAAAACGCCACTAAGACTAAAAGACCATAAGCATATCATCTATGTGTGGCTAGATGCACTTATAAATTACATTAGTGCTTTGGGCTATGGACTAGATTATAATGACGCAAAGGAGCAGCTATCTTACAGAAAGGAGCAGAATCCATGTTTGGAATCCAAAATGGAGTTTTTCAACCACACCACACATGTCGTAGGTAAGGATATTTTAAAATTCCATGCCATATATTGGCCTGCGTTTCTTTTAAGTCTCAATCTCCCCATGCCAAAGCATATTTTCGCACATGGTTGGTGGACAATTGATGGTGTCAAGATGAGTAAGAGTATTGGCAATGTGATAAGTCCTATGAGTATCAAGGAAGCCTACCCGTTAGATGTATTTAGATATTTCATGCTAAGGGAAGTATCATTTGGGCAAGATGGGGATTTCTCTGAGAGTGCGTTAATAAATCGTAATAATGGCGAATTAAGTAATGATTTAGGCAATTTACTAAGTCGCCTTATTGGCATGGCTGAAAAATATTTCTCACTTTCTTTAAAAAATAATTCTCTTAGTGATTATAGTTTGCAAAAAGATGAGATAGCAGGGATTATAAATAATGCTATGGAATCTATGTCGCAGATGAAGCCGCATAAATATTTAGAGGAGATTTGGCGATTACTTAGCATGGCAAATACTCTTATAGCAGAAAAGGCGCCATGGGAGATGATGAAAAATGGCAGGGAAAAAGAATGCGAAGAATTTTTATGCTTTATCTCAAATATACTCTCAAAGGTAGCCCTGCTGGTGTATCCTGTCATGCCAAAATCCTGTGAGAAAATCGCTAAGGCACTTGGCATTAGCATAGATTCTAAGAGTTTTGATTCGTTGGTGGTTAAGGGAGAATATTTACTTGGGTTTAATTTGCTAAAAAGCGAGGCACTTTTCCCAAAGATAGAATCTGCCCGTATGAAGCAGTGCGAACTACCGCAAAAAGATGAAAAAAATGGTAGTCAAAATGGTAAAAATGAAAATAGCAAAGCACTAATTAGCAAAAGCGACTTTGAGAAAATGGACATAAGACTAGGCACAATTATAGATGCAGAGGAGATGAGTGGTAGCAAAAAATTATTAAAACTACAAATAGATTTAGGCGAGGGCAAACCTAGACAAATCATCTCTGGCATTAAAGAATTTTACTCTGCAAAAGGGCTAATCGGCACACAAGTATGCGTTTTGGCAAATCTCAAACCCGCCAAACTTATGGGCGAGATTAGCGAGGGCATGATTCTATCCTGTGAGGATTCTAGCGGACTTAGCCTTCTTGGTGTAGAATCTAAACGGGATAATGGTGCTGTGGTGGGGTAGGGCTATGCTCTAAATTCCTCTAAGACTTCCATTATTATTTCTTTTGAAATATTTTTATGTAGTTTTGCTTTTAACATGCCCTTTGATTCTAGTAAAACAAAATTTAGCTTAGAATCAAGGCTCTTTTTATCCATGAAAAATGATTGGTAAAATGATTCTATATCCCTTATCTCATATCTTGTTGGTAGGTCGCATTTCTGTAATAATGATTCTATAAAATTGGCTATCTCATCGCTAAGAATGCCTAACCTTACAGAAAGTCTATTTGCCATGACGATTCCCATGCTAACTGCCTCGCCATGCAGATATTCGCCATATTTTGTCTCAAGCTCAATGGCATGCCCAAATGTATGCCCGTAGTTTAGCAATACTCTAGGTCCGCCCTTTTCTCTCTCATCTTGCTGCACGATATAGGCTTTTATCTCTATGCTTCTTTGAATGTAGAACTCAATATCACGTAGATTAAAATTCTGCAAGAATGAATACTCAAAACATGCGAAGACTTTTATCATCTCTGCTAATCCTGCATTAAACTCCCTTTGTGGCAGTGTCCTTAAAAACATAGAATCTACATATACTTTCTTTGGCTGATGAAATAACCCTATGAGATTCTTGCCATATTGATTATTAATTCCACATTTCCCACCCACACTAGCATCTACCATTGCCAAAAGCGTGGTGGGAATGCTAATAAAATCAATGCCTCTTTGATAGATTCCGCTCGCAAATCCAACCATATCGCTAATCACGCCTCCACCTAGTGCAATCATGATTGAATTTCGATTTAACTTTGCCTTAAACGCACAATCAAGTATGTAGTTGATTGTCTCCATGTTTTTATGTTCTTCACCATCCTCTATGATACATGTGGTTACATCATTTCCATCTGTGGCGTGGATAATTGTTAGTAAGTATTCCAAAAATAATGTCGCTACTCTCTGTGAGCTTACGATAAAAATCTTTGATGGAATCTCAATTTTTTTTATCTTTCCCAATACCACTTCGTATGGATTGTCTCTGAGCGCTATTTTTATTTTTGCTTTCATATATAATCCTCACAAAATTATTATATATTTCGTATTCTACCTAATTATAAGTCTGATTCTTAATGAAATTTAAAACATTTTGAAAGCATTTAAAGTATATGATTTAACCTCCCCTCCAGCATTTCAACCAACGCAATTTCGCATTCCTCTAATGCCTTATAATCCCTACCCTCTAGTAAGATTCTAAGTTTATTTTCCGTGCCAGAGTATCGTATGAGATGGCGGATTCCTTTAGAATCTAGCTCTTTTGTGAAATCTGTAAAGCCCTCTATATCTTGGAGTGGAATCTTTTTTGTGATATTAATATTTTTCTGTCTTTGTGGATATAGTGAGAATGGATTTAGTGCTTCGTTACTGCTTTTCTTACTATCAATGAGTAATGCTAATACTTGCAGGGCAGAGACTAGGCCGTCACCTGTTTTTGCAAAATCAGAAAAAATAATATGCCCACTTTGCTCACCGCCGAAATTTAGATGATTGCCTAGCATTTCCTGCATGACAAATTTATCTCCAACGCTACATCGCATAAGCGAGATTCCATTCGTGCCTAAGAAATCCTCTAATCCAGCATTACTCATAAGGGTAGCCACGATTGTGTTATTTCTTAGTGCATTCCTATTTTTCTGATAGAGTGCAAGAGAGCCTATGAGTTTATCACCATGCACGACATTGCCCTCATTATCCACGACCACTAGCCTATCTGCATCGCCATCGAGTGCAAAGCCAATATCTGCTCTAAGACGTTTTACTTCATTTGCAAGGATATTTGGATACATGGCACCACTATTTTCGTTAATGTTATAGCCATTTGGGGAATCATTAATGACAATCAAATCTGCTCCAAGCTCTCTAAAGACGCTAGGACCTACTTTATATGCCGCACCATTAGCGCAGTCAAGCACGATGCGGATTCCCTGCAGAGTTAGATTCTTAGGAAAGGAATTTTTGATATGCACAATATAGCGACCAATGACATCATCTATTCTTTTGCTATATCCTATGTCTTTGTCTATCTTGTAGTAGTGCGTAGAATCAAGATTATGATAGATAGATTCGATTTGTGCCTCCTTATCCTCATCTAGCTTGAATCCACTCCTATCAAAAAACTTGATTCCATTATCATAGTATGGATTATGACTAGCGCTTATCATGATTCCCGCATCACATCGCATATCCTCTGTTAGAAACGCAACCGCCGGTGTCGGCATAGGACCTATCTGTATGACATTCATGCCCACAGAGGTTAGCCCAGATACGAGGGCATTTTCTACCATGTAGCCACTTTTTCGCGTATCCTTTCCTACCAGGATTCTATTTCCGCTACTGTGTTTTTGAAAGTAGATTCCCGCCGCAATGCCTAAACGCAGTGCAACCATAGCAGTAATATCTACACCAGCCCTACCTCGAACGCCATCTGTGCCAAAGATTTTCATCAATTTCCTTTGCATGATTTTCGCAATTTTAGCAATTTTAATGGTAGAATTGCAGATTTTATTTCATTAAAAGAGGTAATCATGGCAAATCATAAGTCAGCAGAGAAAAGAATACGACAGACAGAGAAAAGGACTATTCGCAATCGTTATTACAGAACTAGAATCAAAAACATAACAAGAGCCGTTAGAGAGGCAGTCTCAAGTGGGGATAGCACAAAGGCTAGTGAAGCATTTAAGATTGCAAATAAAGAGATTCACAGCTTTGTTAGCAAGGGTATTTTAAAGAAAAATACCGCCGCAAGGAAAGTTAGTCGCCTAAATGCCCTTGTGAAAAAAATGAGTGTTGCGTAGTTTTGTAGATTTGCTATCTGCCTACTCACTTTTGGATAAATCATGCTATTAGATAGATTAAAGCCAATTATTGCTAGGAATGATGAGTTAGCATTACTCCTAGCTAAAGATGAAATCATTAATGATATTGCTACTCTAAGAGAGCTTAGTAAGGAAAAGAGCGATACAGATGAGATAGTGCAGAGTGCTAGGGAGTACATAAAACTATTAGATGACATAGCAAATAATAAGCTTTTGCTAGAGGATAAGGAGCTAGGTGAGCTTGCCAAAGAGGAGCTAAAAGAGTTAGAATCAAGGCAGGTAGAGCTAGAGAATGAAATAAAGATTCTGCTTATCCCAAAGGACCCCAATGATAAGAAGAATATTTATCTTGAGATTCGTGCTGGCACAGGTGGCGATGAGGCTGGGATTTTCGTAGGAGATTTGTTTAGTGCGTATTGTCGCTATGCAGATTCAAGAGGCTGGCGCGTAGAGATTATGAGTAGCAGTGAAAACTCTGTGGGTGGCTATAAGGAAGTCATAGCCCTAGTCAAAGGCGAGGGTGCATACTCTAGGCTAAAATATGAGGGCGGGACGCATAGGGTGCAAAGAGTGCCAAAGACAGAATCTCAGGGTAGAATCCACACTTCTGCAATCACTGTGGCAATCATGCCGGAGGTAGATTCTTTAGAGATAAATATTAACCACAATGATTTAAAAATCGATGTTTTTCGTAGCGGGGGGCATGGCGGACAGAGTGTGAATACGACAGATTCCGCTGTGCGTATAACGCACATTCCCACAGGCATTAGCGTATCGATGCAAGATGAGAAGTCGCAGCACAAAAATAAGGAAAAAGCATTAAAAATCTTGCAATCAAGACTATATGAGGCAGAGTTAGAGGCGCAGAATGCACAAAATAGGGAATCGCGTAAAAATCAAGTCGGTAGCGGCGATAGGAGTGAGAGAATCCGCACCTACAACTATCCGCAAAACCGCATTACAGAGCATAGAATCAATCTTACGATTTATAGCCTAGAGGAGATTATGCTAAATGGGGAGCTAGATAAGATTATAGAGCCACTTATCGCTTATAATCAGAGTTTGGCATTAAGCGGGGAGCAAAGTTAGTTTAGTCTCTCTTTTATAGACATCTCATGGGCTTGTAGAGATTCTATATTTGCTATATTCATACATGGTTTCGCTAATTTTTCTAGTCCATCTTTGCAGAATGCAATGATTGAATTTCTTGTATAAAAATTCTCTGTGCTAAGTGGTGAGAAAAATCTAGCACTTCCACCTGTTGGCAATGTGTGATTTGGTCCCGCTAGATAATCTCCTATTGCCTCTGGTGTGTATTCTCCTAAAAATACCGCACCAGCAGATTCTACATGCGGCAGAAGTGAAAATGGATTTTGCGTCATTATCTCTAAATGCTCTGGTGCTATTTCATTCATTAACTCTAATGCTTGTGTTAGATTCTCTACAATAATAATTGCCCCTCTATTATCTATGCTCTCCCTCGCTATATGCTTTCTTGATAGTGTTGCTATTTTTTCCTCTATTGCCTTTGAGACATTTAGGGCTATCTCATCGCTGTCTGTTATTAGAATGGAGCTTGCCATTTCATCATGCTCTGCCTGAGATAGCATATCTATGGCTATGAAATTAGGATTAGCATATTTGTCGGCTATGATTCCAATCTCGCTAGGTCCTGCTATCATATCTATATTTACTTCGCCAAACACTAGCTTTTTTGCACTAGCCACATAGATATTTCCCGGTCCTGTTATCACATCTACCTTTTTAAATCCACTTGCCTTAATGCCATAAGCCAACATACCAATAGCACCTATGCCACCGATTTTATAGCCCTCATTAATATCGCAAAGATACATTGCTGCTAGGAGTAGATTATTTATTTGATTATGCGGAGTTGGCGTTGTTATGATGATTTCTTTTACATCTGCTACTTTTGCAGGTATCGCATTCATAAGCAGGGAGCTAGGATAAAATGCCTTTCCGCCAGGGATATAAAGCCCCGCCCTTTTTACCGCCCTTACATTCTGTCCTAATAGATTATTTAGATTATCATATTTGATAAATCCCTTTGGTTTTGTGCTGTCATGGAAATCATAGATTCTATCGTATGCGATTTTTAGGGAATCTTTTATGTTGGAATCTAACTTATCATAAGCATCTTTTGCCTCATTCATATCTATTTTTAAATCATCTAGGCTTTTTGGATTCCAATTATCATATTTGCTTACAAGTTCTAATAATGCCTCCTCCCCCCTTCGCCTAATATCCTTTAGCACCTCTAAGACTTGTGGCAAAACATTATCCATGTCTATATTTGCCCTTTGCAGGATAGTATTAAAACTTTCCCTAAAATCTAGGTTTTTTGTAGATAGAATCTTTATCATAACAATCCTTAGCAATGTGATTTTAGCATTATAGCTAATATAAACTTTGCTAAAATGTAGAATAAATTTTATAAGGAATCTTGTGGCTAAAATCCTAGCATTTCTCCTCCTAACCTCCCTCCTCTTTGCAAAGGATACTAGGGCATATCTTTATACAAATATGCAAAGTGCGCTTTCTATGGATACACTTCCAAAGCATATACATGATAGCCATCTTCCATATTCCAATCCCAAGGCTAAGAAGGGAGGCAGCATTAAACTCATGTCGTTAGGGGGGTTTGATTCCCTTGATTTATTCGTGCTAAAGGGGAATAAGGCAAGTGATTTAGATTTAATCTATGATAGCCTCATGGCACAGAGCCTAGATGAGCCTTATGCAGTCTATCCGCTTATCGCACAGAGAGTAAGTATAGCTAGTGATTATAGCGGTGTGCGGTTTTATATCAATCCTTTGGCAAAGTTTAGCGATGGGAGCCCTATTAGGGCAGAAGATGTAAAATTTAGCTTTGATATGCTAATACAAAAAGGCGACCCAACGCAGTCTCGCTACTATGCCGATGTCAAGGAAGCAGTCGTGATTGATGAGCGGGTAGTCGAGTTTTTGTTTAAAAATAAAGAGAATAAAGAGTTGCCATTTATCCTAACGCAGTTATATGTGATTCCAAAGCATTTTTATATGAAAAATAATGAGAATCTCTATGGTAGTAATCCCCTACGTATTCCGCAAGGCAGTGGCCCATATAGCATAGAATCCTTTGAGGTAAATAAACGCATTACATATAAACGCAATGAGAATTATTGGGCAAAAGATTTAATGGTAAATAGGGGGGCATATAACTTTGATAGAGTAGTCATTGAGTATTATAAAGATGACACGGTGGCACTTAGGGCATTTCTAGCTGGGGAGTATGATTATAGATTTGAATCGCAGGCAAAGGCATGGGCAAAGGATTATATAGGCAGTGCTTTAAGAGAGAAAAAATTTTCCATGTTAGAGATAAGGCACGGATTACCCACAGGTATGCAGGGATTCTACATGAATACGCGAAGGCAGATTCTAAGCGATAGATATGTCAGAGAGGCGATACTTCAGGCATTTGACTTTGAGTGGAGTAATAAATATTTATTTTATTCGCAATACTCCCGCACTAATAGTTATTATGAAAACTCAGAGTATGCCTCTAGCGGATTGTTAAAAGATTCCCCCCTTGAGATTTCCATACTAAAAGAGCTAGGAATCTTGCAGGATAAAAATGGAGATTTAAGCATTGCAGAATCTTACAAAGATGAGATAGATTCTAGAATCCTAAATCATGTTTATAGTAATCCTACCACGACTCCACCGCATTCCAAAAGAGAGAATCTAAAATATGCCAAGAGGCTTTTAGAGAGCAGGGGATATAGGGTGGTAGATAATACGCTAAGAGATTCTAAGGGTAGGGAGGTTAGGCTAACTATTTTGCTAAATTCCCCTCTGTTTGAGCGCGTGGTGCTTGCGTTTAAAAAGAATCTGGCAATACTAGGCATAGGGCTAGATATAAGACTAATTGACCAAGCGCAATATGAAAATAGGGTAAAAGATTTTGATTATGATATGATTATCGGCGTGATTCCGCAAAGTCTTTTTCCGGGTAATGAGCAGGATTTTTTCTTCTCCTCGCTTAGTGCGGATATGAAAGGTAGCAGGAATTTCTCAGGCGTGAGGAGTAAGGCGGTGGATTTATTAATAAAGCTTTTAAATAAGACTACATCGCATGATAGGCGCGTAGCTATTTTGAGGGCTATGGATAGGATTTTGCTTTGGGGATTCTATGTCGTGCCACATTATTATAGCCCTAATTTTCGTTTGGCTATTAAAAGCGGCATTGCTACTCCAAAAATCTTTGCCCCATACTCCTCGCCCTTTAGTATGTATCATTATTGGTGGAGAGAGTAGATGAGGATTGATAAATTTTTAAATGCTACTAATATTACAAAACGAAGGGCAATAGCACAGGATATGTGCGATAGTGGCGTGGTATTAATTAATGATAAAGTATCAAAGAGTAGCAAGGAAGTAAAGGTAGGCGATGTGATTACTATAAATTTTTTGGAATACAAAAAAGTCTATGAAGTCTTAAAGATTCCAACGCTAAAGACCATTCCTAAGAATCAAAAACACGAATACGTCCATGAGATAAGCTAATCCTTGCTAGCCTTATATGATGACTGCGAGTTTTGTAGCCAGATAAATACGTCTACGACTGCTTGATAAAGCTCTGGTGGAATATTGCTATTTATCTCCATTTTTATTAGAGAATCAACCAATTCTACATTGCAAAATAATGGCACGTCATATTCTTTTGCCTTTTGTATGATTGCCTCTGCGATTTTCCCTCTGCCACTTGCTACCACTTTTGGGGCGTGGTCTTTATACTCCTCGTATGCTAGTGCTACTGCCTTTTTATTCATAACAATCCTTTAAATATGTAGCAAATCAATCTTTGCAATGAAATAATATGCCACCGCGCCAAATACTACAGATAGCGGCACGGTAATAAGCCATGAGGCTATGATTCTATTAATCGCATTGCGTTTGACTAGCTCTTCTTTATAAGTTTTCTTGAGATATTTTACCTCTTTCTTTTTTAATTGCGGGAGGGATAGATTCTCATTTTTTGCCTTTTTCTTATTCATGCGACCATTCTTTATGAGTTTTAGCATAATTTTTTTCTGCCTAATATTTGCCCGCTGGAATCTCTCTAAAAATCTCTGCATAGCCTCCTCATCTCTGCCCTTGTGCGCATCTATGATTTGCTGCTGCATATTTACATATCGCTTTTTTATATACTCACGTAGGAATCCTACGCCAAAGATTGCCCCTATGGCTATGTGTGTAGAGCTTACAGGCAATCCTAGCTGACTTGCTATAAGCACTGTGATAGCCGCTGAGAGTGCTACGCAAAATGCCCTCATCTTGTTTAAATCCGTAATCTCACTGCCGACAGTTCTAATTAGCCTTGGTCCATATAATGCAAGTCCTAGCGAGATTCCAAGTCCGCCTATTAGCATAATCCAAAATGGCACACTAGCCTTTCCGTGGTGCATGGCAGAGGCATTTTGTGATATTGCCTCATAGATTCCAGCAAGGGGTCCTATGGCATTTGCTACATCATTTGCTCCATGGGCAAAACTTAGCAATGCGGCAGAAAAGATTAATGGCATGGTAAAAAGCTCGTTTATGCCATCTTTTGTGTTTGGCAGATTCTGCGCTCTTTTAGCTATGAATGGCTTTGAGAGAAAATAGCATGCTAGTGCTATGACAAAGCCAAATAATGCCGCACTCTGAAGTGTGATAGGGAAAAGCGTGGTTTTCTGCACTATATATATGCTAAAGCACCATGTCATCACAAAGATTAATATAGGCACGACACGACTAGCCGCCATTCTTTTATCGCTTTTATAAGTGATGAATTTTTTAATAATAAGCAATAATATCATGGCTATAATTCCGCCAAGCACAGGGGAGACTATCCAGCTTAGGACAATGCCCCCTATAACGCCCCAATTTGCAATGCCAAATCCCCCTGCCATGATTCCAGCACCTAGCACACCGCCAACCAAAGAGTGCGTAGTAGAGACAGGAGCACCCAAAGCGGTAGCAATGTGAAGCCACAATGCTCCAGAGGTTAGCGCGGCTAACATGATATAAATAAAGGTCTTAGAATCACTAATGGCATGTGGAGAGATGATTCCAGATTTTATCGTATCCACTACATCGCGTCCTGCTATGATAGCGCCTAGTGCCTCTGCTATGGCGGCTATGATGATTGCCCCAATGAGTGTAATGGCATGGGAGCCCACAGCGGGACCTACATTATTTGCCACATCATTTGCCCCGATATTTAACGCCATGTAGCCGCCTACCACTACGGCAAAGATTAACACAATGGGGCTGCTAACAGGATAGCCATTTACCACGGCAATGATTGATGCTATGATAAAAAATATTAGAACTAACCCAACTTTTACAATGTCTTTTTGTCCAAAATACGTTGCACTTTCGATTTTTTTGTATTTATCTATATCCATTGTGAATCCTCGTTGTTGGGGGCAATGTGGCAGCCTAGTTTTTGATTTTGTAAAAATAGAAACTTTATAACACAAGCATAATTTTTGCAAGAAAAATGTCTTATAAATGACCGCGTAATTTATGCTAAAATAGAGGACTCTTAACTCAAGGATAGCTATGAAAAAGATTGATTCTATGAATTTAGTGCCTTTCATAGATATTATGCTGGTATTGCTAGTTATAGTTATGGTTAGTGCATCATTTAATGCCTCTAGCAATTTACCCATACAGATTCCAAAAGTCGATGAAAAGCAAGAGAGTGTTACGCCGCCAAAGCGATTAAATATCGCATTTGATAAGAGTGGTGCCATATTTGTAGATAGTCAGAGTGTGGATAAGGCTGGATTATATGCCTTTTTGCGACAGGTAGATTCTAATACTAGCATTATTATAAAGGCAGATAAAGATGCAAGTGTGCAGCAATTCATCGATGTCATGTCTGCACTTAGTTATTTTGGTTTGACCAATGTTTTTACAGAGGTTAGCGATGATTAAGTCTAGTAGTATTGAATTATTTAAGGATAGCAATCTCTCATTTATCCTTACTGACAGGCACGGCGGCGTTAGTCTTTCTCCTTATGAGAGTATGAATCTAGCCTACCATGTAGGAGATAGAGCAGATGATGTAAAGAGAAATAGGGACATAGTTATGGAATCTTTTCCTAAAAAAACCCTCTTATATCTCAATCAGATTCATTCAAATACAATTATCTCTGTAAAAAAAGATTCCTATGCCACATATAGTAATGCAGAAAAGATTGGTGAAAATGATAGGAATTTTAGGGATAGTGAGATAATGCTAGGAGATGGGGACGGATTTATATGCAATGATTCTAGCGTTGCTTGTATGGTTATGGTGGCAGATTGCAATCCTATTTTGCTTTATTCTCAAAAGAGCGGGGTGTTTGCACTTCTGCATGCAGGGAGGGTTGGTTTATATAATAATATTATTAAAAACTGCCTTGATATAATGGCATTTGAGTATGGAATCTCTCAAGAGGATTTATGGGTATTTGTGGGAGCATCTATTAGGAAATGCTGCTATGAGATTGGCAGAGATTTAGCCTCTAGTTTTAAGGATTTTGTAGATATTAGGAAAAATGCTTATTATCTTGATATGTTACCTCTTATTTTAAGAGATATAAAACATGTGGCACATAAAGAGATTCTACATACATGCACCTGCTGTGATAGCAATTATTTCTCATACAGACGAGAGAGGAATACAGGTAGATTTGCACTAATTGCTACATTGGAGAATTAGATGCAGGTATTAGATAGCGATAATTTTGTCTTGCAAGTAAGCGAGGTTACTACTCAAATAAAAAGCTATCTTGAACCCTACTTTACTAATATTTCCATAGAGGGCGAGGTAAGCGGTCTTGTGAATCATAGCAGTGGGCATACCTATTTTAGCCTTAAAGATTCTAAGTCTGTGCTATCTTGCACGTTTTTTAGACATAATGCTATGCGTTGCTCTGTGAAATTAAAAAATGGGGATAAAATCATCGCTAGAGGTGCTATAAAAATATATGAACCACGTGGCACTTATAGTTTAAATGTGCTTGATTGTGTTTATAGTGGCATTGGGGATTTAAAAGCGCAATATGATAGATTAAAACAAGACTTAGCTAAAAAAGGCTATTTTAATAAAAATAAACCTCTGCCAAAATATCCAAAGAAAATTATTTTTCTAACAAGTAAAACGGGTGCCGCATTGCAGGATATGATTAGAGTGGCATCTAATCGCTTTTGTCTATGTGAGTTTATATTGATTGATACTTTGGTGCAGGGTAGTGAGGCTAAATATGCCATTGCTAAGAATCTTGTCTATGCGGATAGATTGAATGCAGATATTATTGTATTAGCAAGAGGTGGAGGGAGCATTGAGGATTTATGGTGTTTTAATGAGATAGAGGTGCTAGAGGCAATCTTTAGGGCTAATACCCCCATTGTCTCTGCTATCGGACATGAGATTGATTATATGTTAAGCGACTTTGTAGCAGATGTGAGAGCGGCAACGCCTAGCATGGCTATGGAGATGATACTTTGTGATAAAGAGGCATTATTTGATGAGCTTGTAGCAAAAGAAATGTATTTAGAATCTATTATGAAAAATATATTTCAAAAAAAGCAAGAAGTAATATCTCTAAGGGCTATGCGAATAGAGGCATTAAATCCTATTGGCAGAATATCACTATTAAAAAGCACTCTATCACAGATGGCTAGTAGGCTAGATTATGTCATGCAGGAGTTAGTCTCAAATAAAAAGGCACTGATAAATAAATATCAATTACAATTAGTCTCGCTAAGTCCTATCGCACTGCATAAAAAAAGAATATATGAATGCAATCTAAGACTGCATACTGCCTATATGAATCTAATCGCAAGGCAGAAAATGAGATTGCAGAATCTAGCAGAGATTCTAACCTTAAAAATGCGAGATTTATTGACACAAAAGAAAATGCGACTAGAGCAGAGTATGAAAATATTAGAGGGAATCAATATAGAAAAAAGAGTGCCTAGTGGATTAGCAGAAATATTAAAAGATAACAAAAGAGTGCGTGTATCGGAGCTAAAAAGTGGCGATAAAATAGAAATAGTAGATTCTAGCGGAAGTAGAAATGCCTATATACAGTAGCCTTTTGTTTATATTGCTATGTTTTAGCACTCTTTGCGGTGAGACGTTAAATAAGGATTTGAATCTAAATAGCTGGGATAGACTTTTTAGTATGCCAAAGAGGGCTTGTTCTGGTTGCGATTTTGTCATTTCATTTTTGACAAAAGATGCAAATATAGAATCGTTAGATGAGATAATAGATAGTGCTGATTTTAATACAGATGATTTTAGCCTTGCAAAAGCGGTATTTATAAAAAAAGGCATAGATTCTAGCTATGAGGATTTTTTGCGACATAAATATGTGTTTAGATGTATGTATTGTGGTAGCCTTGATTCTGTAAGTAATTTCCTGCCATCGCAAAATAACGTTATTGTGAGAAATAATATTAAATATTCTTTCATGCCACTTCAAAGTGGCTATAAAATTGAGATTAGCGATGAGATATGTGGCGTTAGTGATGTTTTACTATTTAAGGCACATGATAGCACGACGGAACTATTTGTGTTTAGTCAATTTGCATGCAAAAGTTGATATTACCAAGTTTTATTATAATTACAATATATTTTTTAAAAGAGTGATGATGGCTCCACTTGATAGATATATGAGCAGAGAGACGCAAAAAAAGCTAAGAAATGGTTATCTCCACGCTGTCATGTATATGTTTTCAAAGCTGTGCTATAAGACTTGCAGAAATAGATTCCATATTTCTGATTATGCCAATAGCAACTCTTTTATCGCATGTCTTTGGCATGGGAATTTCCTCATGATGCCGTATTTATACAGAAAGGTTAGAAGTAATCCTAACATGGTATTTGTAACCTCCGCTCATGATGATGGTGATATTATAGAAAAATATTTTGCAAAGTTTGGGCTAGAGGGTATAAGGGGTAGTAGAGGTATTGATAAAGGCGGCGCTAAGGCATTGATTAAGGCAATTAGGGCATTACGCGAAGGGAAAGACTTAGCCATTACCCCAGATGGTCCAAAGGGTCCGTATAAAAGTATCGCTAATGGAATCTTGCTTATGGCTATGAAAAGTGGCGTGGGTATATGTGGTTGCAGGGTGAAGCCTAGCAGATTCTGGCAGATGAAAACATGGGATAAATTCTGTATTCCAAAGCCTTTTAGCCGCATTGATTATTATCTTGGTGAGCCTTTATTTTTAACTCCTGATATGGATATAGAGGAGGCTAAAGATAAACTAGCGCAATATATGAAAAAGATAGATGAATTGTGATTTTCAATATCTTTTTTCATGATTTTTGTTTATAATTGCGTTTATTTTCTAGTCTAAAGGATTGAATATGAGAGTATTAGCCATTGTTGTCGCTATATATGCTTTTATGTTTCATGCTTTGTTTGCAAAGGAGCTAAAGGTTGGGGCAAATCCTCTGCCTCATGCTAAGATTCTGGAGTTTGTAGCACCCATGCTAAAGGCTAAGGGTATAGACCTAAAGATAGTTGTATTTAATGATTATATACTGCCAAATGTAGCGTTAAATGACAAGTCTCTTGATGCCAATTTTATGCAGCATGTGCCATACATGGAGAAGACAAATAAGGATAAGGGCTATCATTTAGTTAGCGTTGGAGCAGTGCATGTAGAGCCTTTGAGTATGTATTCTAAGAAATTAAAATCTATAAATGATTTAAAAGATGGTGCTACCATAGCTATCCCATCTGACCCGTCGAATCTAGCTAGGTCTCTTATTTTGTTACATAATAACAACATTATTACCCTAAAAGATTCAAAAAACCTTTCATCAACTATGCGTGATATTAGGAAAAATCCTAAGAATCTTAAAATAAAAACCATTGATGGCGTTTTGCTTACTAAGGCATTAGATGATGTTGATGCGGCTATTATTAATGGTAATTTTGCCTTGCAAGCAGGTCTTAGAACAAAAGATGCGATTTTAGTAGAAGACGCACGTTCGCCGTATGCTAATGTCCTTGCAGTGAGAGCAGGAGATGAGAATAGAGAGGATATTTTGGAGCTAAAAAAGGCATTGCAAAGCGAAGAGGTAAGGAAATTTATACAGGATACTTATAAAGGGGAAATCGTTCCAGCTTTTTAATTAATCATTTTCCTTATATCACTATTAGTTAGTTTCTTATAACGTGGTATCATATTTTCCTTATTCTATTTAGGAGAATATATGCTTACCAAAATCCTTTCTAAAATTTCATTCAAAAGCCTAGCATTGACTATACTAAAAAGCCTCTTTGCCTCCATTCCACTAAGTATTTTTCTAATGTGCATTTATGCGGCAAGTATTGGCTTTGCTACCTTTGTAGAGAGGGATTATGGGACTATTGTGGCAAATGATGTTATATACCATTCATTTTGGTTTGAGTTTATCAATGTATGGTTGCTTATAAATATACTTGGCTGCATGTATCGTAGTGCTAAACATGGATTTAAAATTAGTGTGCAGATATTTCACCTATCATTTGTTGTAATGATTATTGGTGCTGGTATAACGAGGTATTATGGCTTTGAGGGAAATATGTCTCTATCTGATGGACAAAGCTCTGCATTCATTACCTCTAGTGATAAGTTTTTAAATGTTTTTGTGAGTAATGAGATTGCAGATGATGGCGATGAGAGAGATATTATGCCACTTGAGAGTTTCAAGAAGGGCTATGACATATATCTTAGCCCTTATGTAAAGCACTCTTCATTTAAGCTAAATGAAAAAGTCTTTGATAAAGCATTGCATATAGAATCTACTCAGATTATAAACTACTCTTTAGCATCGCTATTTAATGAGGCAAGGAAAGAAAACAGAGAACCTAGCGATGAGGAGCTAGATGAGAAAAAAAAGGAAAATCATTATATGGCAATGTTTGAGGTGGAATATAATGGTATAAGAAAGGAGATAATGCTATCTAATTTTGGCAATATTGTTAGCGAGAGATTTGGCAATCGATATATAACTCTATCATGGGGGCAGAAATCTGTCAAACTCCCCTTTGAGATTAAGCTAGATAAATTTGAAGTGCTAAATTATCCGGGTTCTAAAATGCCCTCCAGCTTTGCATCCTATGTGCAAGTCATTGATAATGATTATAAAAGCATGGATTATAAAATATACATGAATAATGTGCTAGATTACAAGGGATATAGATTCTTTCAGAGTCAGTATAATATAGAGCAGGACGAGGATGGGAATCCAAAAGAAGATGAAAATGGGAATCCAATATATGCAGGCACAATTCTATCGGTAAATAAAGACCCAGGAAAGATTCCAACCTACATAGGCTATACGCTTTTAATACTTGGTGCTATATGGCTATTATTCGATAGAGATTCTAGATTTAAAAAACTTAGCGATTTTATTAAAAACCAAAAAATGCTATTTGCACTTATTGTTAGCATTGGCATTTCGAGTAATTTTCACACATTGCAAGCAGATGAGATTCCAGATGCAAATATGAAATTTGAGGAGTTTAAAAATAGCATTACTAAGATTGTAGATTTACAAAAAAAGCTATCTCCAATACTAGCAGATAGGAGCAATGATGCTATTAATAAGCGACTAGAAGGGTTAAAAAAGATTCCAAAAGATGTCTTAGAATCATTCTCTACTCTGCAGGTGCAAGGAGCAGATGGCAGGATTAGAATCATGGATACATATAGTGATGAAATCATGCGAAAAATTACAGGAGCAAAAACCTTTGGTGGACTAAATCATAATCAATTCATGATAGGGCTAATGACTATTCCACGGGATATGACAAAGCTTAGATTCATAAAGGTAAAAAATGCTGAGATTCTAAAACTACTAGATATAAAGCATGGCAATTATATATCATTTGAGGATTTATTTGTAGCCAAAGATATTGAGAGCGTTTATGATTTTGCTATATCTCAAAATATACAAACAAGGCATGATTTCCAGCAGAGCTATAAACTCTTTCATTTAGTCGTTACCGCATTGAAAAAACCAGATTCTGAGAGAAGCGATTTTGACAAGGAAGTTTTAAAGCTAAATGAAAAGGCAGATTTTCTACTACCGCTATCTGTCTGGAGCTATATGAAGATTTTCCCTCAAGGGAAAGTCATAGAGGATTTTATGAATGGTGCCACTGGCACAGATAAAAACCTAGATAGATGGCAGGTTTTAGGGAATCCAATCGATGTAGAGGACCCGTTTTTAAATTATATATACATGAGTTTTAGCACACAAGGATTGCATGGAATAATAGACAATGACTGGAGCGATTTCTCTAAGACTTTGAATGTATTGCACGACTATCAGAGGGCAACTGGCGGGGATTTGTATCTAAACGCTAACAGAGTAAAGTCAGAGCTTTGGTTAAATAAAATTGATATTTTTCCGCTGTCGCAGTATTTTTATATAATCGCTGGAATCTTACTATTCTTTATAGCACTTGTAGCCATTATTGCAAATAAAAAGATTCCAAAATGGCTAGGTGGTGGATTATATTTTATTCTTTTTATCATATTCTGTCTTCATACAATAGGTCTTTTACTGCGTTGGTATATAGGAGGACATGCCCCATGGTCAAATGCCTATGAATCTATGCTTTACATTGCATGGGCTAGTGCATTATCGGGCATTATTATTTTACGTAAGTCTTATTTTGCAATGTGCGGGGCAAGTTTCCTTGCAGGTATGGCGTTGTTGATTGCCCACTGGGGATTTATGGACCCACAGATTGGTAATCTTGAGCCTGTGCTAAATTCCTATTGGCTAAATATCCATGTGGCTATCATCGTGGCTAGTTATGGATTTTTAGGTTTATCGTTAATGCTTGGCTGCATTAATCTTATTTTATTTATCTTTAGAAGTGCTACAAAACCGCAAATAGACAAATCCATACTATATTTAACTGCACTCAATGAGATGAGTATGATAATAGGCGTTTTAATGCTAATTGTCGGCACATTTCTAGGCGGCGTCTGGGCTAATGAATCTTGGGGTAGATACTGGAGCTGGGATTCCAAAGAGACTTGGTCTCTAGTTTCTGTGGGCGTGTATGCAGTGATTTTACATGTGAGATTCCTAAAACCTGTGTATTTGCCCTATGTGTTTAATATGCTTAGTGTCATAGGATTTTATAGCATCATCATGACATATTTTGGTGTGAATTATTATTTAGCCACAGGACTGCACTCTTATGGTAGAGGGCAGAGTGATGGCATAAGTGAGAAAATTTATATTTCACTTATCATATTATTTGTGTTTATTCTTATATCTTTTTTCAAAAGAAAACTTATTGCTAGTAAGGAATTAGGCTAAATATAGTATTTTGGGAATGAAGTTTGCTTTGCACTCTTTGTATTCAAATTTTTAGCAAAGGATGCAGGCATGAGTTTTAGGATAAATACGAACATTTCCGCACTCAACGCACATACTATCGGTGTGCAGAACAACAGGTTTATTCATGATTCGCTAGAAAAGTTAAGCTCTGGATTGAGAATCAACAAAGCCGCAGATGACGCTTCTGGTATGTCGATTGCAGATAGCCTAAGAAGTCAGGCTAGCTCACTAGGACAGGCTATTGGTAACGCTAATGATGCGATTGGTATGATTCAGATTGCAGATAAGGCAATGGATGAGCAATTAAAGATTCTTGATACAGTGAAAGTCAAAGCGATACAAGCCGCACAAGATGGACAAACCACAGAATCAAGAAAGGCACTACAAAGCGATATTGTAAGACTGCTAGAGGAATTAGATAATATTGCAAATACCACTAGCTACAATGGTCAGCAAATGCTATCTGGCTCATTCTCCAACAAAGAATTTCAAATCGGTGCATATTCTAATACAACGGTAAAAGCTTCCATAGGTCCTACAAGCTCTGATAAAATAGGGCATGTAAGACTTGAAAGCTCATCTGTAACAGGCATAGGAATGTTGGCTAGTGCAGGGCTTAAGAATCTACAAGAGATTGCACTAAAGTTTAAGCAAGTAGATGGTAAAAAGAGCTTTAAGCTAGAGACCGTTGTAGTCTCTACGAGTGCGGGGACAGGCATAGGTGTATTAGCGGATACAATCAATAAGTTTTCAGATACGCTAGGCGTTAGGGCTAGTGCGAATGTGCTAGGCACAGGTGGCGTTCCTATTTTATCTGGAACAATACATGGCTTGGTTGTAAATGGCAACACTATCGGAACAATCAATGATGTTAAGAAAAATGATGCCGATGGTAGATTAATTAATGCCTTTAACTCTATCAAGGAAAGGACAGGTGTAGAAGCCTATGTAGATATTGAGGGTAGATTAAACCTCAAGAGTATGGACGGACGTGCTATTTCCATACATGCAGAGGGTGATTCTGGAAAGGTGCTAGGTGGCGGCAGCTTTAATGGTGTATCTGGAATGAATCATGCCATTGTGGGAAGACTTAGCCTAGTTAGGACAGATGCTAGAGATATTATCATTAGCGGCACGAATTTTAGTAGTGTCGGATTCCACTCTGCACAAGGCATTGCACAATACACTGCAAATCTTCGCTCTGTGCGTGGAAACATGGATAAAAATATCGCAAGTGCTTCTGGTGCTAATGGCAACTGGGCACAGGCAGAGCAGAATGTAGATGGTATAGGTGCGGGTGTTACTTCGCTTAGAGGTGCTATGGTTGTTATGGACATGGCAGAATCTGCCATAAGGCAACTTGATAAGATTCGTGCGGATATGGGTTCTGTGCAAGTGCAGCTTGTATCTACCATCAATAACATTTCTATTACTCAAGTTAATGTTAAAGCCGCTGAATCTCAAATTAGAGATGTGGATTTCGCACAAGAATCTGCTACATTCTCCAAACACAACATTCTTGCGCAATCTGGTAGTTTTGCTATGGCACAGGCTAATGCTGTTCAGCAAAATGTATTGAGATTGTTGCAGTAGTGTAATGATTTGCAGAATCTATTATGGAATCTGCAAATAGCAAATTAGTTGTATAATTACAACTTCATGTTGTGATTATAAGGAAAGCTATGAGTAAGGATTCTATAAACCACACTAATGACAATCAAGATTTCATCTCCAAAAAACTTCAGACTATATACAACATAACCATAGATATTATTAAGACATTAGGAAATGATGAGATTCTCTCTCTTTACTCCAATATGCAAAGTGGCAAGATGCTTAGGTCAAAGCTTGTTTTAAGCATAGTGGATAATGACATGGCATTAAAACTTTGTGCCATTATAGAGCTAATACAGGCGGCATCTTTGCTACATGATGATGTTATCGATGAGAGTGATACGCGACGGGGCAGGGCTAGTATCAATGCTATGTTTGGTAATAAAAATGCCATTATGCTAGGTGATATACTTTACTCAAGTGCCTTTCATGAGCTATCAAAGATGGAATCTAGCATAGCCCAGAGCCTCTCTCTTAGCGTTTGCAAACTTAGCATGGGCGAGATAGCAGATGTATCATTAGAGAGTTGCTTTAATGACAATGAGGATAAATATCTCAATATGATAGAGCTAAAAAGTGCAAGTCTCATTGCCGCAAGTAGCGAGTGTGCCGCACTTCTAGCAGGATTTAAAAATCACAGGGATTATTATGAGTATGGGCTAAATCTTGGCATGGCATTCCAAATCATAGATGACATACTAGATATAGTGCAGAGTAGCCAGACTTTAGGCAAGCCAGCCCTTAGCGACTTTGCAAGTGGCAAAAGCACACTGCCTTATATCTATCTGTATGAGAGCCTAGATTCTAACAATAAAGAGTGGCTACTTTCACTATTTAAAATAAGAGCAGATTCTAAAGATGAGGGCAAATTACTAGATTTAATGAAATCTAGCGGGGCATTAGAGAGGGCAAAGCAAAAAGCACTACATTATGGGAATCTATCTTTGCAAATATCACGCAAAATTAATAATAAGAAATTAGAATCATTAATTACTTCTATGATTGAGAGGAGTTTTTAATGTATATTGCCATAAGTTTTTCTCATCAAAATGCCGATATGGCATTGCGTGAAAGACTATATTTCTCTAATGAGGAAAGCCTTGAGATTCTACCAAAAATATGCTCTATCCCGCAGGTAAGCGAGGCTATTATTCTTTCTACCTGTAATCGCTGTGAGATATATGCCTACATAGATATTAATAATGATTATTATATCATAGCAAAGCAAATATTGCAATGTCTAGCAGAGCATAAACATATAAATTCAGAGATTCTGAATATCGCAAATATCATGGTAAATCTTGATGCCATACATCATGTCTTCTGTGTGGCTAGCTCCCTTCTCTCTGTCGTGATTGGCGAGACGCAGATTAGCGGTCAGCTAAAAGTCGCTTATAAACTAAGCTATGATAATCATTTTTGTGCTAGATTCCTAACGCGTCTTGTGCATTTTGCCTTTCGTTGCGCCGCTAGTGTGAGGGCAAATACGGATATTTCTAAAAATCCCATTTCCATAGCCTCAGTTGCCTCCTCTCTTGCGATAGATTTTATCCAAAGACATGGTTTAAGTAATGCTGGGATTCTAATTATCGGCGTTGGCGAGATGGGGACTTTAGCCCTAAAGCATCTATCAAAGCATCATGTGAAACTCACACTTTGTAATCGCACAAGGCACAAGGCAAAGGCACTTATAGAATCTCTAGGGCTAGAGTGCGAGGTGCTAGACTTCTCAGTGCTAAAAGATAGAATCAATGATTACGACATAGTGCTAAGTGCGGTGGCAAATGGCGTTATTATAGAATCTAGCATGATTTGCGCTAAGGAGCAGGTGCGAATGTTCCTTGATTTATCCATGCCTAGAAATTTTGGCTTTAATAAAGAGGATTTGTCAAAAGAGATTCTAAGCACAGATATTGAGATGGTAGGCATCGATGACTTAAAGATTCTAGCAAAGGAGCATATCGCAAAAAGGGAGGAGAGTGCAAGGAGTGCTATGGGAATCGTGGGGCGATTTACACATGATTTTTCGCATTGGATAGCTAGTCTTGGCGTAGAGCCTTTGATAAAGACCATGCGGCTAAAGGCAAAGGAGGCAAGTCTCAAAGAGATTGATAGGGCTATCAAAAAGGGCTTTATCAAAGAGGATATGCGGGATAATGTGATGAAGCTAGTGCATAGTGCTTTTAATGAGTTTCTACATGAGCCTACTATGAGACTAAAGGATATGTCAGAGGACGAAAATGCGGATTCTATCATCGAGGCGATTAGTAGTGTCTTTGGTATGCAGGATAGAATCTTGCTAAACCGCTACAAATGCGAGTATGATAATGTTAGGAATGGGTAGAAAGTCTTTGTTAGATTCTGTTGTGGGGTTTTTGGCTTTGTCATGTGGAGTCTTTGCTTTGTTTAGAATGACTAAGTCGATTTTCAGAATAGCTAATAATGTCATGTTGATGACTTGTTGCTTTGTCATATTGAGTCTTTGCTTCTGCGTCATGTTGAAGATGTGCTACGTCGTCATGTTGAGGCGTAGCCGAAACATCTCTGTTTTTAGAATCTAATCTTTTTTAGAATCTACTAACATAGATTCTAATTCCCCCTCGCCTGCAAGGCTGTAGGGGGGGGTGTTAGAATCCAAATAATCTATGTCATGTTGAGACATGGCACAAACATCTTTTATAGATTCTTCGGCTAACGCCTCAGAATGACGGCTTAGGGATTCTTTGCTTTGCTTAGAATGACTGAGAATCTAGATTCTTCACATGCGTTCGGAATGACACAAATGTCATGTTGAGCGATAGCGAAACATCTACATGGAATCTAGATTCTATTTAGTTAGGAATCTCCCTTTTTAAACGTGTATGATTCATATATTTATGAATAATTTTCTTACTATCTGTTAGGATAGCACTCTCATGTCTATTATCCTCTTTGATAGGATAGAAAGATAGAAAGTTAAAACTACCTACCAAAATCCATTCACATATATCATCATTCCATAAAAGCACTTTTGAATGGTCGCAGTCCTTTTGCTTATAAAAGCGAAACTGCCTGTCATATTTATCCTCTAATCCTTTTAAAATATTCTCTACCCTCTCTTTATTATTCTCTTTAATCTCTGTCTTTTTATCCATCATGCCGATACGAATTGTAATGTCCACTCCCCTATTTAGTGCAGATTCTATAAAAGGCAGATATTTTTCTAAAATAAAATCATATACCCACGGGCATCTAATGTCAATATAGCTTTTAGCATTGCTAAAGACAAGAGAGAAAATATCTAAAATTTCTCTGCATGATAGAATCTGAACAGAGGAGTTTGTCAGCTCTCTATATCTATCTACACTTGGCAGGGCTATGCTAAAGTCATCTTTTCTAGGCTCTTCTTTTGGCAGATTAGGAAGAGTAGATTCTAAAGGAGTGGGTTCAAAATGATTTTTGAGATATTCTACTAGCTTTCTAGCATCACTAAGATTCCTATCTGGCATCTCTTGAGAATAGATTTTAAATCTTGCCTTGATTGGAATAGGATTTGTGTGATTAGAGATGGGATTTTTAAGAGCACTAAAGCAATATAAAAGATTATTTTTTGCCTTATCTGCACTGCAAAAAAGCATTCTAAACTCCCTATTCTTTGATATAAATTTAATCGCAATCTCTTTTCTGTCATTGTTGGAATCAAAACCATAGGAAATATATACAAGCTCAGAGCTATCAATCTCTTTTTGCAGAAAATCTACATACTCCTCCTCTGTGTTTAAACCGTTTACCTTTGTCCCCTTGTCTAATGAGCCAGCAGACAATAAGATTCCATATATCTCATCATTACCAATAATTTTACTCTCATTCATGATTATCCCCTGCATGTATACTTTGAGGATATTAAGGCAGTGTTATATATATATATATATATATCTTGTAAGTATCGCATTTATAATCCTTTGATGCAATCATAGCATATTTTACCAATCTGCCTTTATGCTAAGCCAATAATTCCTGCCGGGTAAATGTCTTTGATAGGCATTGATATAGCTATTACTTGCAACCCTATAATCGATAAAATTCGTATTTAAAATATTATTGAAAGATAAGGTAGCGCTAAAATGTTTATAGAATCTATAAGATAGTGCTAAGTCAAGTAGAATATAATCCCTATAAAACTCACCTAGCACCACGCGCGGATTTAGCCCTCTATTTGTCGGTAGTGTGGGTGTTTGGAAATTCCCCTGCATTCTAATAAATGTTGAGAAATCATTATATTTATAGCTAAGTTTTAGCATTAGCTTATGTCTAGGAACGGAATTAACAGGCAAACCCTTATTTATCCCAGATAACTGCTCTGTGTATGTAAAAGAATATGAAGCATCAAAGGTTAGAGAATCAATAATATTTGCTTGAAATGTCCCTTCAAATCCCGTTAAAAAACTTCTATCTACATTATTAAAAAATTGACAAGTAGTAGCACCGCATGTAAAGCCACCTGGCAAACCTGCTCCCATAGTAGCAGTCTGTGTTTGTATTTGGTCTTCAAAATCTGTATAGAATGCAGTTAGTCCCGCATAGATTCTATTTGTATCAAGGATAACGCCTAATTCATAATTCCACGACTTCTCAGCCTGCAAATCTTTAAATCCATACTGATGCACGCCGCTACCATCGATATTATATAATCCATCATAACTTTGATTTAGATTCGGTATCAAAAAGCCATTTGCTACCCCTGCCTTTATAGTGAGATAATTCGTAGGATTATAGTTTATATAGAATCTAGGCGTAGGACGTGCGGAGTAAAGATTTGCATAATTAAGCCTCACTCCTAAAGTAGCCGAGAGGCTAGGTATAATGAAATACTGCCCCTCTGCAAATGCCGCTATTTGATGACTATCTCTATTAAAATGATTTGCCCTTATAAATAACTTTTCATATAAATAATAGATTCCACCTGTAAATGCTATATCCCCCCATGATTTTAAGTTAAAGTCATTATTATACATAGAGCTTAACACAATAGTATCATTCTGCCTAAGACTAGCGTAGTTAAGAGGACCGCTTACATTTCCAAAGCCACTTGTCATTTGTGGAATCCTCTGCGTTAGCGTGTATTGCACATAGCTTGATACCTTACCTGCCTTCTCATAATCGCCATCATGGCTTAATATCGCATTTGCCTTATTAAAATCATTTGTGGCACTTATCGCACGTGCGGAGGTATTTAACGTAGTGTTTGTGGTATGATAAAACTCACCATCAAAATATATCACATTGCTAGAATCTATCTCATAGCTTAATCTACCTCCTAGATTCCATGAATACCACCTACCCGGCGAGTGGCTTGTGTAGGGATTATTATTTGTAAGTTTAACGCCAGAGGGTGCGTAAAAGAAATTTTCCTGATTGTATTTATACGAGGCTCTTAGATTCCCAAATAATTTATCTTTTATAAGCGGCGAGGCTAAATATGTATTTACCCCATACGAATCTCCCCAATTTTTCCTTTGCTCCTGAATGGTAGTCTCCACCATAACGCTACCTGTAAAATTCTTTGGATTTTTCTTTGTAATGATATTTATAACGCCACCTAATGCGTCTGCACCATATATAATAGATGCAGGACCACGAATAACCTCTATTTTCTCAATCATAGATAGCGGTGGCAGAAAGCTAGTATGCGCGCCATTAAAGCCATTTGCCTCAAATGCTCCATTTACATTTTGTCTTTTTCCATCGATTAGTATTAATGTGTAGCTAGATCTTAAACCACGCATGTAGATTTGATTCTGCCCTGTTTTTGTAGTCTCCACATATACGCCTGGGACGTCTTGCACCGCATCACCTAAGTCTTTTATAGGGCGGGTTAGAATCTCTTCTTGCGTTACAACCGTAATCGATGCTGGTGCATCTTTTATATCTTTTCTAAATCCCGTTGTAGTAGTAACGATTCTATCTAGCTTTTTTAGCGTTTTATCTGTGTTTGCATTATCTGCCTTATTCATTTCCTCATCTAGCTGGTCTATCATGGAATAAATATCTTGTATAGAATCTTGGTTTTGTGGAGATGTTTGGTCTTCAACATGAAGTTCTTGCTCATTAGCCGAAGAATCTCTGGAATCTGGATTCTGTGAATTTGAATCATTCTGAGCCTTTGGTGAAGAATCTAGATTCTGCTTAGACCTGCCTTGCTTTTCCTCCCCAACCCGCACCCTTGTATCATCTATTGTATCGCCAAATGCAGAGCATAGACATAAACTCACTGCAAACAAGCTACTTTTACATGCCCCCTGCATGCCTCTCATCGATATGCATCTAAAATTCATATATTCTCCTTAAGTAAAAATATATGTGATTGTCTCATATATTGTCTTAAAAGAATATTAATAATCTATATTATTATCTTAATTATAAAAATAATGCTATATATTATCATTATAAATAAATGATGAAAAATAGATTCTAAATTTTATGAGAAAAAACTACATATCAATATTAACCAATATTAGTAATAGTGAATATTTTAAACATTTTTCATATACAATTAAAAACAAATTATTAAGAGGCTTGTTTATAAATCCACAACAAAAATGAACCACGGAACGCTATCTTTCTAAAGTAAATCCTAAAAGCTAAATTTAAGATATAACCATAATAATATTCAATCTTACATAAATCTTACAAAAATTTCATAGCTACTATTATTATCATTTTTAAAAGTAACTTTAAGTAACATATCTATAAAATTTTTCATATTTTTATAACAAACTTAATGGTAAAGATAAAAAGACAAACCATAATTGCGTTTTACAATGCTTAAAGTTAGCTAGAGCACTCACTTTTTAAGGAATGATAATATGAAATCTCGTTTTGGAATCGGCACCAAGATAAGCTTGGTGGTATCTGCTCTTGTATTAATCTCCATCGCATTTCTGTGTATCTATGTGTATATTTATTCAAGAAATACCGTAACCCAGCAGTTTGACAGGATAGTAACGGAAGGCTCAAATCACTATAAATACTTGCTATCTGGCATGGTGAATAGCGAGATTAGTGATGTTGAGTATAGCGCCAGTGTCTTTGACGTGCTAGTGGATACAAATAAGCTAGATTCTCAGAGTATAGAATCTAATATGCGCTCACTTGTGAATAAGACTATTTACAGCGACTATGCGTATTTGTATATCAAAGGAAATCTGTTTGATACTTCGCATATAGATTCTGAGTTTATCACAAATGGCGATATTTTAGTCGTCTCCAGAATGAATAATGGAGCTAGGGTGGGGGTTATAATCAATCCAATTAGTGATGTGATTAGCTTTCCTTCCATACAGAAAGCACTGCAAAGCGGCAAGATAGCGTTTTCATCGCCTAGAAAATTAAGCTTTGATGGCAGGGAACGTTTCGTCCAAGAGATTGCCATGCCAATTATTAAGAATAATCAAACCATAGGCGCAATAGGCTTATTCGTGGATATGAATGTCATGGGGCAGCCACTCTGGGATAAATCCTCCAGCCTCTTTCCAAATGACCAACGTTACATGATAGACCAAGATGGCATCATCGGCATTAATCAGAATCCGCAATTCCTAGGACTAAAGCTAACACAAGTCGCAAATAATGATTTTGCACAAAAGCTAGAGAGCTTTGCTAAAGAGGGCAAGGAAGGCATATTTCCCTATACCACCGTAGCAGGGATTCCAGGACTTGTATCTATCAAGAATTTCGAGTTATCAAAGGGTAGCGGCGTGAGATGGAATATTATATTTTTCATACCCCAAGAATCTGTAATGAAACGTTCCAATGACTTAGCAGTGAATGTCGCTATTGTCGGAATTTTAGCGATTCTAATCATCGTGGGGCTTACCTTTGCCTATCTTAGATTTTTTGTCAGCAATAATATTTTGGGAATCCAACAAGGTCTCCTCTCCTTTTTCTCATACCTAAATCACGAGACAAAACAAGCACCTAAAGCTATCTCTATAAAATCAAAAGATGAATTAGGCGTAATGGCTTTAGCGATTAATCAAAACATACAAAAGACTCAAAACGGACTAGAACAAGACACCAAAGCCATCAC
>CASEHV010000015.1 GCA_949287835.1 uncultured Helicobacter sp.
TTCATGATAGCCTGACCCAACGCACTAGCCTGACTTCTCAAGCTATCTGCGATAATCATACCAGAAGCATCATCTGCTGCCTTGTTGATTCTCAAACCTGAACTCAACTTCTCCAAAGAATCCTTAAGTCCTCTTTGTGTTAAAACCGAATTAACATGTGCGTTTAACGCATTTATGTTAGTATTGACTTGGAAAGCCATTTGTCGCTCCTTAAATTTTAATCTTTAAGTCTTCTTGTCTTGTTGCAGGTAAATCGGCAGTTTTTATTTTTTTGTTTAGAGTGAGGTGAAAAATATGAAATTTTTTAAACTAAAGGTGAGGAGAGCGGATATATTCCTTATTCCGCTAGCATTTGGAATCATGTTTATATGGCAGTATAATGCTATACATGATGATATAGATAAGAAAGATAAGGAAATAGGAAGACGTCTTGATACTCTAGCAAAGGAATGCAGAGAGGGAAATAAGAAATCATGCGAGGAATATGGGGATTTACTGCAAAAATCTGTAAAACCATAAATACTTTATTAACATAAAATAGTAAAAATTACAAAAAATTATGCAGAAAGAAAAGTTATGAAATACAGCGTTTTTTTGAGTTTATTCATGCTTTTAATGTTACATGCAGAGCAAAATGTAGAATCATACACAGAAAGACTACAAAGAATAGATTCTACAATTGATAATCTCGATAGTATATGGCTAAAGCGCTTTGAGAATTTTAAGAGCTATCATAATGTGCTAAAAGAGATTCAAGAATTAGAGAAACTAGGTATAGAATCCCCTCTTGCGCCATATCAGACACACAGGCTAGAGACATTGCACAAACAGCAGGCATTATTAGAGCAGTATAGAAATAAGCCTTTTGGGGAATTGCTAGATAGACCCGTACTAGAGAATCCGCCCACACTTACCAATCCTTTTGGAATCTTTGAAGCACTATCGTTTATAAAGCACATAGGACTGCTAAAGTCAAATCTGCAAAAACACAAATACGAGCTAGATAAAATCATCTCTATCATGTCAAAGAAAATCGAAATTCTAAACGAAATGCAAAATATAGAATCTAATAAAAAATACAAATCAATGCTAGATGAGGTATCAGAGGAGATGCTAGAGCTACAATCTGCTAGAAATATCCTTGATACCACCATAGAGGTCTTTGACAAAGACGCAGATTATATTGAGACAAATTTAGAGACGCAGATAAAAGGGCAGATTCTAAAGCTTGTATATATCGTGATAGCCATTGTGTTTAGCATTGTGATAGCCTTTGCCTTTAAGCTTTTGGCACGTAAATATATCCTACATCACGAGAGGGCATATACGACTAATAAAGTCATCAATGTCATTAATATCACCGTGATTTTTTTCATTCTGCTATTTGCATATATTGATAATGCGACTTATGCGGTGGCGTTTGTGGGCTTTGCCTCCGCTGGACTTGCCATTGCTATGAAAGATATGTTTATGAGTACACTAGGGTGGCTTGTCATAGTCGTGGGTGGTAGCATACATGTAGGAGATAGGATTCGGGTAAAGAAAGATAATGATGTATTCATAGGAGATGTGCTAGATATATCTATGCTTAGAATCACAATCTATGAGGACATTACCCTCACTGCCTATACAGATAATCACAGGGCAGGTAGAATCATCTTCATACCAAATAACTATATCTTTACAAACCTCATCTCAAACTACACCTATGGCGATTTGACAAATATCTGGGATAGCGTAGAGGTTAGAATCACCTTTTCATCTAATATCTCAAAGGCTAGGGAAATCGCACTAGAGATTGCTACAGAGCATTCCAAAGTCTATACCGAGCAGACAAAGACGCAGATGAGAAAGATGAGGGATAGATTTGCCCTAGCACACTCAGCACTTAATGTAACGCCTAGAGTCTTTAGCATAGTAAAGGATAATGGGATTGATATATCTGTGTGGTTTCAAAACTATGCGTTTTTAACCCTGCGATTAAAAAGCATTATTTCCCAAGAAATCGTAGAGAGATTCCTAAAAGAGAGTGATATACAAATCGCATATCCAATTACACGAATTGTATATGATGAGAATAATGGGTTATCTATGCAGCACTCTAGTGATAATGGTTAGCCAAAGGTTTATTAAGGTTTATATTATAATCTCAACATATTTTTTCTGGAGTTTTACATGAGACATCTGTTAGCAACTGCGATATGTGCAGGTATGTTTTGTTTTAGTCCGTTATTTGCCTTTGATAAAGATATAAAACACAAGGATTTTTCTATTACACTTTCTAGTCAAAAGGATTTTACCGCTGGTAATAATGATTTTAGTCTTGCAATCAAGAAAGATAATCAGCAGGTAAAGGCAGATGAGGTTAGCATAAGCTTTATGATGCCAGAGATGCCGGGTATGCCAAAGATGACAGAGAAAGCAAAGGTAGAATACAAGGGTGATAATATACAAGGCAATGTTAGCTTCCCGCATGGTGGCACATGGCAGATTAGAATCTCATTTATGATAGATGGCAAAAAATATAATGCGAAATCCAGCATAGATTTTTAGGTGATTTATATGAGTAAGAAATTCGTTGTAGGCATAGTCGGCGTAAGTGGTGCGGTAGGAGAGGAGCTGCTTAATATCTTAGAGCAAAGAGATTTCCCAATATCAAAGATAGTCCCCCTTGCTAGTAGTCGTAGCGTTGGGAAAAAAGTAACCTTTAGAAATAAAGAATATAGTGTGCTAGAGACTACAAATGAGGTCTTTAAAGAGGAGAATATCGATATTTGCTTCTTTAGTGCGGGTGCTAGTGTTAGTGAGAAATATGCAAAGATAGCACTAGATTCTGGCGCTGTGGTGATTGATAATACTAGCTTTTTTAGAATGCAAGATGACATTGCCTTAGTCGTACCAGAGGTAAATGCCTTTGATATTCCAAAAAGCAAGGCAATCATAGCTAATCCAAACTGCTCCACTATACAGATGGTGCAGGTGCTAGATCCGCTTCATAGGGCATTTGGCATTAGTCGCGTAGATGTTAGCACATATCAGGCAGTAAGCGGCGCGGGGAAAAGCGGCATGGAGGAGCTTGTATCACAAATGCAGAAATTCTTTTCCTTTGAGCTAGGCGATGTAGAGCCAAAGACCTTTCCGCATAGAATCGCACTAAACCTTATCCCTCACATTGATAGATTTATGGATAATGACTACACAAAAGAGGAGATGAAAATGGTGAATGAAACGCATAAAATCATGCATGCAAATTTTGAGATTTCGGCGACATGTGTGCGTGTGCCAATCTTGCGTAGCCATAGCGAGAGTATTACTGTGCGTTTTGACAAAGAGGTGAGTGCAAATGAGGCAAGAGAGATCCTAAGAAATGCTAAGGGCGTGGTGGTAGTCGATAATCCAAAGGAGAATGAATACCCCATGCCGCTTATAGCCACAGATACAGATGATACGTATGTAGGCAGGATTAGAGAAGATATTTATGATAAGAGAATCTTGCATTTATTCTGTGTAGCTGACCAAGTCCGCGTTGGTGCGGCCACAAATGCCGTTAGAATAGCGGAGTGTTATATCAAGAATCTTTAATAATCTTGCTAACTTTTATAGATAGTGAATATTTATAGCTTCTTAGATTTAATATGATTATTAAGAATCTTTATATTAAGAATCAATAACGCTAGATTATTCACACAAATATCATTCTTCTTTATTTCTAACAAATATCTTCTTAAAAATCCATACAAACATCATCAATATCGCAAAAAGTAGCTTTACTATCGCTACGGTGAAATAATATATTGCCAAAAAGACATTTTTTATAAACACATAAACGGCAATTATCATTACTACAAACCAAAAATCATTCATCACTATCCTTTGTAATACACTAATGATTTAGCACTTTATTTAGAAAGTCTTTTAGTCTCTCATGCTGCGGATTCCCAAAGATTTCCTCTGGATTATTATCCTCCAAAATCTTGCCCTCCGCCATGAATAAGATTCTATTTGCTACATTCTTAGCAAAGCCCATTTCATGCGTTACCACTATCATCGTCATGCCCTCACTTGCCACTTCCTTCATTAATCCTAGCACTTCGCCTACCATCTCTGGGTCTAGCGCACTTGTTGGCTCATCAAATAATATCACTTCTGGATTCATACAAAGGCTACGGGCTATGGCTATGCGTTGCTTCTGCCCCCCGGATAGTCTATGTGGTTTTACATTTTCCTTATCGCTTAATCCCACACGTTTTAGCAACACTCTAGCCTTTTGTATAGCATCATCTTTTTTCATTAATCCCGCTTTTATGGGCGCTAGGATAAGATTCTCAAGCACGGTTTTATTAGCAAAAAGATTAAAATGCTGAAATACCATGCTAACCTTTTGGCGAATCTTATTAATATCCACATCTTTATCAAGAATATTTTTTTCATTAATGAGAATCTCGCCCTTTGTTGGGACTTCAAGTAGATTTAGACATCTAAGAAAGGTGCTTTTCCCCCCGCCGCTAGGACCGATTATCGCCACGACCTCACCAGCCTTTATCTCTACATCGATGCCTTTTAGAATCTCTAACCTATCGTAATTCTTAATTAAATTGCAAACTTTTATCATGAATCCTACCTAATCATGCTTTTTTAACTGCTTTTCTAGTATCTCTACAAGAAATGAAAAGATTTTCACAAACGCATAATACACGACCGCAGCAAATATCATAGGCATCGGATTATACAGCAATGCCTGCAATGTCTTACTCTGGAATGTAATATCATTGACGCTAACAAATCCCACGACAGAAGTATCCTTAAATACCACGATAAATTCATTAGCAAGTCCGGGCAGGATATTCTTAATCGCCTGTGGCATGATAATCTCTCTCATAGTAGTAAAGCGACTAAGACCCATAGCCTTACTAGCGTCCATCTGCCCCTTATCAACGCTATTTATCCCAGCGCGTATAATCTCGGCTATGTATGCCGATGAGTTTAGGCCAAGTGCGACTAGAGCGGCTAGGAAGTTATTATTCATCGCAGCAAAGATGACATAAGCAAAGATTAGCAGTTGAATGACTATCGGTGTACCACGCATAATATCGATATATTCATCAATGATAAAGTTTATTATTCTGTTTTCCAAAAATCGCAGGAAAGATATGATGAGACCAAATACAACGCCAATCGCCACGCCCCCAGCGGTTAGCATAAGAGTCGTGAGAATACTAAAATATGTCGCATTCAAATCAGCCCTGCTAAGATTATAGGGAAAGGTAAAATACAATCCAAAGCCTACGATGAGCAAGAAAACAATGAGTTTAAAAAGCCGTTCCAAAGTGTTGTCCTTGTTATGTTTGGTAAAGATAGAATAACAAAAATTATAAATGGATTCTAGGATTCTATATTTTATTTTTGTTTCTTTTGAATGCAATTTCACGCAAAAATGTTACATTTTTTCATTAATATTGCACAAAGGACTTTCATGATAGCACTAGCACGGTCGTATCCAAAGATTAATATCGCATTAAAAATAGGCAAAAAATGCGGGGCTAAACATCTTTTGGAATCTAGATTCCATTTATGTATCAATGGAATCTATGATAGCATGGCATTTTCACTTAGCAATAAAAAGCCAGATATAAATCATTGCAGATTCCAAAACATCAATAATTTTTATCTCTTCGGCAATTTTGACTGCGACATAGAGTGTAATCTCATCTATAAAGCATACAAAGCACTAAATGTAAGGACTAATAAATACATATCTGTGTATGTGGATAAAAGGATAAAAGCAGGGGCAGGGCTTGGCGGGGGAAGCTCTAATGCGGCAATTGCCCTTTTGCTATTTAATGACATGCTAGGGCTAGGATATAGTATATGCGATATAGCAAAGATAGCGCAGAATCTAGGCTCAGATATTTGCTTTTTTATTATGCTATATACACAGAATAAAAATAAGATTCACAGATATTTTTCATATTACACGGATAGTTTGGATATGAATTTTATCTGTGATGGAGATATGCCAGAGTTTCTAAGTGCGAATGTAAGCGGGGTAGGCGAGATTGTAGAACCATTCTTTGAGGATAGTATGGATATTAGGATTCACACAAATGATATTTTTTGTAGCACCTCTAAAGTATATGACGAATTTGATAGATTAAATGTAGCCACAGAGATTATCGATTTAAAAACAGATTCCAAAACCTTAATGCTAAATCATAGTATGGAATCTCTAAATGATTTATATCTCCCAGCAAAAACTCTTTATAAAAGATTGCACGACACTGCCCTAGAGCTAGAGAGAGAATATGGACATGTGTATTTCAGCGGTAGCGGTTCTAGCTTTTTTAGCCTATAATGCGGGGATTATTTTTAGGAGTTTTAGATGAGAATTTTAGCCATGATTTTTTTAGCCATGAGTGTAGCATTTGCAAATCCTATTCAAAGTAAAAGTAACTTTGATTCCACCCTGCACTCTTTGCTAAACACCATAAAGTCTAATAAAGACATGAAGGTTTTTACCCTCATTAATCACACAGAGGCAGCAAAAGAGCGTGGCAAGAGTATGCAGAATGCAGTCGTAATAATCTTTGGGAATCCATCTGTTGGCACAGACTTGATGAAGCAATATCCGCAGTTAGCAATAGATTTACCCATGAAGATTCTAGTCTATGAGGAAAATGGAAAGACTTATGTGTTAGCCACAGACATGGATACAGTCGCTAAGGTACATGGCATTCCGCTAGATAGTCCATTTGTGAAAAATACAAAGGCTTTACTTGATAAATTGACAAACTCAGTGCGTTAATGGATTATAAATGATATTTGAGGAGCAAGACTATCAGATAGCATGTATAAAAAATATCACTCAGCTTTTAAGAGACTTTGACTTTGTTTCACAGGATAATCTAAAAGAGTGCCTTAAAAGATTCTATGAGACAAATCCGCAGGTAATACATCGATACAGTGAGAATCTAAACATAGACATACTAATGGAGACAGGCACGGGCAAGACCTTTACTTACCTAAATCTCATGTTTGAGCTATGTAGAGAATATGATTCTAAAAAATTTATTATCTTTGTGCCTCGCAGAGCTATTTTAGAATCTGTACGTCAGAATGTAGAGCTAACCAAAAGCTACTTTTATAGTAAATATGGACGTTATTTAAAGACTTATTACTATACAGATTCCAAAAGTCTTAGTGAAGTGTGGAGCTATGTAGGCGATAGAGAATTTTCCTTGCTTGTGCTAACAAATAGTGCCATAGACAAACAGGCAAATATCCTAAATCAGGCTAGAGAATCTGCGTTTGGCAAAAGCCCATTTGAATCTCTCATAGATTTAAAGCCTATTTGTATCATCGATGAGCCACATCTGCTAAAAGGTGAGAAATTTTATGAGAGTTTTAGTCGTCTCAAAAGTCTTTATTTCCGCTTTGGAGCGACCTTTCCTAAAGAAGAGAAATTCCAAATTAGCAATATTGCCTATGTGCTTGATAGCATTCAGGCATTTGAGCGCTATCTTGTAAAGCAAATACGTGTACATTCATTAGAAAATTTAGAAAATGATATATTCCTAAAATTATGCAGTGGCAAGAAAGCGACTTTTAGCTACAATGAAAACGGTGTTTCAAAAGAAATAACACTAGGCATAAATGAGAATCTAAATGGCAAGGAACTCATAAAAATAGATTCAAAGTCTAGCAAAGCCTACTTTAGCGACAATAGTGTAGTATCAAAAGTGGGGAATTATATACTAGGTAATGATGAGAGAGATAGATTATTGCGTAGAGCCATAGAGCTACATTTTGAGAAAGAGGAGAAATTATTTAATAGTAATATTAAAGCCCTAAGTCTCTTTTTTATCCCATCAATAGATGATTTTAGAGGTAGAAACGCCGCTTTAAAAGAGAGCTTTGAGAGAATCTACAAGGAGATTCGCACTGAGATTCTAAAAAAGGATTTAAATCCAAAATATAGAGAGTTTCTACAAAAAGACTTTGATAATGAGGGAAAGTTAGTCGTGTATCAAGGCTATTTTAGCGGCGATGCCAAGCTTAGCAATAAAAATAAGGATAGCCAAGAAGGTGCAGATATAGCACTCATATTAAAGGACAAAGAGAGATTGCTATCGCTAGATACCCCCCTGCGTTTTATCTTTAGCGTTTGGGCATTGCAGGAGGGCTGGGATAATCCAAACATCTTTACCATAGCCAAACTATCAAGTAGTGCTAGTGAGATAAGCATTCATCAGCAGGTAGGACGTGGATTAAGATTAGCGCTAAACTCTAGCAGCAGACGTATGAATCACAAATATTTTAATGAAGATGACAATGCTTTCTATGAAGTCAATGCCCTAGATATTGTCATAAGTGGCAAGGAGCATAATTATATAGAAAGGCTACAAAAGGAAGTACAGAATCTTAGCTTTAGCAATGTTATTAGCTATGATAGGCTAAGAGAGATAGGATTAAATGACAATAAGATTATTGCATTGCTAACCCTTCTAAACGATAATAAAATCATATCTTTTAATGAAAGTCAGAATCAATATATCATTACAGAATCCATCCATGACTTCATCTCTACAAATAAAAAGGCACAAGAGATTCTAGGTGATAAACTAGATGAAGTGCTAAAAAAATTCCCACCGTCCACGACTAGCAATAGACATGAGCAGATTAAAAAAGGTAATGATATTAGACAGGTAAGGCTAAGGCAGGATTTAGCGGCTAGATTCAAAGAGCTACGGGATAGTATAAATTATGAGGCAAAAATCATTTATAAACATATCAATGAGGAAATACTCATAGATTCCATAAAGCAGAGATTTCAAAACGAAGTCATAGAGCAGAAAGAAATTATATTTAGAACAAAGACATTAGAGAAAAATATTATTAAAGATGAAAAAATAACAAAACTAGATTCTAAACATTACTCACATGCCCTAGAATACGAGGAGCAAAATGCCCTTTATAAGATATGCCAGAATCTAAAATTCCCCTACCCTTTCATCTATAAAATCTATGAGAGATTAGATAAGAGCAGTTTTAGAAATTCCCCAAAAGATGCGTTCTCAATGTTAGAGAGAGTTATCCTAGATAGCTTTCATGAGAATCTTGTGCAGATGGTAGATTACGAATTTACCTGTGATGTCTTTAGCCACGCATATAGCAATCTTGTAGAAAATGGCAAAATAAAAGAGAAAATCCCCATGCACCTACTAGGTAGAGAAAGCAGTGTTGATAAAGTCGCAGAATCCTATCTCTATGATAGCTTAGTGTATGATTCCCTAATAGAAAAGGATTTAATAAAGCAAAATATAAGTGAGTTTGAAAGCAAGGAAGGTAAGATAAGCATAAAAGTATTTGCCAAGCTACCGCGTCTTAGCATTCCTACGCCATATAAAAACTATGAGCCAGATTTTGCCTACTTCATAGAGGAGGAAAATGGGGGGAAAATATTTTTCGTCTGTGAGACTAAGGGCTATGATAGCCATGAGCTTATCCCTGCACAGGAGAGAAGAAAAATCGATTATGCAAAGGTATTTTTTGCAAAGCTACACGACAAGCTAAAAGATAAGAATATAAAAGTCCTATTTAATGTCAAGACAAATAAAGAAGAACTATACCAAGTCATACAAAAAACCCTAAAAGGACAACAATGAAAAATATAAATCATGATGATAAAGATAGTAAAGATTCTAAGATTTCATCGCTTTCTAATATTTCATCACCTAACAATACTTCTCATTCTGAGACTCCATCGCGTCATTCTGAGGCGTTAGCCGAAGAATCTCAAGACAACATAGAATCTAAATTTAATATCTACACCCTTATACATAGAGACAAGATTCTAAATGAGATTTATAATATCAATGAGACAAAGACAATAAGCCCTTATGAATTAGCCTTAAACATGGCTATAAAGACTTCAAAGCCCTTTGACATAGAGCTAGACATTATTGTAGATGATAGATTATATGCCCATGATGAAAGTCTCTATATCGTAAGATTTGATGAAGAGGTAGCACAAGCTTTACAGAAACACAGAGATAAAAGCTATTTATACATTTTCTCACACTGCATATATAATATCCTAGAGGATTATATCAATGCCATTTTGGAGTTTAAGGATAGGACTAGGATGGTGTTTTTTTAGGGAAATTTATGATATATGCTTTAGATTTTGGATTAAAACGTATTGGATTAGCAAAGTTAGCAGGAAATGTAGTAGTGCCGCTAAATCCCATTTTCCGTAAAAATCGCAATCAAGCCGCAAGAGAGCTAAAAGAAGTTTTGCTAAAAGATTCCCAAATGCCACTATCTAGCATTACATTGGTTTTTGGATTGCTAGGCACTAATGCATTATCAAGCAAAAATGAAGAGCTACAAAGGCGAATTAAGCATTTTTTAGCATTAATGGATTTTGATGGAAAACTAGATTTTATCAATGAGGAATACAGTAGCAAAGAGGCGCTAGAGAGGCTAGGTGGCAGAGTAAAGGGAAAGGATGGCAGACTAGATAGCATAAGCGCGTGTATAATATTAGAGCGATATTTAGAGCTTAAACATGCTTAGATTTATCATTTTTAGAATCTTGCTTATTTTCCCGATACTTCTCATCGCTTCGTTTGTGATATTTTTATTATTACGTCTTAGCGGCACAGACCCTGTTGAGCAATATATTATTAATTCTAAACTGCAATCAAGTCCCGCTTTAGTGCAGGAGCTAAGAGTGCAGTTTGGTTTGGATAAGCCACTTTTAGAGCAGTATGGAATCTGGCTAAAGAATGCTGTAGCACTAGATTTTGGCAAATCTTATATGACAGATAGAGATGTGGCAGATGATTTTTTAGCATTTATGCCAAATACTTTATTGCTTACATTTTTTGCCTTTTCTCTAACGCTTCTTGTCTCTATTCCGCTTGGAATCCTCTCATTTATTTATAGAGGAAAATGGCTTGATTATATTATTAGATTCTTTTGCTTTCTAGGGGTATCTGTGCCAAATTTTTGGTTGGCATTTTTGCTTATCATGCTATTTTCTCTAAAGCTAGATTGGCTGCCACCGCTAGGTGATGATAGTCTATCCTCATTTGTGCTACCCTCCATTAGCATAGCTATTATGTCGCTTTGCATTAATATTAGACTTATACGGACAAATATGCTAGAGATTTCCAAAAGTCGCCATATCATGTATGCAAAAATGCGGGGGTTAAGCAAAACAAAAATAGCCATAAAGCATATTTTCTACAACGCTACCCTGCCGATTGTAACCGCGCTTGGCATGCATGTAGGAGAGCTAATTGGCGGCGCACTTGTGATTGAAAGCATTTTCGCGCTGCCCGGCATTGGATATTACAGCATACAGGGCATTGCTAATCATGACTATCCCATTATTGAATGCTTCGTAGTTTCTATGTGTGCTATCTTTTGCGTATTTAATCTCCTTGTGGATATTCTGTATGCCTGCCTTAATCCAAAAGTGCGATATGAATATGCAAATAGGAATAAATCATGAAAAGCTTTAGCCTCTTTGGGAAAATATCCCTATTTCTAATCATAATCCTCATAGCCATGGCAATCTTTGCACCGACTTTCCTGCCTTATAAACCTGATGCGATAGATTTAGCAAATCGCTTTGCATCTCCATCATTTAGCCATTTTCTAGGCACTGACCATTTGGGACGCGATATTTTTACGCGTATTATTTATGGTGCTAGAATCTCGCTTAGTGCGGTATTTTCTATCTTAGCAATCATTATTATTCTAGGAATCTTAGTGGGGGGAATAGCGGGATTTCTAGGGGGGTTAGTGGATAGAATCTTAATGCGACTTTGCGATTTATTTTTGAGTCTGCCTACCGTCGTGCTATCGCTATTTTTCATAGGCATACTTGGCTCTGGACTGCAAAATATCATCATCGCCATAGCCCTAACGCACTGGGCATGGTATGCTAGAATCGTGCGTAGCATAGTCTTTTCCCTAAAGCATCAAGAATTTGTGATTCTATCTTTTACGCATGGCGCCAGTGCTTTTCAAAATTTTGTGCGAAATATGCTAGTGCCTATTTTAAGCCAGTGCATTATACTAGCGAGTATGGATATAGGGCACATGCTTTTGCACATAGCGGGATTGTCTTTTCTAGGGCTAGGCGTGCAGCCGCCAGATTCTGAGTGGGGAGTGATGATTGGGGATTCTAAGGATTTTTTATTTAGCAATCCTGAGTTGTTAATATATCCTGGGGTTGCTTTGTTTCTTAGTGTTGTATTGTTTAATATATTAGGCGATAGTCTTAGAGATTATTTTGACATGGATTTATCAAAATGAAGCTAGAGATTAGGAATCTTTGTGTAAAACATAAAGACAAAGTGCTATTAGAGAATATTAATCTTTGCATACCAAAGGGCAGAACATTAGTGTTATTAGGCATTAGCGGGAGTGGCAAGACGCTTTGTGCCTCATTTCTGCAGGGATTAATGCCTAACAATCTTACATTTAGCGGGAATATAATGCTAGATAATGCTCCCATTGCTAAGGCGCCGCTTTCTAGTATAGTGCAGAATCCAAAAACCTGCTTTAATGATATGCACTCTATAAAATCTCATATTAGAGAATCATGCACCGCTAGTATGGATAAAATCATAGAGACACTAAAAATCGTAGGGCTAGATAAAAAGGTGCTAGATATGTATCCTTTTATGCTAAGTGGCGGAATGCTGCAGCGCGTCATGATAGCCATTAGCCTTCTTAGCAATAAAGACTTTCTCATAGCCGATGAGCCTACAAGCGATTTAGACTATGATATTGCATATAAGATTCTATCTTTAATAAAAGATATTCAAAAAAGCCACTCAAAGGGCATATTATTTATAACGCATGATTTAGATATGGCATTGTATATGGCTGATTGCGTTGCATTTTTGCATGAGGGTAGCATAGTCCAAGTCATTGAGGTAAATAAGATTCTAGAATCTAGCATGGCTACAAGGCTAGGTGAGATATTGCAAGAGAGGCTAAGATGCTCTTAAAGCCACCGCTACTAGAGGTAAGGAATCTAAGCCATTTCTACAAAAAGTCCTTTAGCTCTAAAAAGCATTATATCCTGCATGATATTTCCTTTAGCCTAGATTACTCTAGCACCCTAGCACTCATGGGCGCTAGTGGCAGTGGGAAAAGCACTCTGGCTAAAGCGATAGCAGGGATTATTAAAAGTGATTCCATAATACTAGAGGGTAAAAAAGTGGTTTTAAATAATCTCTGCCAACGCAGGGCATTTTACAAAGACGTGCAAATCTTATTTCAAGATGTGGTCTCATCGCTAAATCCTAGATTGAATGTTTTTGAGAATCTAAAAGAGCCTCTAATATATCTGCTAGGCATAAAGAATAAAACAACGCAATATGAGATGATGGAATCTGTCCTCTCACAGCTAGGATTGCGTAGTGAGATTCTGCATTCCTACCCCCCCATGCTATCTGGCGGAGAAGCACAGAGAATCTGCATAGCAAGCGCCCTTTTAATAAAACCTAAGATTCTAATCCTAGATGAAAGCACCTCGGGATTTGATTATGAACTGCAAGAGAGAGTATGGAATGTATTATTAGAATTGCAAAAACAAAATGCCTGTAGCTTTATCTTTATCACACATGATAGGAATCTAGCAAAAAGATTCTGTAAAGAATATCTAATAATGCGGGAGGGCAGGATTATCCCTGCATAAAATCAAGTAGAATAGAATCAAAAAGTGGGGGGGAATAAAAAATTTAATTAAATTTCTTTAAAAAATTAAAATATATCCGATTTATACACGACAAGCAAGGATGCTTGGATATTTTTACAATATTTTCACAAGGAGTGACAATGGCTTTTCAAGTCAACACTAACATAAATGCGTTGAATGCGCATGTGCAGAGCGTAGGAACACAAAGAGGACTTAAGGATTCTTTGGAGAAGTTGAGTTCAGGTTTGAGAATCAACAAGGCAGCAGATGATGCTTCTGGTATGATTATCGCAGATAGCTTGAGAAGTCAGGCTAGTGCGTTGGGTCAGGCTATCATGAA
>CASEHV010000016.1 GCA_949287835.1 uncultured Helicobacter sp.
ATGTTTTATAATTATATATTAAATATAAACGATATTTAGCATGAAAAACAAATCTTCCATAATAGTGCTTTCAATTTATTTAGAAACTAAATGTATGGAATCTAAACATATAAAATAACATATAAGGTAACAAAATATAATTAAAATAGATTCACAACGTCATTCTGAGCGTAGCGAAGAATCCATAAAAACGTGATTGTTGCCTTTCCTCTCGTCATTCTGAACGAATGTGAAGAATCTCTAAGGGAATCCAAAAGGACGTTTTTTAGAGATTCTTCGACTTCGTCTCAGAATGACGAGATGAATTATCAGAATGACGAGATGAATTATCAGAATGACGATGTGATTCTCAACATGACGAGGGGAATACCCAAGACCAGGGGAAATCTCAACATGTTAAAACAAACCAACATGTAGTAAGTTTGTAGCACCAACATTACAGAGTCAATCTTAAAATGAAGTCGCAAGAAAGACAAACCTCACAATGTCAAAATGATTAACAACATAACTAAACATTACTAAAAAAGATAGCTATCTATTAAGTTTCCTTATGATTTCATCACTTACCTTATTTATTTTTGGTCTGTATTTAACGATTATGTCCTCATTCCTGCTAACCAACCTGTTAAGACATTCAAAAACAAATATGCAAAAGCTAAAAAAGCACATAAATATAAAAACTAACAAAAAGTTATCCATTTTCTACCTCATTTTTTATATGAAAACTAAAAGCTTTAATATCATGTTTTTCCATTAAATCATAGAATAATTCAACCGCTATTGTTGATTCTGTAATAATGGCATTGTTTCTATCCCAACCTAGCAGAATGCAACCTGCGGTGTCTATAGCGCTATTGCCTATGTGAATTAGAATCCTGCGAGCTGCAAAAGCGGGATTTTTTTTATCACAGACTAAAATAGTTTTGTTTCTGCCATCTGCACCCTTGCCTTTGTATTTTGGCGGAATAAACCCTTTGCCTGTGGAACTCCACACTAAAGCATAATTATCACTTGATGGGATTCTTAAGTCTTTGCCACTTTCGCTACCCTCTATCTCATTCTCCATTGTGTAAAGAAAGTCTCTTGTTTTGCCACTTTGGGGGTGCTTAAATGTTATTAGCTCATCATTTACATACACTCTTAGTTTCCCGAATGTGCCTCTCTCTGTTCTTGTTCCCTTTGTGTAGGGCGTTCCGATTTCTTTTCTTGTGAGTTCGATTCTCATTTTTAGCCTTTCTGTTTGTGTGGTGAAATGCTAGTGTGTTGTGTGCTTGAAAAAATAGGGGTATTGATTGGTTTTGTAGTTTTAATGTTGTTGAGTTTTGGATAGTAAAGATTTTGCGTATTGTTTGGCTTATTTTTTGAGAAGTTTTTATAACTATTATGTTTTTGTCTTTCTTTTTATGCCTTTAGTTTTATGTGTTTATTTTTGTAGCACTTTTCATTTCGCTTTAGCTCTCGCACACATTGGGTTTGTTTTTGGTTTATTGTCTTGTATTTCAAGGGTTTATATGTTTTTATAGACATGCCACGATATGCCCTCGCACAAATGGATTTATTGCATGCCACACACAAATACAGACGCACAGAAAAGGGAATTTTATATGTTTGTTTGTTTTTATAGTATGTTTCTTACTTATATTTTTATTGCTATGTAAAAAAGAATGTTTTATTTACTTTTTGTGTTATAATAGTCGGTAGTTTTATGAGTTTTGGAAAGTTTGCCAAGATTTTCGTAAAAGATTTTTCCACTTTTTTGTCTGCAGTTTTATTACTTTTCCTATCTTAAGAATGATGAAATTTTTAAAAAATGTGAATTTTTTATGTGAATTTTGTTTTTTTATGCTATACTGACTACGTCATCTTGGGTTTATTGTATGCTTTGAGTATAAAATATTCGGATATGGGTGATTAAAAGTCGCTTGTCTATCGATATTTATTATATGTAAAGTATCGATATTTCCTTTTTTGGCTCTGGGCTGCGATTGTATATCGGGTCGTGTTATTTGAAATATGAGTGTTTGTTTGGTTGTTTTATTATGTAAAACGTAAACGCTTTTATGTGATATATTGTCTGAATTGGTTTTTTATTAGATTCCAAGAATCATACAAAACTTTGTCAAAAAATGTTTTACCATAAGAATCTACTATATATTAGCAATAGCAAATAACCCATGCTTCCAAAAATTTATACCGACCCTAATTTGCCTCTATATACTCCACGTCCTTTGGAGGGATAAAGACAAAGGTATCTTGATTTATATATTTATTCATCTCTACATTGCTAAATAATATCACTACTTGATTATCTAGCTCGTCTTTGTAGGAAAGCGTGTAGGGCTTATTATCCCTCATAGACAGCACATATTTCACATTATCTATCGTAGTCTCATAGAGGTCTGCTTTGCCCTTTATTTTTTTCACCCTTTTTAGAATCTTTATAAAATCTACATTCTCTTTTAGCGACCCTATGGTTACCTGATTTAGCTGCGGCTCGTAGATATAGGCTACATTATCCTCTAAATATACATCTTTGTTAAGAGGCTTATTATAATGCCATCTTATTTTATTATCCATAGCATACATGATTCCCTCATAGACTACGGGAATGGCACCTCTCTCACCTTTTACTTGCTGCTTAAACTCCGCCTGCATACTTTTGATATTCTCTAAACTATCCTTTGCCTCCATGAAAGCTAGAAAAAAGACTAACATACATAAGATTCTCATTTTACAACTCCAAGTAGTTCTATTATCTTTGAGGATTCTATCACATTACTATTGTATTTTATGGTTAGGACATTTTCACTTGCATTCTCATACCACTCGATGATTCCATTCATATCGTTTAGCAGTTTTAGGGAATCTTTATTGATAGAATCTAATGCCACATACACATTCTTTGCCACATTTGGATTCTTAATGACAGAGACTATAAAAACTATCCATACAATCATGGCTAATACTAAGACTAGAAATAACACAAGATGATAGCTAGACAAATTAGCATAATCGCTAAAAAATCCGCCAATAATTGCCCCCACAAAGCTCCCCGCAAAGCCTGCCGCACTAAAGTCCCCGATGACTGCCCCCCTATTTTGTGCCTTTGCATACTTGCTAATGAGACTTTGCAGTAAAGATTCCTGAATGCTAAATGCGGCAAAAAATAGTGCCGCCGCTACCACAAATAGATTCATATTATACATAAATAATGCCATGAGAAGATATGAGAGGAGAAATAAAATAATGCTAATTAGCAATACGCCCTTTGACTTCCCCCTTTTCTCACTAAAGATAGATGCAGGACCTAGTGCTAAAATGCCTACTATCATACATATCGTATAGACTATCCAAAAATGCGTCTTTTCTATATGCTGACTTAGAATAATAGGCATGATAGCAAAGGTTAGAATCATGAGGAATTTCTCTACAAATCCGCTAATGCTAATGGCAAGGATTCCCATCTTTAGCTCTCTTTGCAATCCCAAATCTAGCTCTTTATTTGGATAAACATATTTGATTTTAGCAGAAGGCTTTACAAAAATAAAAGCTATTATTATAGAGATGAGGGTAACGACTGCACTAAAGGCAAAGAGTGCGTTTAGTCCAAAATGTCCGCCAATAAGCGAACCTAGCACCATAGAGACAATAAAGCTAAAAAAGATTCCAATCCCCATAAGCGCCATAGCAGAAGTGCGTTTTTCTTCCCTAACGCAGTCTGCCACAAGTGCGGTTAGAATCCCCCCTACCGCACCCATGCCCTGAATGCAGCGCCCGATGATGAGATAGTAAATAGAATCCTCAAGCATACACACAATGCAGCCTATAAGGAAAATAAAAAGTCCCACTATAAGCACGGGCTTCCTGCCATATCTATCACTAAAACGTCCAAAAAATGGCTGAAAAATCGCTTGAAACAAATACGGTGCCCCAATGGCAAAGCCAACAGTCCAAATGTTAGAATCTGGCAGGGCAAAAATTAGTAAAGATATAACAGGCAGAACGATAAAAAGCGCACTAAATCTAAAAACAAGAATACTTAGAAATGGAAGTATTTTTACAAACATTTGTAACCTTAAGTAGAGTTATATTCACATTTTAGCGGATAAATGATAATCTAAAACTTAAAACAATAAACTAAAGAGGTGCATTAACAAAATATTTATATTAAATAAAATTTTTGCTGGATAAGGCTAATTTATCGGAATCTATATTCTTCACATTCGTTCAGAATGACGAATTTAAGTCATGTTGAGCATAGCGAAACATCTACATGGAATCTAGATTCTAAGGTTTCTACCCCTACCCTAACTCTCCTGCAAAGTGAAGTATTCTTGAGTTATAGGCTATAGTTAATTTTTAAATAATCATTCACACTCAAAAAGCTAACCATATTATTAGCTAAAAATCAATTATTCCACCACCATCTTTATCCTATCACACACATTTTTTATTACCCAATTTGGTGTGCTAGCGCCAGCACTTACGCCACAGGTCTGCTTTCCTATAAACCAGCTAGATTCTATATCATTCTCATTTTCCACAAGATAGCTATCCTTGCAGTGATTCTGTGCTATATAGAAAAGCTGCTTAGTATTTGCCGAAGTTTTGCCGCCTACGATTATCATCACATCTGCCTTTTGGCTTAAGCTCCTTGTGGCTTCTTGATTCTCAAAAGTGGCATTGCATATTGTATTAAATGTCCGCACCTCTAGCGAGTTTGCCACAAGGTAGGCAATAATCTCTGTGAATTTATCTATCTGCTTTGTGGTCTGCGAGATGACGGCGACTTTTTTTGGAATCTTTTTAATAGCTTTTAGGGAATCAAGACTAGCGATGACAAGCGGCTTTTTCACGCTATAGCTCATCACGCTACGAACCTCTGGGTGATTCTCATCGCCAAAGATGATAATATCATAGCCACTCTCACTCATCTCTTGAACTATCTTTTGCGGTTTGGTTACAAAGGGGCAGGTCGCATCTGTGATTTCTACACCCTTTGTCTTTAGAATCTCAAGATTTTCCTTTGTGATTCCATGTGTGCGAATGATGACAGATTTGCTATCGCCTAGATTATTAATGTCCTCTTGCACCTTTACGCCAAAGCTATCCTGCAGCCTTGCAATCTCTAGTGGATTGTGGATTAGCGGTCCTAGCGTTAGGGTATTTGGATTATTTTTCGCGATTTTTTCTGTAATCTTTATGGCACGTTTTACTCCAAAACAAAAGCCGTATTTCTCCGCCAGTATCACTTCCATTAGATACTCCTTGATGCTATGTAATCAAGCTCTGATAATATGGGAATGAGTTTTTTTAGCTTATCTAAGGCAATCATATTTGCCCCATCGCTTAGTGCTTCCTTGGGGTTAAAATGCGTCTCCATAAAATAGCCATCTACGCCAATACTAGCCGCCGCACGGGCTAGATAAGGCACAAAGCTAGAATCCCCACCGCTCTTTCCATCTAATCCGCCCGGCATCTGCACACTATGTGTAGCATCAAAAATCACAGGTGCAAAACGTCTCATAATCACAAGCGAACGCATATCCACGACTAGATTCCCATAGCCAAAGGTGCTTCCCCGCTCTGTTAGCCATATATGATACTTTGCACTTAGGGCATTTGCATTATTTACAAAATCCTCATCTGTAATGCTATTATCGCGCGTTTTTAATGCCTTTAAGACGCTATATTTCATATCAGCGGGATTCATGAACTGCCCCTTTTTGATATTAATAATGCTTCTTGTCTTTGCTACACTCACAATTAAATCCGTCTGTCTACACAGAAATGCGGGAATCTGTATCACATCTACAACCTGCTCTAGGGCAGTTGCCTGATGGCTCTCATGAATGTCTGTGATGATTTTGTAGCCAAAGTCATTTTTAATTTTTTGCAATAATCGCAGCCCCTCATCTAGCCCAGGTCCTCTAAAGCTATCAAGACTTGTGCGATTTGCCTTATCAAAACTTGCCTTGAAATAGAAGTCTATATCATGATTATCCCGCACAAATTCTAATTCTTTCGCGATTTTATATAGATTTTCCTCACTTTCTATAACGCATGGTCCGCTTAGAAGTATCATTGTTGTCCTTTTATAAAATTATTAAGCATATTTTAATGCAATAAAGTCAAAATATCCCTAGCCCGTTGTATATCATTTTGAATCTGGGATTTTAACTTCTCTAAACTATCAAACTTTTGATTATTGCGAATCATCTCTACAAATCTAATACAAATACTCTCTTTGCTCTCTACATTTACCTCATCATCTATAATATGAGTTTCAATGCAGAATTTAGAATCCGTGCTTACACGAACGCCCACAAACGATACAGATTTATACACCACACCCTTAACTATGCTAAATGTAGCGTATACTCCAAACTTCGGTATCACATATAGCGAGTTTCTAATATTTATCGTGGGATATAGCTTTGTGCTACCTATGCCCTGCCCTTTTATAACAATGCCACGTATTTCATAGAATCTACCCAGCATACCGCTAACAGATTCCATATCACCATATTTTATTAGCTCTTTTATAATGCTAGTGTGGATTGGCATGTCATTATGCTTTTGTGATTGCAAAATAACAATATCTACCTCACCTTTCCCCATGTCATCTAATAGCCCACGAATGTCAGCTACGCTACTTGAGCGATTTTTACCAAAGCAAAAATCATATCCCACAACAATGCGTCTAAGATTTGGCAGGATAGAAAAAAGTAATTCCAAAAATTCCTTAGCACTAAAGTCTTTAATACAATCAAATCTTATGCGATAGAAAGGCACTCTGCCGTATTTATCTCTATGGCTATAATGCTCTCGCAAATTTGGCGGGACTACAAAAGGTGGATTAACAGAGGCAATGCTAATTGCCGCACCGCACTCTCCTAGCAACTCTAGCAGTCTTAAATGTGCCTTGTGCATACCATCGAATTTTCCTAATGCTATGGCATGATATGGTAATTTATCATAAGACAAAAAACTTTTCATTTCTAATTCTCTTAATCTTTTACATATACGACTTAATTATATTTAATGTGTTTTAGTTTTTAATATTTTGCTTAAAAATCTATTTTTCCTCCCCACCATCCTCAATCAACAAATTCTCCTCATCTACTTCAATCCTAGACATGTAAGATTCTAGATTACGCACATAGCTAGCCATGGAGCCTCTGCCTAGCATTTGCTTGTGTGCGACTTCAAAGGATTCGTTTGCGTTTTGCAGGGATTTCGCTATCTTATCCATGCTTTTTGAGAATGAGTCAAATTTCTTTATCATCTTACTACATTCATTGAGAATCTTTTGGAGATTCTTATCCTTTGCCTCGTTAATCCAGAGATTATGGATTAATCGCAAAATTACCATGAGTGTGCTAGGTGATGAGAGTATGATTCCCTTGCTATATGCCTCTGTGAATAAATCCATATTCTTTCGCACAATCTCATTATACGCCCCCTCTATTGGCATAAACATAATCACAAAGTCAAGTTTATTTCCCTGCGTATAGCGACTATATTCCTTATGCGACAAGCTCTTAATATGCCCCCTTACGCTATTTACATGCTCATTAAAAATCTGTGCCTTATTAAGATTTTCATCATTGACGAACTCCTGATAGGCATTTAAGCTAACCTTAGAATCCACCACCACAAAGCGATTATTTGGCAGATGTATCAAAACATCGGGGCGCAAGTCCTTATTCTCATCATCTTTCAAATTAAACTGAGTGTAGTATTCCCTATCCTTTTGCAATCCGCTAGATTCCAAAAGTCGCTCTAAGATAATCTCGCCCCACTGCCCCTGTGCCTTAGAATCACCGCGCAGGGCATTGGCTAAATTGCTAGCGTCCTTTGATGCTTGAAGGCTCATGTCTTTTAGCAGTTTTATCTCTGTATGGAGGGCGGTTTGCTTCTCATTATTATCTTTTGTATTTTGTGCTATCTCATCTTTGAATCTCTTGATTTCCTCTTGGAGTGGCTTTAGGCTTAAATCCTGCTTTTCTGCAAACTGCCTTGCTTTCTCATCTAGCATTTTATTACTTAGCTCATAGAATCTTTGCGTAATAATTGCCTCCTGCCTTAGCCTATCTGAATCAATAATGGCTTTAAACTCCTCCTCTCGCTTTTCATTCTGAGTAGCTATTTTCTGCTCCTGCTCTGCTAGCTCCCGCTTTAGCCTCTCCTCATAGCCTCTTTGAATCTCATATAGCTCCCTGCCATATTTCTCACTTAGCTCTGCTAGGGTAGAATCTTTTTGTGCCAATTTTGCCTCATACTCTAGCTTCAAAGATTCCAAAGAACGCATGAGATTCTCATAAGAGAGATTTGCCTCCTGTAGTTTCTGCTCCGCATAGCTATAATTGATACTCATCTCTTGCAATCTTAGATTACACTCATGGCTAACACTCTCTTTAATGCTCTCCCTCTCTAAAAGTGCTATATTTAATCTCCCTCTTAGAATAAAGCAATAAATACAGGAAAGCACAAATGCAATACATGCACAAATGGCTAGATAAGTCATCAATGCGGCATCTCATATATCATTTTCTGGAATCTCTGTGCGATGATATGGGCGCGTTCTAATATCTGCTGAATACAAAGAATATTTGAAAACGTCTCATGCAGGGATTCCTCAAATAATCCTAGCCATATTGAGAAAAACTCACGCGGGAAAGGGTCTAGCTCTAAATGTGCCTTTAGAGGATAGCCATTGTAGATTCCCTGTATGCCTAGTAGATTTGCTAACCAAAAGTTACCTATCTTTTCCTTATGCTCTCTCCATGATTGCTCATCTGTGCCAATCTTAGCGTTAAAAATCCTGCCTAGATTCTCATCTTTGCGAACTTTATTGTAGAAAATATCCATAAGTTTTGATATGGATTCTTTATTAATCTCATTGTACTGCATGTGAAACTCCTAATGTCATTATAAAGATTCATTGTTAATTTATAAAGGTTGCTCTGCCCTAGATATGTCTATGTGGCAGTAGCCATTTGGATTCTTTAATAAATATTTTTGATGATACTCCTCTGCATCATAGAAGTTTTGCAATACCTGCACTTCTGTTACTATTTTGCTTAATGTTCCACTTTTTTCATACTCCTCTCTATCTTTATCTGTGATGATATATCGCGGTGCTATGTGTGTATTAATAAAATCTTTAATGCCGTCTATGAGATTCTCATTTAACACATAAATGCCATTTCTATACTGAGTCCCCCTGTCATTTGCCTGATAATTTAGCGCGGTAGGGTCTATTATGGAAAAAAATCGCGACAATAAGCACTCTGGTAATTTCCCCTCCTCTCTAGCATTTGTAAATAATGGAATCCTAGTGCTGTCATACTCTATCTTAATAGCCTCTACTGCGTTGGTGGTGCCACTGCATACCTGCTGATAGATAGGATTTGCCACAAGTGAATTTGCATAGCCTACCTTTGTGCTTATCACCCCATGCAATAAATCAAAATATCCCTGAACTCCCCAAAAGCAACCGCCTGCTAGAAATATTGTATCACTCATAATTTCTCCTATCTATTTGTAATATTTTCTGGATACATGTCATGCTCAAATAATCGCTTCTTTGCCATATCCTCAAATATAGTATCTTTTTTACCATAATTGACATACGGGTCTATGCTTAGTCCGCCTCGTGGCGTGAACTTCCCCCATACTTCTAAATATCGTGGACAAAGCAGGGCTATTAAATCCTTTGCAATTTTATTAACACAATCCTCATGGAATCCGCCGTGATTCCTAAAGCTAAAAAGATAAAGTTTTAGCGATTTGGATTCTACAATTCTTTGCTCTGGTATATAGCTAATATAAATTGCTGCAAAGTCTGGCTGTCCTGTTATGGGACATATAGATGTAAATTCTGGGCAGTTAAACTTAATAAAATAGTCATTATCTGGGTGAGGATTCTCTACATACTCTAGCAGAGATGGATTATAATCAAAAGTGTATGTGCTATCCTTGCCTAAATGCTTTAGATTCTGCATAAATCTCCTTTATAGCAAAAGTCCTATTATACTACTATCATTAAAACTTATATTAGGAATCAAAGTGGATTTATATGACTATGTGGGAAAGAGGGTTATTTTAAAGGCAATTAGAGATTCTAGTCATGGCATGTTTTTAGCCCTTGATAGTTGCAAAACGCAGGTTTTATTACCAAAAATATATGCAAATAATATACATGTAAATGATGAGGTGGAGGTATTTTTATATACAGATTCTGAGGATAGAATCATAGCCACCACGCAAATGCCACTAGCCTTTCTTGATGAGATTGCACTACTAAGAGTAAAAGATAAAGTGCAGGGTGGAATCTATCTTGACATAGGTCTTGCCAAAGATATATTTATGCCAACAAAAAATGTGGATAAATACAAAATAGATTCTAAAACCGTGGTTAGAATCTCAAAAGACAAGCAACAAAGACTAATAGCAAAAAGGGATATTTCGCCACTTCTGCAACCATGCAAAAAGGATTTAACACATCATCGCTTCAAGGCTTTAGCGTATAAAAAAAGTAATATTGGAATTAATGTAATAATCATTCCACACTATTATCATGGAATCATCTATAATAAAAATCTACCCATCAATACATTCTATAACGTGCGGGTAGTAAAGTCGCGAGATGATGGAAAGCTAGATTTAGCAGTAGAATACAATAGCGATGAATTATTAAATGAGATTAAAAAATGTAATGATTTGGGATATGGATTTGATATTAATAAATCAACACTAAATATGAGTAAAAAAGGTATGAAAAAAGAATTAAGCAAACTCATTTCACAAAGAGAGATTATCTTTGTGAAAAATAAGGGGTATTTTATAAACAAGTCATAGATTCACAAATGGTGTGCAAGATTTTAGCATTTTGTCATAATAGCCCTTAGCCTTATCTACAATGCTTTTTTCATTTGTAAAAAATAATGTTTCATAGCTATTCTCAAAAGCATTTTTACTCCAGTTCGCACTACCTAAGCCAATCTTGCTATCATCTACTATAATAACCTTTTGGTGCATAATGCCCTTATATTTACCTCTTTTAGCCTGTAATCCCTCCAAAAGGCAGGTATGAATATTCTCATACTTAGCCAAATATCCTATCGTGCTATTATCAATATTTTTCTGCCCCATGTCATAGATGATGTTTATTTTCACACCTCTACTACTAGCATCTCTTAGTGCCCTTGCAATGTCCCTGTTTGTAAAACTATAAATCGCAATATCTATGCTACTTTTAGCTTTTTTTATAGAATCTATTAACTCTTTTAATGCTGCTTCTTGCTCAAAAGGCATGATATATAAAACATTGGCCCTCAAAAAACTACATGCAAATATTAAAAGAAATGTAAATCTCAACGTAAAGCCCATTTGCTAAAGACCTTTCAACATAAATTTCATTCAAATTATACTATAATACAAGATTTTATAAATAATACTAGCTTAATCCTTGCAGTATTTGAATCTAGCCTTAAGAGAGATGAAATATGAAAGTTCTGCTAATCAATCAACACCCAATAGTCCAGAAACTTGTAGGTCTTGCCGCTGGAAAGTTAAACCTAGAATTAGAAAGTCTAGTTCGTATCGGCAGTGATTTTGACGCTAGTAATTATGTCTGCATCATCGTCAATGATGAGAATATAGGCAAGTATCAAGACATGCTTACCTCTCTGCAAGATAGGCTAAAAGTCTGTCTTTTAAAGGGAAAAAATAGCCCGATAAAAAATCATGAGTTCAATGTAGTCATTAAAAAGCCTTTTTTGCCAACTGAGATTCTTGAGATATTAGATGAATGTGTGCCGAAAGATTTAGATAGCAAGGATATAGCACCAACACAGGATTTAGATTCCACACCTAGCGATGAGGCAGATGATATTGGCGGTGTGCTAGATGACGGGCTAGAAATGGAGGATTTAATCTCTCGTGATGAGTTAGAATCTAGCGGTGATACAAATGATGAATTACAAGAAGCAGTAGAAGAAAATCAAGAAAGTGGAGAATCTAGCATTCTTGATGAGGAGGCTAGCTCTGTTAAAGATTTAGAAGATTTTGACTTTGACCCCGATGCACTAGATTTATCTGCCTTAGAGAATGCAGATATTCCTAGTGAAGATTCTAGTTCTGGTGTAGAAAATGAGGGAGAAGTAAGTGAGCAAATAGATATTGCGGAGGGTGAAGCAGAATCTAGCAACACAGAATCTAGCCTAGATGATATAGATTTAGGGGAAATAGGCGATTTAGATTCTACGTTAGATGAGGTAATACAAGATAGCGGGGATAGCGAAGAAAATAAAGACGGAAACATAGAGAGCGAAGAAATAGATTTAGGAGGGCTAAATAGCACTGATGATATTGACTTTAATGCAGATGATTTATTGGAAAAGCTAGATTCCACAGAAGAATCTAGCGTAGATTCTCTGTTAGATGATACAGATAATAATACCTCCCTTGATGATATATTAGATAGTGCAGAGCAGGAAGTAGAGATAGAATCTAATATAGAACCAAATGAAGTTTTAGCTAGTGATGGAGAAATATTTGAAGCAGACCTAAGCGATATAAAAACAAAAGATGAAATGCTAATGGCAAATGAGGATTCTGAAGGGCTAGATATAGAATCAGACATTATGGAATCTAGCGAGGAAGTGGTAGATAATTTAGAGGATTTTGGCAGTGTAGATTCTGTGCTTGAGGGTAGTGAGGAGCTATTATCTAGTGATTCTAGCAATGATTTATCTAGCGAGGAGTTAAACCTAGATAATTTAGATATTAGCATAGATAAGGAAAGCACGGAGGGCAAAGATATACAAGATGATTTAATCCTAGATGATATTCAATTACCCGATGTAGATTCACTACTAGATGATAGCAATAATGATACCCCTATTGATGATATATTAGATAATGCAGAGCAGGAAGTAGCGACAGAATCTAATATAGAGCAAGAGGAAGTTTTAGCTGAGGAATCTGCTAGTGATAACTCATTAGATGAGGTATTTGAAGAATTAGACTTAAGCCTAGATGAGGCTATACCTAGTGAAGAATCTAGCGATAAATTAGATAGCAGTGATATTTTACAAGACGAACTAAGCCATGATATAGACGGTGATGTAGATATATCTGATAGCGTGGAATCTGCAGAGAGTTTAGAAAGCGGTGTTGATGAAAATGTGGATTTAAACGATTTAGTAGAGGAGATAAATTCTGATATAGATGATTCCATAAATGTAGATAGCACAGATAATCAAATGCTAGATGAGATTGATGTAGAGGAATCGCTAGAATCTAACGATTTAATGCAGGAGCAGGATTTAATACAAGATGATGAAACCCTAGAGTTAGATGAGGTTTCAAGTGAGGAATCTAGTGGTGATGAAACATTAGAATTAGATGATGTATTGGCAGAGGGTGCAGATGAGGAGTTAGCTAGTGATAGTGTGCTAGAGGATATTAGCCCAGATTTGAATCTAGATTTAGGAGAGACAGATTCCTTAGATGAGAGTGGCGAGGAGTTAGCTAATAGTAGCGATGAAATATTAGAGGATACTCAGGATTTAACACTAGATGATGCTTTGGATAATGTCTTAGATGATTCCATAATAAATGATATAGAGAGTAAAGATGATTCTAAAATAGAGGATAACACAACAGACGATTTATCACTAGATAGCGAGATATTAAGTGAGGAAATAACAGATGAGAATTTAGAGGATTCTAATATTCCCAATGATATGGAAAGCTTAGATATAGAAACCTCTGATGTAGAATCTTCTGCAGATGATTTAGATATACCTAAAGAGCTAGATTCTAATGAAATAGATTCTGAAGAACAAGATTCTATGGAGGATTTAGATTCTAAAGAATCAGATTCCACAGATTTAATGAATTTAGACGAAATATCTATTGATGAGACAAGTAGCGATATACCAAGCGATGAGATAAAATCAGATTCTATAGAAAGTATTGATGATTTAGAAAATGCAGAGCTAGATAGCACAGAGGAAATCATTGAGAAAGAGGGTAATGACAATAAAGACAACATAGAGGCACTAACCGAAGTCGAGATAGCACAAGCACTAGGCGAAGAAATGTTGGACATTTCAGTGCCACAGACAACAAATGATTCTCAAAAAACAGAGGAAACAGAAACAAAAGAGCAAGAAAAAGATGTCATAGAGCCTAAAGAGGGAATCAAAATGGTAAAAGATATGAATGCAGATAGTCTCATTGATTTCTTTAAGGATACGCCAAGAGAGAAACTTCACGAAATACTGCAAGGTGCGGATATTAGCTTTAATATTCGCTTTGACAAAAAGTAGGAGCAATACATGAGTGATTATAGTATGCTAATTTTATCTGGTCCATCGGGCTGTGGCAAAAGCACTCTTTCGTCTTTCATACAACAAAATATCCCAAATTTATATCTATCAATATCCACCACAACGCGCAAAATTCGAGCAAATGAGACAAATGGCGTGGAGTATTTTTTTACTACAAAAGAAGAGTTTTTAAAGCAAGTGGAAAATGGGGAATTTTTAGAGTATGAGGAAGTGCATGGAAATCTATATGGCACAAGCAAAAAGCAAATAGACAAGGCAATACTTGAAAAAAAATTTATATTACTCGACGTAGACGTGAGGGGTCATAATAGTATAAAAAAATATTATCCCAATGCTAAATCAATTTTTATTATGACAAAAAATCTAAAAATATTAGAGGAAAGATTGAGAAATAGAGCCTTAGATGATGAAGAAATGATACAAAAAAGACTAACAAATGCTAGAGATGAAATCAAACTTGCTAATAATTTTGATTATTTGCTAATTAATGATAAAATGGGCGAATCCAAAGATATGGTTTTGTCTATATCAAAGAGTATTTTGTGTGTTAATTCTTTAGCTAAGATTAATTCTTTGCTAGAGAATTGCAGTATATAAGGAGATGCAAATGGGAACGATGAGTGTATGGCACTGGGTTGTTGTATTTTTGGTAATAGTGCTATTATTTGGTGCTAAAAAGATTCCAGAATTAGCGAAAGGCTTAGGAAGTGGGATAAAAACTTTCAAAAAAGAGTTAGAGGACGATGATAAAAATGCAGAGCAAACCACTGCAAAAACAGAAAAAAAGGATTCTGTAAATCAAAATGAAAATAAAAAGGCGCATGTAGAATTGATAGAGGCTGAGGTCGTAGATAGTAACTACAATGCAAAACAAAAAGAAGCACTAAAACCAGAGAAAAACTAAATGTATTACAAAGTAAAGGGATTTTTGATAGAGAAAATCCAATTATATTTGGATAATAAAAACTCTAACATTAAGATTCTAGGCAATCTTAATAACAATACCACATATCAACACGAGATAGAATTACATTTGGAGTTACCGCGCGACAGGAAGCATGGACATTTTGCAACCACAATAGCATTTTCTTTGGCTAAGATTCTAAAAAATAATCCAAAGCTTATAGCAGATGAGATTAGCTCTTTCTTGCTAGATTGTGCTAAAGATTTTACTATATTTGATTTTGTGCAAAATATCAATGGCTACATTAATCTCCACATTTCTAGCTCATTTATATGTAGTGAAATTAGCTATGCACTAAATAATACAAAACACAATATAGACAAATACACCGCCATTTCCCTACCAAATCTCAATCAGCACAGAATTCTGCTTGAGTATGTAAGTGCAAATCCCACGGGTCCATTACATATAGGACATGCAAGGGGGGCTATTTTTGGCAGTGTTTTGCAAAAGCTTGGAAAATATCTAGGATATGACATATATGGCGAGTATTATGTAAATGATGCTGGCTCTCAGATTGAGACCTGTGCTATTTCCGTATATCTTGAGATTGCAAAAAAATATGATATATGTGTAGATGAGAAATATAGAAATTCAAGTCTCTATCTAGGTGAATATATTAGCGATTTGGTAGAGCCACTTGTGGCACATTTTGGAATCCAATTTTTCCAAAACTTTAGTGATGACTCTATGGATACTTTGGCTGATTTTGTAAAAAATCTCATGCTAGATGAGATAAAGAGCAATTTGGCATTATTAGATATTTACTTTGATAATTTCGTTAGTGAAAAAGCACTTTATGCTAGATGGGATTCTATCCTGCAAAAGCTAAAAGACAATGGAGCCATAGAGGAGAGAAATGGAGCACTATGGCTAAAATCTACGCTACACGGCGATGAAAAAGATAGGGTGCTAGTAAGAGAAAATGGTATGCCTACCTACATGGCAGGAGATGTTATTTATCATGAGGATAAATTTCTGAGAAATTTCGACCATTATATGAGTATATTAGGTGCAGACCATCACGGCTATGTAGCTAGAATCAAGGCAAGTATGGAGTTTTTGGGTTTTGATTCTAATAAAATGGAGACGTTGTTTGCACAAATGGTTAGTCTGCTAAAAAATGGCGAACCATATAAGATGAGCAAAAGAGCCGGGAATTTTATCCTACTAAAAGATATGGTCAATGATTTAGGTGCGGATAATATAAAATTTATATTTCTATCAAAGTCGCTTGGTGTGCATCTGGAATTTGACATAGAGGATTTAAATAGACAAGATTCATCAAATCCTATTTTTTACATTAATTACGCAAATGCTAGAATCCACACTCTCATAGAGAAGTCAAAATTTAGCAAAGATGACATCATGCAGACTGATATAGATTCTAGTGTTTTTAATACACAGGAAAAATTTTACACAGATATGCTAGAGCTTGCCCTGCAGTCTCTTGATATGTTTCACGTGTTAAGACGCAGTTATGAGAACAGAGAGTTACATAAAATATGCGAATATCTCAGGTCTTTGGCAAAATCTCTACACACATTTTATACGGAGTATAGAATCTTGGATACCCCGCATGAGAAATTAATTTTAAAAATATTTTTGCTTGTGTCAAAGACATTTAGTATAGGATTTGATATATTAGGAATTAGCATAAAAACCAAAATGTAGCCATGAGTAATGTTAGTGCTGGAATCTTTTTTATGTTGCTTTCCTCGTTGTCTTTCGCAACGATGAATGGCTTTGCAAAGGCATTATCACAGGCTGGAATGCCTGCAATGGAAAATGTATTTTTTCGCTCTTTTACTATGATAATCATCGTTTTAGCTATTTATGTAGTGAACTTTTCCGCAAATAAAGAAAAGAAAAAGTTAAAAAGTGGTGGCTGGGGAAAGCTATGTTTTAGAGTATTAATGGGCGGTCTTGCTATGGTAGCAGTATTTTATAATATAGCCACGATTCCACTTGGTACTGCGACCGCATTTGCCCAAAGTGTGCCTTTATACACCGCAGTAATGGGAATGTTATTTTTGAAAGAGAAAAATGGCATAAGCGTCATCATAGCAACCATAATAGGCTTTGTAGGTATTCTGCTAATTAGCAATCCAGATTTTAATGGTATAAGTTTTATTAATATCGCAGTTGGAATCTTTAGCGGTTTTAGCATGGCAATTGCATTCATTACCCTCAAAACACTAAAACCATACTTTGATAATCAATTTCTAATCCTAGCATTTGGTGTTGGCACAGCACTTTTGGGTGCTATCGGAATGCTTTTGCCACTTGATGGTATAGGTGGCTTTGTAATGCCACAGACATGGGAATATTGGCTAATAATAGGCATGGGAGCCTCTGGAACAGTAGCGCAATATTTTCTAAACAAAGCCTACATAACCGCCCCAGTTGGCATAGTAGCACCAATTGATTATTCCCGCATTGTGTTTAGTCTTTTTATCGGAATCTTTTTAGGGGATGAGTTACCACATCTCATGAATGTGCTAGGAATCTTATTAATCATTATTTCGGGAATCTTAATAGCCATGCCATCACTGCTAGATGATATACGAAAGATAAAGAATAATAGAAAATTGTAGTTATTTTAACAAAGCCACTTGTAAATTTAAAGATATTGAATCTAGATTCCATGTAGATGTTTCGCTATGCTCAACATGACTTAAATTCGTCATTCCGAACGAATGTGAAGAATATAGATTCTTAAAAATTCTTCGCTACGCAGAGAATGACACAGTGGATCTAGATTCTTCGACTTCGTCTCAGAATGATGAAAAATTACAAAATCTAGATTCTATAAAGATGTTTAGTATGCCTAAACATGATGCATTATGTCATTCTCCACGCCATTCTAAGAGAAGCAAAGAATCTTTATAATCTGGCACTCAATGTTATTCTAAATGAATGTGAGTAATCTAAATTTTATCTTAAATAATTCCACATAATCTTTTCTTTAAAATCTAATTTTTCAAATTACATTTTGTAACGTATAGGTATTTTTTTATGAAAAATTACTCAACGTTTTTATTGAATATAAAATTATTGATATATTGAATCATATTGTTATTAGGAGTTTTTCATGATTACTTTAGAAGGAAACAGAGCTTATCTTAAGGGTGCTAGGCTGTCAGTAGGGGATTATGCCCCGAGAGTTTATGTATTAAACCAAAACTTCGAGGGTGTATCTGTGGGCGGTAGTAGCGGTAAATATCAAGTTTTAAGTGTTATTCCCAGTATAGATGGAGGCATATGTCAAACACAGACAAAAACCTTTTATAAGCAATTATCTGCAATGAATAATGTGGATTTAATAGCTATATGCTCCGACACTCCATTTGCGATAAAGAGATTTTGCACTGGAAGTGAGGCAGATATACTTGTAACAAGCGACTTTAGAGGTAAGAAGTTTGGAGAAGCTTATGGCTTGATACTAGAAAACACTATATTTCAAGACATGCTAACTAGGGCTGTGGTAGTAGTAGAGCCTAATGGAAAAATCATATATCAAGAAATCGTATCTGAGATTGCAAATGAGCCAAATTATGATTTAGTTCTTAAAGCTCTGAAATAGCTTTTTATATTGACTGGCTTACACCCCTTACAAGGTGTCGGTCTAAGCAAGGCTATAAAATAAATGCTTGTGCAAATTTTTGAATTGTATCTCTTAAAGAGTTTTTGTTAATGATATGTCATTTTAGCTACACGTATAGTTTTTGAGAATTTAAACACAAATCTTTTTAATAATTTTTAAAATTATTAAATGTTGCTAATCCTCTCTAAAACCTCTTTATAAGCACTCGTTACATTTCCTAGATTCTGTCGGAAAATATCTTTATCCATTTTCTTATTGCTTTCCTTATCCCATAATCTACAACTATCTGGACTTATTTCATCTGCTAGTAAAACTTCACCGCTAAAATCTCTACCAAACTCTAGCTTGAAGTCAATGAGATTTAAATTCGCCTTATCAAAATAGCTCTGCAATACCTCATTTACGCTTAATGCAAGTGATTTTAATTGTGCAATTTCACTAGGATTTGCAAGATTCATAAGCAAACAATGAGAATCATTGATGATAGGGTCCTCTAGTGCGTCATCTTTATAGTAAAACTCAACAAGTGGACTACCCAACGGGCTATCTTTTATAACAATACCCTCTTTTATGCCAAGACGCTTTGTAAGGCTACCTGTGGCGATATTTCTCACCACCACTTCAATAGGAATGATATTTACCCTCTTGCATACCATATTTACAGAATCCAAAATTCCAAGAAAATGAGTTTTTATTCCTTTCTGCTCTAATATGGCAAAAATCTGCGATGAAATCTTACAATTCAACTCACCCTTTCGCTCCTCACTTCCTTTTTTTTGCGCATTAAAAGCAGTCAAATCATCTTTGAAATGAGACAAAATCACATTCTCATGATTCGTTTTATAAATCCTCTTTGCCTTGCCCTCATATATAAGATTGGAATCTTTTATAATGTCTGAGACATTCATAGAAGTTATATCAATCATCAAACTTCCTTTTTACTATTTATAACATTCATTGTTTTCAAAACATCGATGGCGCTTTTTAGCTGTATATCCTTGATAATAATAGCCTCTGTTATATCCTTGCTATCTTTATCATTTTGCTTATCCTTACTCTTAGAATCTGAAGTCGAATTATCTAAAAATTCATTTTTCAAATGCCTTTTTAAATCTGCTTCTTTAAACTCTAACTGATTTTGAACGCCAAGCGGCACCTCACCCTCTGCTACAATAATATCTGGTTTTATACCAACTGCTTGTATGCTTCTGCCTGTGGGAAGATAATATTTTGCAATGGTAATTTTCAACGCTTCTTCATTTTTGCTTCCAAATGGGAAAATTTTCTGCACACTACCCTTGCCAAATGTCGCCTCACCTACAAGTACCGCCCTTTTGTGGTCCTGCAATGCTCCAGCTACAATCTCACTAGCAGATGCACTGCCACCATTTACTAGCACGACTAGAGGAATCGTTGGAAAGTCGGCTTTACCCGAGACTTTTAACTCTACATTCTCAATCTTGCCTTTTTCACTTACCACAACACCGCTTTTTACAAAAAGACTTACAAGAGAAATTGCTTGGTCTAATAATCCACCCGGATTACCACGCAAATCAAGCACGATTCCATCAATTTTACCGAGTTGTTTTAGCCCCTTTCTTGCCTCCTGGGTTACATTCTGGTCGAAAGTAGCTACACGCAAGTAGGCATAATTTGTATTCTCAATCCTAGATACATAGGTAGAGCGAATTTTTATCTCATCTCTTTTTATCTCAAATACAAGTGGCTTTGTCTCGCCTGTGCGGATAACTGTTAGTGTTACTTTCGTGCCTTTTTTGCCTTTCATAAGAGACACAGCTTGGTCGATTTTCATATCAAGAGTAGGCTTGTCATCAATCTTTAAAATAATATCGCCACTTTTTAACCCGACTTTCTTAGCAGGGGTATCATCAAGGGGGGCAATAACGGTTAATGCTCCATCTTTCATGCCAACTGTGATCCCAATGCCGCTAAAGCTACCGCTAGTTTTAGTGCGTAAATCCTCATATTCTTTCTTTGGCAGAAATGCAGAGTGTGCATCAAGATTGCTTAACATACCAGAGATTGCCTTGTCGATAATCTCATCTGCTTGCACATCGCTAACATAACTGCTTTCTACGATATTTACTGCATTCATAAATTTCTGTATAGCCATGTCTCTCTCGGCTCTACTTAGCTTTTTCTTTGGCTTTGCAACGTCTTTTGTGGCATCTGCTACAACAACATCATTACTTGCAGGTATATCATCGGCAAGGACAAAGCCGCAACCACCTATGAGTAATGCCGAGGATAACACCCCAGATAAAATATAAAAATTCAACTTTCTCATCACATACCCTAATAACTAAGATTCTTTAGAGAATCTACATCATTGCCAACTATCTCAAACTTCTCATAAAACCTAGAAAATACATCATCAAAAAAGTATATATTCTGACACCCTAGCGATACTAGATGACTTCCCATCTGAGATGCCCTGCCACCACGCTTACAGTGAATGAGAATCTTTTTGTCTGGATTATCAATGGCAAAGTTATATAGCGCATGGACTTCTTTCATATTAGGCACACCCTTAATCCTTGCTGCACAAACTTCCTCTGGCTCACGTATATCAAACATGCTATATTCACTAAGGTCATCTTCTATATAAACTGCTTTAGCCAAACTTTTATAATTTTTACCATATTCTTGCATATAAAATCCTGTAATAATGAGGTATCTAGGATTCTAACATTTTATAATAAACCACCGCATAGCCATTATATTCTATTTGATAAAAACCGATATAATTCCCATTCAAATTTCTAAACTGGTGTATATATGCGTTTTTTATTATTTTTTTCCATCTTGTTTTTGATTCTAAAGGCAGAAACCATTCAATCAATAAAATTTAATAATCTCACTTATATGTCAGAATCCATTGCGAAAGAAATAATAAATATAGAAAATGGCGAAGAACTAAATGAGGAAAAGTTAAATAAAGCGATTTTAAATCTATATAAACAAGGATATTTTAGGGATATTTATGCAACTTTTGATAATGGCATATTAGAGTTTCATGTGCAAGAGAAGCCGAGTATCGCAAGTGTGGAAATAAAAGGATATGGGACACAAAGTGAGAAAGATACGCTTTATGGGCAAATAGGCATTAAAAAAGGTGAAACATTTGATTCTATAAAATTGGAAAATGCAATAGATAAGCTTAAGCAGATGCTTGAATACAAGGGATACTACGGTAGCGTAGTAGAGCCAGATGTGCAGACAATAAGCGATGGCAAAGCGGTGGCAATTACATTAAACGTAAATCGCGGAAATGAAATATATATAGAAAAAAGTTATTATGAGGGAGCATCTCAACTTAAAAAACGAAAGATAGAGGCGCTAAGCGCAAATAAACAACGAGACACTATGGGATGGCTACCAGGGTTAAATGCAGGTAAGCTTGTGATAGGAGAGCTGGAGCTAGATAAAGTGAGAATCCAAGATTCATATATGAGAAATGGATTCCTAGATATAGAGGTATCAAATCCGCTTTTATCTGTGAATCCAACAAACAATAAAGCACAGCTATATTACAATGTAAAGGAAGGAAAACAATATGAAATAAGAAATATAAATATAGAAATAGATGATTCTCATAAGAAAGAAATTAATGAGGAAACATTAAAAAAATTCATAACATCAAAAACGGAGGAAGTCGTAAATATACAAACTCTAAGAGATGACGCACAGATTATAAAACTAAAAATTGCCGCACTTGGTTATGCTTATGTTAATGTTATTCCAGATTTTAAAAAGGTAGATGAAAATCAAATTCAATCAAAAAATTCAGACAGTAAAAAAAATAAAAAACAGAATATTCATAGACCACAAGTAGATGTTATATATCACATAGACTTTGGCAAGAAAGTAAAAATCAATGATGTCGTAATAACAGGCAACACTCGCACAAGCGATAGAATCATAAGACGTGAAATATTAATTGCACCAGGAGATATATATTCACTAGAAAAGATTCAAGATAGCGAAATAGCACTAAAAAGAATAGGATATTTTGAAAAGGTATTCATAGAGGAAAAACGTATCAGCGATGATACTATGGATTTAGTAGTAAATGTGCAAGAGGGCAGGACAGGAGAGTTAACATTTGGTATAGGATATGGAAGTTTCTATGGTCTTACAATAAATGGCAGTATAAATGAGAGAAATCTCTTTGGTAGCGGTTTTGGATTAGGTCTTAGTGCTAATCTATCATTTGGTGGGGATTTATCAATATATGGGAATAATAGCTTCTTTACCGCTACGCAGCAATTTTTTAACATTACTCTTACAAATCCAAGAATTCTAGATTCTAAATGGGGTGCTAATTTTAATCTTTATTACAGCAGATATTTAAACTATGTCTATACACAGGAGAGTGCCGGCTTTGGTATTACTGTTGGTAGATTATTAACGCCTACATTAAGATTAAATCTAGGATATGATATTAATAAGACAAATACCTTTGGATTCTTTAATATATTCACAGGAGAGCAACAGACTGAATATCAAAAATACTATGATACAGGGAATATACAAACAGGTAATAATACAAGCGTTCAGGGTTTATGGGGTAGAAGCTATATAGGCTGGGGCAATGCTCCAATTAGAAGTTCTCTTACACCTAGTTTGACATTTGATAATACTGATGATTATTATTTCCCAAAAAGAGGAAATTCCACCACATTATCTGTAACTATTGCTGGTATAGGTGGTGATGTTTATTACTCTAAATTATATGCAAAAACAGGATTTTATTTTGATTTACAAAAATATACAAAGATTGATTTAATTTTTAGATACAAGGCACAAGCTGGATATTTATTTAGATACAATCAAGAGCATTTCCTGCCACTCAACGATACATATTATCTAGGTGGTATTGGTAGCATTCGTGGATATACAAGCTACTCTGTAACACCTCTTGATAATCAAAACTTGCGTGTGGGTGGAGATGGAATCTTTACTAACTCCGTGGAGTTAAGCTACGGTCTAGTCCCTAGTGCAAAACTAAGAATATCTTTATACGCAGATTATGGATTCCTAACCTATCATGGTAGTAATAATAATGCGAACTTCAAGCAATATGGAACTTTTAGTGGTGCAAGTAGCATTATACAAAGAGGTGCCGCAGGTATAGGAATAGAATGGGTATCACCATTTGGTCCGATAGTAATTGTAGTTCCTATGCTATGGTATGGTCCCACTGACCCGCTTGGTGTAGGTCCGCTTAAATTATTCACTTATGGCACAGCATCAAGAATACGTTCTGGAAATGATTACTTAACAAATTATCCTAGCTATTTTGAGCTTACCATGGGGACTAGATTCTAGGATTTCCTATGATAGAGCCGACACAGATAGGCAAACTTATAAGCCAAATTGCCACAAGTGGTAAAAGAGAGATAAACTCCACTTTACCCATGCTTTTGCGAATCTTAGATAAAAAAGATGCTGATAAATATCTAGTTCAACTAGGCAAATTAATCATAGAAACAAAAAGCGATAAACCATTAAAAGTTGGCACAAATTATTGGGCAAATGTAAGGCAGGGAAAAGATGGCTTAGTAATATCTGACCTCATCAAGCAACCAAAAATCATGGAAAATCTAAGCAAATCACATATAAAACTAACCTCAAAAGAATTAAGCGAATTGCTAAATGATGCTAACAAGGCAAATAAGCATATAGATTCTGTATTTAAGGATTTTTTGCTAGAAAGACTGCCATTTGCTAGTAGTAGGCAGGAATTTTTAGAATTATCCAATCTTCTAATAGCCCTGCAAAATGGCGTATTTAGCATGGTGATACAAGATGACAATGGAAAAGATAATTTAGTGCAGATAAAAAAGCAGGTAGATTTTTTGGAGTTTTATAGTATTTTCCCAAATCTAGGTGAGATTAGTGGCATTGTTACATTACAAGATTCAGAAATGAACCTTCGACTTCAGGTAATGAGTGAGAAAGTAAAAGATATTTTAACTAGAAGACTAGATGATTTAATCGGCTTTAATGAAGTGCAAATAGAAGTTTCAGGCTCTTCACCACTATGGGAATATGACTTTAGCCCTTCATATTTGCTAAACATAAAAGGATAAACTAAAAATAATCACTAAAATACGCCTTGCCCTCCTTTAGCATATCCTCTAGTATGTCAATGCTTTTATCATCTGCCTTTAACCTATCTATTTGTCGCAGATATAGCGGTCGCTTGTAGCCTAGCATCATGGTTACTAATGTTTGAATATCTAGCTCTATGATGTATAGATTACTATTAGAATCTTTTGTATGTTTAGTTGAGTGCGTATGTTTTAAATCTAAGTCTTTTGTGTCTTTTTGGGAATCTAGCGTTACTGCCCTGCCCCCTAGACTTTGATTTTTAGAATCTATGTCATTAGAATCCGCACTCTTGTTATTCTTAAGCAGACGCGAAGAATGACCTAGATTCTGATAAATATTTACAGAATCATCACCCAAAGCCTCACTAAGATTCTCAAAAGTAAAATCACAATTATGCCTAGCATAAGAGCGAATATTCTCAAGTCTGCCATCTCTAAACTCAAGCACGAAGTCCTTATCATTCCACTCAAGCAGACTATCCTTGATTCTAAACACAAGATTTAAATCATGCTTTGGAATCTCAAAGGGATACTGCATCAAAAACTGCTCTACATCGACAATACGTGCCATGATATAGGGCTTTGTTGTCTCCTTAATATCCCCATCATCTAGCAGGAAAGAGAGATTGTGATTAGTATAATTTGCCCCCTTTATGCTATCAAACATGGATTTATGAGCATTAATGTAGCCCCAGATTCCATAACGTGCCTCCTCATTTAGATAAATCATCTCCTTGATATGAAAAACATCGTTCTCTATGAGATACACAATGCCACCGAGTGCGACCCCCCTGCTGTCATAATAAATCGCTACAATCTCATCATCTACATTCCACCGCCAATACTCGTCCCATGCAAGCCTATCGCGTATAAGTGCACCATGCGTCTGACGCGCAAAGGTATCATAGAGTTTTATCAAATCCTCATTATCCTTTGAGACTCTCTGCATCATGCCCTGCACTTCTGGTACTTTTGGCAACTGCCTATCTGTGAGGCTAAATGTCATCTTATCACTCACAATCTCCCAGCCACGCGAACGATAGTATGGAATCGAGTATGGATATAGGAAAGAAATACTCTGCGAATTATCCTTCATGATTTTTAGAATATGACGCATTAAATCCATCATGAGACCTATGCCACTATACTCAGGATAGGTAGCCACGCCCGTTATGCCACCCATTTTGTAGATTCTATTATAGATATTGACCTGCATGTGATAGAGGGCAATTTGAGAGATAAGATTCTTGTTGTGAAACCAGCCTAGCACATAGCCATTCTCAAGAATGGGATATTTTGATGCCTTTAACTCCTCATTATCCCAGCCAAAATGTGCCAAATCTTTCTGCGTAACTTGAAAGGCATAACGCAGAAGTGCATGAAACTGCTCTAAATCATGAATACCTAGCTGTCTTAACTCTAGCTCGTTTTTTACCATGGATTTTTGCATGTTATACCTTGAGAATCTTTGCAATGGCGATGATTTATATAGAAGTAATTATATAAAAATCATATAAATATACTTTTATTTCGATATACTAGATAATAATTTTTAATTTCATAATTTAGGCATTAGGAGCTTCACTTTGGAAAAGGTAATAACAAAGCGATTAGAGACATTAGATTCTATCATCGAGAGATTAAGAATATCTATTAAGAAAAATGGCTTAAAAAACTCTAAACAAAGAGAGGAAATCATAGCGGTTTTATACAAAAGTGGAACACATCTAAGCCCTGAGGAAATAGCAAACCAACTAAAAACTAAAGATAAGAACACAAGTATTTCATCTGTTTATAGAATCTTAAGCTTCTTAGAAAAAGAGCATTTCATCACAGCCCTAGAGGCAGACAAGACAGGAAAGAGATATGAGATAGCCGCTAAAGCACATCATGACCATATTATATGTCTAAACTGCGGGGCAATTATTGAGTTTGTAGATTCAGAGATTGAGAGATTACAGATTGACATCGCTGAGAAATTCGGCACACAGCTTATAAGCCATGACATGAGATTATTTGTTATTTGCAGTAAATGCAAGGTGAATAAATAATTAGTGCATAAGTTTATTAATAGAATATCTTTTTTCCTACTAAATAAAGGTTCTAGCTTCCGTTTAGGTAGCCTTTGCGTCTTTATTATAGTGATGTCTGTGTTACTAAATATTTTCGAGCCACTTGAGTATATACCCATACAGAGAGATAAGAATGATTTGGCACAATTGCAAAATGATATTTATACACTTATGAATAAATATGAGATAAAGAATCTTTGCCAAAGAGTGATTTGCACCAAATCCGATAGAGACAAAATAAAATCAATTAATGGCTATAACTCAGCGGGATATATCATCTTTGCAAAATGCAATGGCATATCATGCTATGAATTTGTAAGAGAGATAGAAAATATCGCTCCTATTTTTATCAAAGAAGTCATATCATCAAATATTGAAATGATAGATAATGATAGCTTAGAGTGGATAGAGGATATATTAATTAATTTTGAGATTTAAGTATGAGAATCTTTCTTGCTTTAGCATTAATTATTTTCTGTGCTATAAAGGCTTATGAATATTTCTATAAAGATGATGACAGCGATAATTTAATCAATTTGCTACAACAGCCAAAAAATATAAAAAGTAGGGATTTTACAAGTCTTTTTTCACATGTCAATAATCGTATAGAAAATGTTGCAAGGCAGACAGATACACAGACAATTCAAGAGCCACAAGAATCTAAAGAAGAGTTAAAAGAGCAAACACCCTTGATGCTAGGAGCAATACTAAATAATAGCGCATTAATAAATAATGTATGGTATAAAAAAGGCGACATCATCAATAATTCAAATTCTAATTTTATAATCATCGGAATCTACCAATACAATGTAAAACTAAAAAACATGCAAGATAGTAGCATTTTAACCCTAGAAGTCTTTAAGCCCGTTGATGGTCTTTATCTAAAAATCAATTAATCTTTTTTCTCTTAAAGATTCTCGCAAACAAAATAATTTTTATAACTATCGTAAAAAAGATTCCCTCAAATGACGCTGCAATGATTAGAGAATAATATTGTGGCTGACTAATGGCATTTAATCCAAGTCCAAGTGTAGCCACCGCTACTAAAAATGTAAGCGGCATACAATCGCTTAATGCAAAGAGAATTGTGTGTTTTAGATTCTTGAAATACGATCCAAAGGCTATATATGCAGAAATTAATCTCACAATTAACATGCCAAAGGCTATGTAGATTCCATTCATAATAATATTATAATCGCTAAAAATATCATTTAGCTTTAATGTAGAGCCTACATATATGAAAAATAAAGGCACAAAGAATCCAAACCCTATATCATTTAGTTTATGAATCATGCTTTGCTTATAGGCAAAAAATGTAGCCACGACCATACCCGCCAGAAAAGCACCCAGCACATCTTCTATATCCATGAGAGCCGTTATGCCGATTAGCACAAAAAAAAGCATGAAGCTAAATCGTATATCTTGATTATTACCATCATTTGTAGGCATAAACCACAGCTTTAAGGTAGGCTTCCACCAAAAAACAATCTTTCCAATCCTAAATAGCAGGATAAATGCAACCACAAATATCGCTAGTAAAACAAATGTCTTATAAAGCGATACATCATTCTCCATAGAATAGGCATTTTGCACAATCACAAGCGCACTAATGCTAACAAGCTCCCCTACTATCCCAATCTTTAGCGCCGTATCTAGCCATACCCTATGTTTCCCATAATCTCTTAGCAAAGTCATTATCATTCCAAGACTCATCACAGGAAAAATGGCAATATATATCCACTCTAGTTTAAAAACTAACACAATAAAAAATGCAAGTAAATATAGACATACAAAATATAATAATGCTTTTTTATAAAATGAAACTCCAAGCTTACTAAATCCACGCAAATCCACTTCCATACCTGCTAGAAACATCAAAAATAAAAAGCTAACATGTGCTACTATTTTTATGGTTTCATTGCTTTCAAATAATCCAAAATGTGCGGCAATAGTTCCTATGAGTATTTCTACTACTGCAATGGGAATCTTGCTAAAACGGCTAAGATAAGTCGCTAATACAATCAAAAAAGCAATGACGCTAAATGATATTAAGCCAGAGTGATGCATGTTTTTTCCTAAGATTAAATATGTGGATTCTAATATAAAAATAAGTGTTAGAATTCATTATTGCTTTGCTAGTTGGAGTTTAACTTGGATTTATACATGCTTTTTTTTGTGTGTCTCATCGGTGCTATAACACCCGGACCAGATATATTTCTTGTTATTAGAAACTGCCTAAAATTTGGCTTTTTAGCATCAATAAAGATTCTATGTGGCATTGCCACGGGTTGGATAATTATGTTTGCTATCATATATGTTGGATTGGCAAAATTTGTGCAATCAAATATCATTCAGGCAATCATAGGTGCCATAGGTGGAATCTATCTCATATACGTAGCCTTTCATCTAATAAAAAGCAAAGAATGCGACATTAAAACAGATGAAAAATCAAGTGCAGATTCCTATCTCAAGGCACTTATTATTAATATATCAAATCCTAAGGCAATTTTATTTTTCATCATCATTCTCTCGCCATTTATAGAAAAGGGCTTAAGCATAAGCATAGCGGTATCATTCTTTGGATTACTTAGCGGATTTTTAATTATCATCGCTGCATGTTGCCTTTTTAGGTCTTTTATTAGCCCCTATACATTTATGATAATAGATAGAATCTGTGCAGTATTATTTTTCATCTTTGCATTATTGCTAATCTACAATGCCTATATAAAAATTAATACATAAATTCATATCTCCTTGCCTCCCCCTTATCGCTAATATTAATTAATAAACAATCAAAACCACAATTACGCAAAACGTCAAATAAATCTCTATCCCCCCATTCTATGAAATGTAGCCCCTCATTTTGCAAAGATTCTAAAAGCTTCATCTTAGAATCTTTATCATTTTTTAAATACAAGTCATAATGATATATAACCCCTCTGCTAGTGGCATATTCATGTATAAAGGAGAATGTAGGAGAGCTACTAGAGGCATTAAAATTCTTGCAAAAGCAATTAACCAAAAAACTCTTCCCCATGCCAACCTCTGCTTGCAATAAAAAAATATGATACCTATCGCTAAAAGTTTTTATGATTTCAACGACTTTTTGAATATCATCTACACCTGCATCTACAACCATTACTAACCCTTATAAATCATCAATATTAATCACTCTTATAGTTCTCACACCAAGCTGCTCTTTCATATCTGTTATTAACTCCTTGTTACTTGAGAGAGTATCAAGGATTCCATTCTCACTTTGTGTTTCTTGATTTATCATCTCTGTTTTCTGCAACTCTTCCCTACTCTCCTGCCAAGTTTCCATCTGCCACGATTCTTTTTGATTGTATGCTTTTAGATGATTTGCAAACTCCTGTATATTAGATTTTGTAGAATCTATTCTATCCTCACGCGTATCTTTTGGCACAAAATCAGAATTTACATCAGCCATATATTGAGAATGTTGATTTGCCATGTCATTATATTGAACCTCATGTTTAGCCATAATATTATTCTGTGCTAATGTGTCATTTTTTACTAACATATCATATTGAATCATTGTGTCTTGAAGTGCTATGTTATTTCGAATGTTGTGTGAAGAATCTATTTTAGAATCTAGATTCTGAAATATTGCATTATTTTCAACAACGTCATTTTGATTCAAAGAAGAATAATCTCTTTGAGAATCTAGATTCTCTTCTTGCAAGATATTTTTAGAATCATAAGTGCGACTTAGTATTTGGGAATACACCCTCCCATCCCCTTGTGAGTTACTACTATGGGGTAGGATACTAGAATCATTAATAAAAGTTTCTTTGTTTGAATGTAGATTCCAATTCTCATTCTGCGTATTTAGCAACGATTCTTTTTTAGAATCTAGATTCTGACTTTCCTCAAAGTTTTGCCTAGATTCTAAAGATGTTTCGCTCTTTGCCCTCAACATGACAGGGTTATTATTTTGTCCTACCACGTCATTTTGAATATTAAGTGAAGTATCTGTTTTTAGATTCTGAAACATTTCATTATTTTTAACAATCACGTCATCTTTAGGCGCAGCTGAAAAATCTTTATTAAAAGATGTTTCATATTTATTTGAATTAGCAGGATTTTGAGAATCTAGATTCTGAATGTCTGCATTATTTTGTGTTTCATTGTTTTGAATTGCTACATCTTTTATGACCTCATTTTTCAATACTGTATCATTTTGAGTATTAAGCGAAGAATCTTTTTTAGAATCTAGATTCTGCACTTTAAGGGAATCTTTTTCCATATCGTTAGGATTTTTCTTATCAACCTGAAGTTTTGTATCGCTGCCATACACATTTTTTATCACAGATAAAATTCCAGAATACCCATTTCGCAATGTCTGCGTCTCACTCTCATCTGTGTAGAATATGAGATGCAGGATATTTCCAGATAGCTCTTTAAATCTTATTTTATGTTTAAAAATATCTCCTATACTATAATCCCTCTCATATATTCCATTTACTAAATCATCAAATTTATCGGCACTTTTTGGAATCTTAATCTGTGGTGGAGTTGGAATCTGCTTCATAGCACCACTACTATTATCATTAGAGATAGGTTTCTGCACTGATGGCTCTACCTGCTTTATTACCTCTTTTACATCGCGAATCTTTTGTGCCTCAAGCATTTTTAAAATAGTAAGCAACAAACAGAATCCATCATCGCAGTCAAGCTTTAACATATTTTTGGAATCTGAAATAATATTTGCATATCTCATGCCAAGCAACGGTGGAATACGTGCGTCCTCCTCTAGCATTTTATTTTTTATGAAAATACTTAACTCATCTAATATCATTTCTACATCATGAGATTCTACTTCTTTTATAAAATTCATGCAGGATTTAGTGTCTTTTAAAATTAAAGATTCAAATAATTTCTCAAAAATACTACTTTCTATAAAGCCTAGCATACTAGCTAGTTTATAGGATTTTATATCACCTTGACAAAAAAGTATAGCCTGTTCTAGTAGCGTCAAAGTGTCCCTAAGACTCCCTGCACCACTGCGGATAATCATATCAAGACCGTCCTCATCACTGCTTACTAGCTCTTTTTGAAGTATGCTTTTTAAATGTGCTTTAATGGCATTTATGGGAATCTTTTTAAACCTAAAATGTTGTGTTCGGCTAATAATAGTGCTTGGAACTTTTAGCGGGTCTGTGGTCGCTAGAATAAATTTCACATAGCTAGGTGGCTCCTCTAGTGTTTTTAATAGAGAGTTAAATGCCTCTCTGGTTAGCATATGCACCTCATCTATAATGAAAATTTTAAAGCGCCCAAGTGTGGGTTTATATTTTGTTAGCTCTATTATCTCGCGTATATCATCTATGCGTCTATTACTAGCACCATCTAGCTCTACTATATCGATATGATTCCCGCTAAGCGCTGAGACGCAGTTTGTGCATGTGCCACATGGATTTGGACTAATACCAACCTCGCATTGCAGACATTTTGCAAAGATTCTAGCCGATGAGGTTTTGCCACTACCACGCAACCCGCTAAATAAATATCCATTTGCAATCCTCTCGCTACTAAGCGCTAGTGATAACGTCCTTGATACCCCCTCCTGCCCTACTAGCTCTTTAAATGTCTTTGGACGATATTTCATGGCAAGTGGCACGGATATGGAAGGTATTTTTGGCTGTGTTATATTATGAGTGCTATCATCAAATATACTCTTAGTTGGCATATATGGCATTTTTAAATCAATGATATTATCTGATATATAATTTATATCCCATGGTGGCTGGTTTGGATTCATATCATGTCCTAGTGATTGTAAAATTTTGCAAAATTATATAACATGAAAATTTTTATATTGTTGTAATAAATAAATAATATATATGTAAAATTCCATCATGGATATAAGAGGCTATAATAGCTAATTTTAAAATGTGAGAGTAAATGTGCTAGAATTACAAAATAATGCTAAGAAGGATGGTGCTATGACAAACGATCTTCTTATCAAAACTATTGATGAGTTACCGCCGTTGCCCGAAACCGTGGTTAATCTTTGTAAATATGTTGATAGTGCTGGACATGATGCGGTCGTGCAGGAGGTTGTGGATATTATCGCACGCGACCCGCTACTAACAGCGGATTTATTAAGACTTGCAAACTCGCCCTATTATGGATTCTCAAGAGAGATTTCCACTATCAATCAGGTTGTAGCATTGCTTGGTATTAGTAATATTAGAGACATAACAGTGGCAAACTCTATAAAAGGCTCTTTGAAAATTGATGTGTCGCCTTATGGTCTTGATACCAGGGAATTTTTAGTTAATTCTAGTAATGAATCTAAATTCATATCCGACTGGCTATCCGATGAGGATAAGAAATTATCACAAGAGCTCGTTCCGTGTGCTATGTTACCGAGGCTTGGCATGATATTTTTTTCATCAATGCTTATACAGGAAGGCAGAGATAAGGAGTTTTTGGAGATATTAAAGCAAAATAATTTTCATAATATTTCATTGATAGAGAATGAATTTTTCGGAGCAGATAGTCTATCTTTCTCTGGATTCTTATTTAATCATTGGAAATTTGATGAAACACTTATAGAGAGCGTGGCATACATTACCGCCCCACATGCCGCATCTGAGAGTGTTAAGAAAAAATCTTACGCATTAGCCATTGTAAACAGAATCTTTGAGCCATACACAGGTGGCAACGCATATAATGTAAAAGAAGCTTTCGCATTAATCAATGAGGCAAGCACACAGGGAATTGTATTTGACATGGATAATTTCAAAAGCAAACTTCCAGATAAGATAAAGTTTGATTTAGGAAGTTAGTTGCTGATTTTTATAAAATATATTGAGATTAAAAAACCTTAAAATTTAGATTCTATCTAGTGGCAATATAATTAAAAAAATGTTTAATATCAAATAATATTCGCCACCCACATCTTAACCACTAATCAATCTTCAATATCGCCAAAAACGCCTCTTGTGGAATCTCCACGCGTCCGATTGCCTTTAGCCGTTTCTTACCCTCTTTTTGTTTCTCAAGTAATTTTCTCTTTCGCGTTATATCGCCACCATAGCATTTTGCAGTTACGTTTTTCCCCATGGATTTCACAGTCTCCCTTGCTATGACCTTGCTGCCAATGCTTGCTTGTATCGCTACCTCAAATAGCTGCCTTGGAATAATCTCTTTCATACTAGAGACTAGATTCCTACCTACCTCATAGCTTTTACTCCTATCTACAATCACACTTAGCGCATCGACTACCTCACCTGCGACTTTTATATCTAGCTTGACTAGATTGCCTATCTGAGATTCTATATGCTCATAGTCAAAACTCGCATAGCCCTTTGTGCTACTTTTTAGCTTGTCATAAAAATCCATAATAATCTCATTGCTAGGCAGTCGGTAGGTTAGCATGACACGCGTCTGGCTAAGATACTCCATATTTTCCTGAATGCCCCGCCTCTTGCTAAGAAGCGTTATTACATTGCCTAAAAACTCGCTAGGCGTAATGATACTAGCCCGCACATAAGGCTCTTTGATAAAAGCAATTTTTTGCTCACTTGGCAGCTCACTTGGATTATGCACCTTTATGCTAGAACCATCGGTTAGTCCCACTTCATAGATTACTGTGGGTGCAGAGGCTATTAAATCTAGTCCGAACTCCCGCTCTAGCCGCTCTTTTACAACCTCCATGTGTAATAATCCCAAAAATCCAACGCGAAAGCCAAATCCTAACGCAAGGCTAGATTCTGGCTCAAAGTGCAGTGCAGAATCATTTAGCTTTAGTTTATTTAGCGCATCTCGCAAATACTCGAATTTATCTGTCTCTATGGGATAGATTCCTGCAAAGACAAAGGGTTTTGCTGGCACAAAGCCCTCTATTGGCTCTTTTGTAGGATTCTCAGATGTCGTTATTGTATCTCCTACCGCCATTTCTGTAACGCTTTTTAATCCAAGGTTTAAGATTCCAATCTCGCCACTTTTTAGAATCTCGCTTTGCTGTTTAGATATGGGGTGGGGATACTCTAGTCCTAGGACTTGATAGGATTTATCAAGGCTCATAGTCTTTACAATATCTCCCTTTTTTATCTGCCCCTCCATGATGCGAATAAGCCCTAGCGCCCCAAGATAGCTATCAAACCATGAGTCATATACTAATGCCTTTAGCGGTGCATTATCATCAATTTTTGGCGGCGGTATGAATTCTATAATTTTCTCTAATAGCTCATCTATGCCCTGCCCACTTTTAGCACTCACTAAAACAGCATTGCTACAATCAATCGCTAGGACTTCCTCTATCTCCTCCATGACTTTTTGAGGATTTGCATTTGGTAAATCGATTTTATTGATGACTGGAATAATTTCTAGTTTATTTTCTAATGCAATATAGACATTTGCGATAGTTTGCGCTTGTATGCCTTGACTTGCATCTACAACTAGCAAAACGCCCTCGCAAGACTTCAAAGACCTAGAAACCTCATAGCTAAAATCCACATGCCCGGGCGTATCTATGAGATTTAAGATAAATTCCTCTCTGCCCCTTTTATAAAGTAGTCTAGCACTCTGTGCCTTTATGGTAATGCCTCTCTCCTGTTCTATATCCATGGTATCCATCATCTGACTTTTCACATCACGACTAGCCACACTCCCGCAATGCTTTAATAGACAATCTGCAATCGTGCTTTTGCCATGGTCTATATGGGCTATTATGGAAAAATTGCGTATGTTTGATTGTATTTGCAAATTCATGGGGTTTCCTTGATACATGATAATGTATTTTATGATAAAGATATTGAGAAATAGGATTCTATGGATAAAAATTTTTTTAAAAAAACACAATATGTATTTCATATTTTTAGGTAAGATTACATACTAAAAATTCAAAATACAAGGTGAATTCATGAAAAATTCGTTTCTCTTCACTTCAGAATCAGTAACAGAGGGACATCCAGATAAGATGGCAGACCAGATTAGCGATGCGGTGCTAGATTATATTTTAGAGCGGGATAAAAAGGCTAGGGTGGCATGTGAGAGTCTTGTTAGCAATGGATTTTGCGTAATAGCAGGTGAGCTTAAGACCACCGTGTATGCACCCATGCAGGAGATTGCAAGGAGGGTTGTGCAAGAGATTGGCTACACAGATGCTTTGTATGGCTTTGATTATCGCTCAGCAGCGGTGCTAAATGGCATAGGAGAGCAGAGTCCAGACATCAATCAAGGCGTGGATAGAGATGATGGTGAGATAGGCGCAGGAGATCAGGGGCTAATGTTTGGCTATGCGTGTAAGGAGACAGATTCTCTAATGCCGCTTCCTATATGGTTAGCACATCGTTTAAGTGAGGGTCTTGCGGCAAGGAGAAAGGACGGAACACTGCCATTTTTGCGTCCCGATGGCAAATCGCAGGTAACAGTGCGATATGAGGACGGCATTCCTGTTAGCATCGATACCATCGTGCTATCTACCCAGCATAGCCCAGAGACTAGACAGGATATGCTAAAGGAATCTGTCATAGAGGAGATTGTCAAGAAAGTTTTACCCGCTAAGTATCTAAATGATAATATTCGCTATTTTGTCAATCCCACAGGGAAATTCGTCATAGGTGGACCGCAGGGCGATGCGGGGCTAACAGGGCGAAAGATTATCGTAGATACTTATGGTGGGAGCTGTCCACATGGCGGAGGCGCTTTTAGCGGCAAGGACCCAAGCAAGGTAGATAGAAGTGCGGCGTATGCGGCGCGATATGTAGCTAAGAATCTAGTCGCAAGTGGCGTATGCGATAAGGCTGTCGTGCAGGTGGCGTATGCTATCGGCGTGGTAGAGCCAGTCTCGATTTTGGTAGATACGCAAGGCACGGGCAAAGTGCCAGATTCTAAACTTACCGAATGCATAAAGAAAGTTTTTCGACTAACGCCAAAAGGGATTATAGAATCTCTTGATTTAATAAGACCTATTTATCAAAAGACTGCTGCATACGGACATTTCGGACGAGAATTACCTGAATTTAGCTGGGAGAAAACCGACAAGGTAGAGGAAATTAGAGATTTTTGTGGGGTTTGATTTTTCTTTTTTAATGATTGCTTAATTGTATATATTAGGACAATGAGATTTGATTCTATAAAAAATAAATGCCCTAGCAATTAGCAATCAACAATTAGTTATTATTTGCATTGTTTATGTTAAAATCGAAATTAATGAAAATTTAGAGTGAAGGAAGTTTAGTTGTATATTGTCTTAGTGGCTGTTTTATTTTTATATGTAATCCCAAGGATTGTTTTAGATGTTTTGCAGTTAAATCATATTAAAAAACATTCCAAATCTCAGCCAATCATACTTGATAAATGTAGCTATATCATGGCAGCTAACTACTCTATGATAAAGCTAAAAGTATCAATACTAAGGCATATCTATGAACTCATCTTAATACTTGCATGGCTATCGTTTGGAATCTCATTGCTATCGCAATTTATTATGACAAATATAAGCGGTGCTTTTCTCTCGCAGTGGTGCATACTTATGGCATTTATATGTCTAATTTCACTTATCTCCCTGCCATTTAGCATTATAGAAAGCAAGATTGATAAAAAATTTGGCTTTAATAAACAGAGTTTCTCTAGTGTCATTAGCGATACTATAAAAAGTATTTTCATAGGTGGCATTTTGTTTGGTATTATCTTTGCCATTTTGCTTTGGCTAATGGAGAGTGTAGCTATTTGGTGGTTATTTGCTTTTATTTTTATGTTTTCTTTCATGTTGCTTATGCAGGTTGTTATGCCTAGATTCATAGCTCCTATGTTTAATAAGTTTAGTCCGCTAGAAAATAAGGAATTAGAGCAGAGAATACTTGAGTTAATGCAGAAAGTCGGCTTTAAAAGCAATGGAATCTTTGTAATGGACGCTAGTAAGAGAGATGGGAGATTGAATGCCTATTTTGGTGGATTAGGTAGCTCTAAGAGAGTAGTGCTATTTGACACACTGCTAGAGAAAGTTAGTGATGATGGTCTCATAGCGATACTAGGACATGAGCTAGGACATTTTAAGCATAATGATGTGCTAAAGCAAATTATCCTCATAGGCATTATTATGTTTTGCATTTTCCTTGCTATGGGAATATTATGCGAACCTTTATGTGAATTTTTGGGTGTCTCTGGTGGATATAGTGCCATTGTGATGATAACATTCATTTTAGCACCCATTCCTATTTTTCTAATTAGACCAATAATCAACTATTTTAGCAGAAAATCAGAATATATGGCAGATGATTTTGGTGCATCATGCGTTAGCAAAAAGGCTTTAAGTAGTGCATTAATAAGACTTGTTAATGAGAATAAATCTTTCCCACACTCCCACCCCGCTTTTACATTCTTTTATTACTCCCATCCCCCTTTGATAGATAGACTTAGGGCATTGGATAGCTAAATTGCAAGGATTGCTATGATAGAAGTTGATTTGTTGTTGCGCATCGCAGTTGCATTTTTAAATGATGTGGATTTAGAGGATTTTAAAAAACTCGTATATGAAACTCAGTTTTTGATTGCGGACATAAATTCCTTTGAGAGCGACAAAGTGCCTAAAGATTCTATAGAATCAAAAAAGATTAGCAAAGATATGCTATCAAATGAGTTTCGCATAACAAAGCCTAGATATGAGGCAGAAATACTACTATCACATTTACTCAATATAACTCGCACAGAATTACACACAAATGCAAAACGTACAATAAATGATTACAATAAGCAACAGTATTTCAAACTTTTAGCAATGCGTAAAAACGGAATGCCCCTTGAGTATCTTACCAATAAGGCAAGTTTTTATAATATAGAGTTATATGTGGATAATAATGTCCTCATTCCACGACAGGAAAGTGAAATCCTCGTTGATAAGGCATTAGAGATTATAGAGAAATATAACATAAAAACCTTTGTGGAAATCGGCGTAGGGAGCGGTGCGATAAGTGCTGCAATATTAAAAAATACAAAAAACACAAATGCAATTGCCACAGATATTAGCAAAGCTGCTATCAATATAGCAAGGCATAATATGGAAGCTATGAATTTAACAAATCGCTGTGAATTAGTAGAATCAAATCTATTACAATCCCCCTACATGTCCTCAATGAATATACAAATGCTAATATCAAACCCTCCATACATAGCAAATAATTATCCATTAAATAAAGAAGTTCTGCATGAGCCACACACGGCATTATTTGGTGGGAAAAATGGAGATGAAATATTAAAAGAGCTACTTTATCAAGCAAGACAAAAAGAGATTCCTATAATACTCTGTGAAATGGGATATGACCAAAGAGACAGCATGAGTGAAACTCTAAGTGGGCTAGGATATGACACAGAATTTTATCTTGACCTATCTGGCTTAGATAGGGGATTTGTGGCATATATTAGGTAAATTAGAGAGGCAGAATTCCAAAATATTTTTGTCTATATGATTTAAGCATTAAAACATTGCTTTAACATACAAAGAAAGCAATGACAATTATCGTCTTTTGACTTTAGAATACATAATTTACCATTACTCTAAATCTGCCAAGCTGAGGAGTGCCGAACGCATAGCTATAATACACAGTAGCACTAAGACTATTAGAGAATTTATATGTCAAAGTAGGACTAACTTCAAATAGACTTGCCGCTGAAACCCTATTAGCATTTGGACTGCTTTGGTCTTCATTATAGAATCCATTTATGGTGTTTAGATTTTTACCTGATGGATTCCCTGATGCCTTTAGGAAAAAGAAATGAGAAGTTTTAACATAAGCCATATCAAGAGAGATTCCAAGATTCTTATATGTCCAATCAATCTTTGCATAAGGCACTATAATCCAGCTATTCTTAAACGTTCCAACACCAAAGATTCCAAAACCATTCGCCTCTACACCAGAGAAAGAGTTCCATAGCTGCCCTCCTAGCTTTAAACCACCCGTATTATCTAGCATAGTCCCATACCCATCGCCAAAACTACCTGCAAATCCAGCGGATAAAGTTATTACATTTGATGGTTTCTCACTGCTAGTATCTAGGTTGTATTTATAATCAATTCTCACATTATACATGCCTCTATTTTGTGCGATTTTATCCCTATTTGCTCTATTATTAAAGACATTTCGAAGTATGCCATCGCCAAATAGATTCAAATCATGCCTTAATCCCGTAGCACTTGCCTGCACTAAAAAAGAAATAGAATTACTATCATTTATTTTTAAATTATACCCAGCATCAGCAAAAACCATATAATCTATAAATCTATGCGCATAAGCATAATAAAGTCTATAGCTAAAACCTGTATCTTTTGTAAAATTATCATCACTTGATACATAGAACATGAAAATATTATTACCTATACCACTTCCAGCAGCCGCACTAGCTAGGCTATATGGCGCTCTAACCAAATATATATCATCACTTAGCCATGTATCCCACCATTGTAATCCTAACTTCACACCGCTAAAATCATTATTGTCTATAAAAACACCAAGAGCCCTATCAAGATTCACATCATTAAATGGCGTATTTGGTGCCTGCTGCCCTAGCCTAACCTTTGTATTTGTGCCATTTTGGTCTTTACTCCCATTGAATGTAACATAAAAATCGCTTATATTAAATACATCAGATGATGAGAAAAATTTATCCCCCCTACTGCTAGATATATCTGTGTCTGTGTTGCTATTATCTGGCGTTGATGAGCCTTTGGAGAAAAAGATTCCAGCAGAGGCACTCCAGCCACTTATCTCACCTGTGGTAACAACGGGTCTAAATCTAAACTGCCACTTTGTCCCATCACCATCTTTGCCATGCACATTTGTAATCCTTGCAAAACCAAATCCACTTATCGTTGCATTCTCTATTGCTTCTTTCAAATTTGTAGCACCAAAGCTATTTGTAGCACCAAAACCAAACAGCAATGAAGCTATCAAAAAACCCTTCAATCCTTTGGCATTCCTATTCTCTAACATGTCAAATCCTTTTGAATTTATAAATATGTTGTTAGACTACAAAAAAATAGGATAAAAATCAATGTAATTTATAGAAAAGTTTTTGCCAAATTAGTGTTTCATTTATTTTTTATAATACAGAAATATCAAAAGATTCATGAGATAGATTCTTTTTTTGTATGATAAATATTGTTAAATTTTATATTTAAAATTGGCTATTTTTTAGAGAATCTAATTTATTTATTATATAAAATGAAACTTTTATCATTTTAATTAATAATTATTAATTAATAATTATTTTTCTTTATAAGTCAGATTATCATTTTCTAATTACTATATTTATATATTACCCATTACTTAAAAATCATATTACTAAAAGTTACATTTTAAAACAAATTTTACATCCACTCAACAATCTTAGAAACTTCACTTACAACCACGCATTTAATTTTCCCTTTATAGTTGCTAGGCATGCTTGGCACGATGGCAGTTGTGAATCCAAAATTCTCAAGTTCCTTTAATCGCAAGTCAAGAGAGTTAATATTCCTCACATCGCCAATGAGGCTAACCTCCCCTAGAAATGCCGTGCTAGAGCGAATGGGTCGATTTTTATAGCTAGAGAGAATGCTTGCTATTAGAGCTAAATCCGCACTTGTCTCGCTTATTTTGATTCCACCTGCTACATTTATAAAAATATCGCTTCTATGCAGAATGATTCCTAGCTTTTTCTCAAGCAGGGCTAGAATCATATTTAGCCGATTTGTATCATAGCCACTTGCAAGTCTCTTTGGCATACCATACTCATTATCACATGCTAGTGCCTGAATCTCGACTACAAGGCATCTACTCCCCTCACATATCGCCACAGCAGCACTGCCAGGCATATCCCTTTTGGCATTAAAAAACTTCTTTGTAGCCTCATTAGCACTCACTAGCCCACTCTCTTTCATCTCAAAGATTCCAATCTCGCTAGTAGCACCAAAGCGATTTTTAAACGTCCTTAGAATCTTTATCTCGCTACTCCTATCCCCCTCGAAATACAAGACACAATCCACCATGTGCTCAAGCACACGCGGTCCTGCAATCTGCCCGTCCTTTGTAATATGCCCTATGATAAAAATAGAAATATTAGAGCTTTTTGCAATACGCATTAACTCAAAGGTAATCTCTCTAACCTGCGATATAGAGCCGGGCGCAGCGGATAGATTTGGAGAGAAAATCGTCTGCATAGAATCTATGATGCAGACTTCAAACTTGCCGCCTAATAGATTCTCTTTAATATGCTCTATATTAATCTCACTTAGCAAAAATAGCTCATCACTAAGGCAGTTAAGCCTCCTTGCCCTACTATGAATCTGTGCTAAACTCTCCTCACCACTTACATACAGAATCCTCCTACCACTACTAGCCAAATCACCTGCAACCTTTAGCAAAAGAGTGGATTTCCCAACGCCAGGGCTACCCCCGATGAGATATAGCCCACCTTTGACAATGCCGCCCCCCAGCACGATGTCTAACTCACTTTGCATAGAGCTAAATCTATCTAGCACCTCATGCTTTACCTGCGTTATAGGCAGTGCTTTTGTAGCGGGAGCATTATCTTTTATCTTTTGTGGAGTGTGTAAGATTTCGCTAAAGCTCTCCCATGAATTGCAGTTTGGACATTTGCCTAGCCATTTTGTGCTTTGATGACCGCAGTTTTGACACTCAAATAGGGTTATTTGCTTTTTTTGTTTCATGGATTTATCGTCTTGCAATGTGATATGAATTTAGCAATCCTATCAGCACTTTCTTTACTACCTAAAATATACACACAGGCTCCTATGTCAATGCCGCCTTTTTTGCCTAGCAATGCTATACGTAAAACAGGCATGAATGCACCTGCCTTTAGATTATTTGAAGTGCAGAATCTCTCAATATACTCCTTACATTCTGCATCACTGCTAGGGTTATATCCATTTATTTCACTACCAAAAGATTCTAAATACTCTAGCATTTCTGGTTTTTTAAGGACGCTTAAATCATAATTGCTAGGAGGATTTAGTATAGATTCTAACTCTAGCTTAAAATCCACAAGATTATTCACCCTAACCTTTAGAGAATCTAGCAGCACCGCTATGCCATGAGTATCTAGCAAATGTGGCATATTCATCACATGTAGCAAGGAAGCATTATCTAGCTTTTTTATATGCTCGGCATTTATCCAATAAAGCTTTTCAAAATTACACGATGAGGGCTTACTATTTACATCATTGATATTAAAGCATTCTAGCATCTCTTGAAGCGTAAAAATCTCTTGGTCTTTATAGCTAAATCCTAGCCTAAATAGAAAATTCAATAATGCCTCTGGCAAAATTCCTTTTTCTCTATAATCAAGCACTGATACAGCACCATCTCTTTTACTAAGCTTTTTCCCAGCACTGTTACAAATCATAGGAATGTGATAGAATCTTGGCACGTCAAATCCTAATGCCTTGTAGATAATAATTTGTTTAGGAGTATTAGATATATGGTCATCTCCTCTTATGACATCTGTTATATTACTTAATGCATCATCTATTGCTACCACGAAATTATATGTAGGCATACCATCTTCTCTAAGTATGACAAAGTCATCAATGTCATTCGTGCTAAATACAATCTCGCCCTTTATGCCATCGCGTAACACTATATCCTCATCTAATGGTGTTTTTAATCTAATGCTATAAGGCATATCTTTACTACCCTCATAATCCCTATATTTCCTGCTAAAGCTAGGGGGAAGATAGCCATTATTTTTATCTCTCTCACTCTGCAACTCCTCTTTTGTCAAATAGCATTTATAGGCATGTCCGCTCTGCAAAAGCTTATTTACATATTCTTTGTAAATCTCTGTTCGGCTACTTTGATAAAGAAGTGGCATGTCATATTGCAAAGCACTCCACTGCAATGCCTCTAAGATTCCATTTAATGCCTCTTCACTATTTCTTTGTGTATCTGTGTCTTCTATTCTTAATAAAAACTTAGAATCTATACCATGCTGTCTTGCGTGTAGATAATTATATAAAGCAGTCCTCAATCCACCTATGTGTAGATGCCCCGTTGGCGATGGTGCAAATCTCGTTATAACCATAAACATGCCTTTCATCGTAATTTTTGCAAAATTTACTATATCTTTTTTAAGATTTGATTTGAAAAATATCACTACAATGTGCTTTTCTTTAAAAGAGGAATTTTCAATGAGACAGATTCTATCTAAAATCATTTTCTGCTCTTTATTGTTTCATGTAAGTCTGGCTAATGATATTTCATCGCTAGGATTTGATGGAGATACATACAGAGAATTTAAAAGCGGAGATGAAGCGATTGCATGGTGGAGCAGACTTTATAATGGATTGATTTTAAGCAAGGAAGAAAAAGATATTATTTATGATTATACATTTGGGCATTTCTTTGCTATTAATGATAAATTAAGAGCTGGGAATCCTCTCTCTTTACTTAATGAAAAACAAAAAGACATGGTAAAAAAGCTAGATAATGCACTATCAAAGACCATTATTTTTGAGAATCTAAAAACCTATCGTTATGAGAGACTAGGATTTATTACAAGGCTACTTGATTCTAAATTTTTCTTTGAGCATGTTTATAAAAACGGGAAATTTGTAGAGAAAGCAGGTGAGGTATATCTAGCCACAATTTTGGGGAAAAATTATAAAGATTACGGCTTTTTATCTACTACGCTTGTGAGAAATGCGGTATTTCAGGATAGACCTGTAGAGCTAATCATTAAAGTGCCAAAATTTAGCGATGCCATGTTTGTATCACTAAAGGAATTGGCACATTTCCCTAGCCAATATGAATTGCTTTTTCCACGAAATAAAATCATGAAAATAGAATCTTTTAGCATATCAGAGGATAGGCGAAAGGTTAGTTTTGTGGTTAGCATGTATCCGCCCTGCTATATCAATAAACCATGTGAAGAACCAAGAATTGACAATCTAAAAAGACCAGATAATCCAAAATCCCCAATAGAGATTTATTACGAAACTCACAAAAAACCTTTTGACGATTAAATAAGAATCTAGTTTTATAAAACTAAATAACATATTTTATTTTGAATTTATGTAGAATTTTTTAGAAAATCTAGTTTTTAACTTTTATAAAAAAGCTATTTAAACAACGCATTTTCACTATGATTTTCCCTCTCAAAGCCACTTAATCTATGTTTATCCTCTATCTTACCACCATTTTTAAGCCTCTCTAGTATCATCTCATAATATGGCTTATGTAGTTCGCTAGATAGCCATTTGCGTTTAAGTCTTTCACAAAGTAGGATTTCATTTCCACTCCCACCAAAGAGGATAAATACAGAATCTCCCTCATTTGTGCAAGACTTTATAAACATCTCTATCATCTTGCTAGGAAGCTGACAGGCATGAAAGGTCTTATCCTTACTCACATTTTTGACTAAATCAAAATAAAACCACGAATATGGCATTCTGCCCTTATGCCCATCTTGCATTCTTTGTAAGATTCTCTTATCTGTTGGATTTTGATAAGGCAGGGCGACATTATCTTTATAAAAATGATTATCTTTTGTCTTTGTGGCATGTAGTATGCTTCTGTGTGCGGTTGTAAGCCGTCTTTTACTATGTCCCACATTTGTGTTATACACCCATACATATTCTTGCACATCATAGGCAAGAGAATCTAAACACTTCACACGCAAATACGCATTTTGTTTAGGGTAATTTAGCATAAAAAGATTCCCACTAGGCTTTAGCACCCGCATAGATTCCCTAGCTAACTCACAATACCACTCTATATAATCTTCCCATTTTTGCGTGTATTTTGCTCCATTATAATTGATACCCACATTATAATCAGGGTCGCCA
>CASEHV010000017.1 GCA_949287835.1 uncultured Helicobacter sp.
AATGGTTAATCAAAATAGACTGCGACCATATCTATGACGCAAAGAGATTATTTCAGTCTTTCTATCTACCACGAAATATCAATGAAGTCGTATCAATTCCTAGAATCAACTTTCATATACATGAGGGGGAGGTGTTGATAAGGGGAACTGTGGGAAATTATTTTCAAGACCCAATAGATCATTGGCTGGTGTATAATGACGAGCGAATCGTGTGGAATGAGGCAATATTTATCAATCACAAATACATTGATGTAATGCCAAATATGACTAAAGAGGAGAGGGAGGAATTAGAGAAAGCTATTACAAATAGTAGCAGTGAGGTTATCAGCATTGAGGCATTAAGATTTAACAATAGAGTTATAAAACATGCAAATCTTAATAATTGGCATTTCCCTCATATAAAAAGCTATCGCAATCACTTTAATAGAGAATGGTTTATTACATTAGAGGAGTTTAGGAATCTTCCGCAAGAGAGCAATCAAATCGGACTTAGAGTCGATGCGGAGATGATAGCTTATGATAAAATCATGGAGGCATATAATAGGTTTAAATTCGATTTACTTTAGTTTTTAAAATCCGCTGTTAGAATCTTTCATGCTAGGGATTCCAAATCTTTTTATAAAAAGCTTATGTTAAATTATGTAACAATTATTAATATGATAGAGTTACATAATGCTAAGATATATTCAATCTATGAAATATTATTGATAGAATATTATTTCTTGAAACTACTTTGCAAAGGATTAGGATTTGGATAACAACTCTCCTTTTGCCCTCTGGCGTTGGCTTGATACTTTATCTCATCTTGATGTGTTTTTGAGTGGCTTTCTCTATACATTGACTGTTGCGGCTTTGGCACTTTGCATAGCTATTGTGATGGGTGTTTTCCATGCTCTTTTGGCTACTTCTAAGTTTAGAATCTTGCAGATTTGGGCTAGGATATATGTGGAGTTTTTTCAAAATACACCTTTGCTAATTAATCTTTTCTTTTTATATTTTGTGTTACCAAAAATGCCATATATAGCAATACGACTAGATGTTTTTACCATAGGAGTCTTAGGTATTGGAATCTACCACGGTGCATATATGAGTGAGGTTGTTAGGAGTGGTATATTATCTATCCCAAAGGGGCAGTTTGAAGCCGCACACGCACAGGGCTTTACATACTTTCAGACCATGGCATTTATTATCCTGCCACAGACATTAAAGGTTATTTTGCCACCATCTACAAATCAAGCAGTGAATCTTATAAAAAACACTTCTGTGTTGGCAATCATAGCAGGTGCAGAGCTAATGTATAGAGTGGATTCTTATGCGCAAAGCAGTCTAAACTATGCCCCTGCCTATGTCGTAGCCGGAATCTTATATTTCATTGTGTGCTACCTATTATCTTTTGCCATAAGAAAATATGAGAATAAACTGAAAAAAGCACATTTAGCGAGGTAGATATGACGTTAATAGATTTTTATGCACTATTAAATGGTCTTTGGCTAACCGTTGTTATGGCTTTTTTTGCGGCGGTTGGTGCGATATTGTGTGGCTCTGTGCTTGCTGTAATGAGGAATTATGGCAAAAGGGGCGTAGGGAAGGTGTTGTCATATATGGCGGGTGCGTATGTGGAAATTTTTAGAAATACGCCTTTGTTGCTATGGATGTATGCGGCATGTTTTGTTCTGCCCCTAGCACTCGGGATTCCATCTAACTATGCAGTTTTAGGCACTATTGGCTTGTTTTTATATACCACCTCTGTTATGTGTGAGATTATAAGAGGGGGGTTAAATGCGATTCCAATAGGGCAGTTTGAGGCAGCACATGCACAGGGATTTAGCTTTGCATTTACCCTTTATTATATTATTTTCCCGCAATGCTATCGCAAGGTAACACCTACCATTCTATCACAATGTGTAACGACTATTAAAGATACTTCATTCCTAGCGGCATTAAATGTTGCAGAGCTTACGAATGTATCTAAGGATATATTAGCTAGGTCTGTTAGCTTTGAGCAGATTGCTAGTATATTTGCCACTGTTGCGGGATTGTATTTCATTGTGTGTTTTTCACTATCTGTTATTGTTAGATATTTTTCCAGAGATAAAAGCAGGGCTTAAGGTCTTGCATTGCTAAACTGCATAGTATGCTACAATTTAATGCTTATTTTATGAGGAGCGATATATGAGACTTTTATGTCTTTCATCAGAGAAAACAAGCCCTTATGCAAAAAGTTTTTTAGAGTTTGTATCTAAGGCAAAGGGCATAGATTATGAATATGTAGAGATTGAGCCTTATGTGTTAGAAAAGATTCCATTTGATAAAGTGATAAAGCATTTTTGCGAGGATAATAAGCCCGATTTTGTAATGTCTTTTGATAGACATTATAGATATTTTAAGAAGGCACCAGATATTCCGTTTATAGAAATGTCAGATTCTATATGTGGTCCATCACGGCATAATAGACCTTTTGTGAAAACACCTGTGGATTGGGAGAGTGAGGTTGTAAAAGTAGAGCCAAATTGGTATGACAAGATACTGCCCCTGGAGGATAAAAGCATATATAGAATGAATAATTCCTATCGCTATGTATATTTACGAAAGATAGTCGAGGAGTATAAGGCTAATCCTGTCGCAAATGAGATTCCATGTGCCTTTTATATACCAGATTGGAACACTCATACAGATGATATATTAAATAATATTTATAGATATTTGGATTTCTGTGCTAATGACAAATGTAATCTACATGTCGCCCTAACAAATGAAGTATTAGATTCTAACAACAAAACATTTGAGGAAAAATATAAAGTCAAGCGAAAAAGCATTGATACCACACTAAAAATCATACAAGAAGAAATTAATAAATTTAATAAAGAATACAAAGAGGAAGGCTTAAGCGGAAAGATTGTAAGCAACGACACTTATAAACAGGATTTGCTTAAATATAATATTAGACTTCTATCCATAGAACCTACAAGCACCTCGTGGTTGGAATCTTTATATTTGCTAAAGGTAAAGGGCGTTGCTTGCAATAAGATTCGCCTTGTATTTGCAAAGGGACAGAGATTTCCTGGGACAGATGATTTTGATAAAGAAATATCTGATGTTGAGAAATATTTTAAAGATGAGCTTATGCGAAAGGATAGGCATTCTACATTAGGACAGATTTTTACCACCACAGATAGACTCTATCATTTTATTGATTTTCAGGAGAATTTTACATTGGATATAAATTTTGATGACATAATCAAAACACTTGAGTCCTCAAGGGCAGCAAAACAACAAGGACAAGAAGAGGCAAAATAAAAATAAAAATTCTGCAATATTTACTACAATACACTATAATAAGCGGTTATTTAGCTAATTATTTAGGTGCCTAATGTCTGTTGTAGATTTTGATATTAATAAAATTATGAATATCCTGCCGCATCGCTATCCCATGTTGCTTGTCGATAGAGTGCTGGAGCTAAACGTCAATAGCGATATTACTGCATATAAGAATGTAACCATAAATGAGCAAGTTTTCACAGGGCATTTTCCAAAGGACCCCATATATCCGGGCGTTATGACCATAGAGGGCATGGCACAGGCTGGGGGGATACTTGCCTTTGTTAGCACATGGGGGCTAGACTTTGATAGTATAAAAGATAAAGTCGTATATTTCATGACAATCGATAATGTCAAGTTTAGAAAGCCGGTGCGACCGGGTGATAGACTTGTGTATAAAATGCAGGTTATGAAACAGAGAGGCAATGTGTGGCAGCTAGATGGCAAGGCGTATGTAGATGAGGCATTGGCTAGTGAGGCTGTGCTAAAAGCTATGCTAATAGATTCCAACGAAACACCTAAGGTCTAATATGGCTAGTGTAAAAATTCATCATAGTGCAAATATCTCTAAACACGCCGTTATAGAGGGTGATGTAGAAATAGGAGAAAATGTAGAAATCGGGGATTTCTGCGTTATAAAAGGCAATGTAAAAATAGGCGCAAATAGCTTTTTATATAATAATGTAAGCATATATGGCAGGACTATCATCGGAGAGAGTAATAGAATCTTTCCAAATGCAGTGCTAGGCACACCACCGCAGGATTTAAAATACAAGGGCGAGGATAGCATTTTACAGATTGGCAATAATAATACGATTCGAGAATCTTGTATGTTTAATCCGGGCACAGAGGGCGGCGGAAATATCACAAAGATAGGGGATAATAATCTCCTAATGGCTTATGTGCATGTAGCCCATGACTGCATCATAGGAAGTAATAATATTTTAGCAAATAATGCCACCCTAGGCGGACATATCATCATAGCAGATTATGTAAATATCGGAGGTATGACGCCTGTGCATCAGTTTGTAAGGATTGGCGAGGGTGCTATGGTAGCAGGGGCGTCAGCACTCTCACAGGATATTCCTCCATACTGCATGGCGGAGGGAAATAGGGCTAAGATTGTGGGGCTAAATAAATTTCGTATGAGAAAGATTATGGATAGAGATTCCATAGATATTATTGACAATCTTTATGTGCGATTATTTTCTGGCAATGGTAGCCTTAGAGATTTAGCAGCCATAGAGCTAGAGCAGACTAGGGCAGATAAGAATCCAAATGAGTATATAGTGAAAATATGCGAGTTTATTTTGCATTCAGAGAGAGGCATACCGTATAGACGAGGAAAGTTAGATGAGTGAAAAATGTAGTTTCTGTGGTAAGGAAAAGTCCAGACCAAATCCAATCATCTCTAGCAATGAGAAAATCACAGGTAAAAAGGCTTATATCTGCAAAGCCTGCACTGTGTTTTTATATAAGACTTTCTATGATGATAATGGCTTTAATAGAGAGAGATTCAAGCTAGAAGAGATTCCATCACCAAGGGAGCTAAAGGCACATTTAGATGAGTATGTCATAGGGCAGGATAGGGCAAAAAAGGTTCTTAGTGTAGCCGTCTATAATCATTACAAAAGACTAATTTTCCTTCAGAATCTAGCAAAGGAGAGACACAAAGTAGAGAGCGGCGAGGTAGGCTCTGTGGATTTAAGCAATGATGTAGAGCTTGGCAAGTCTAATATTTTATTGATAGGACCTACAGGAAGTGGCAAAACACTCATGGCACAGACGTTAGCGAAATTCCTAGATATTCCCATAGCTATATCCGATGCCACTTCGCTAACAGAGGCTGGATATGTAGGAGAGGACGTAGAGAATATCCTAACGCGTCTTTTACAAGCGGCAAACTATGATATATCAAGGGCAGAGAAAGGCATAGTTTTTATCGATGAGATAGATAAAATCTCAAGGTTATCTGAGAATCGCTCTATAACGCGCGATGTATCTGGCGAGGGTGTGCAGCAGGCACTCTTAAAGATGATAGAGGGCAGTGAGGTAAATATTCCTCCAAAGGGCGGCAGAAAGCACCCAAATCAGGATTTCGTAAAGATTGATACAAATAATATTTTGTTTATATGTGGCGGGGCATTTGATGGCTTAGAGGACATTATAAAGCGAAAGCTAGGCAAGAATGTGTTAGGCTTTGATTCTGAGCCAAAAAAGGAAGTGATTAGCGAAAATGTCCTGCATAAAGTCGAGACTGATGATTTGGTTAGCTTTGGTTTGATTCCAGAGTTGATAGGACGTCTGCATGTCATAGCGACTCTTGATAGCATTAGTAAGGAAGCTATGATGTCTATCCTTACAGAACCCAAAAATGCAGTGCTAAAGCAGTATCAAAAGCAGTTTGAGATAGACGGGGCAAAGCTTGTATTTGAGGATTCCGCTATTGAGAGGATAGCGGAGTTAGCCCTTGAGAGAAAGACTGGGGCAAGAGGGCTTCGTGGTATTGTAGAGGATTTTAGTCTTGATATTATGTTTGACTTGCCAAGTCTTAATGGATATGAGGTTGTGATAACAAGAAAGTGTGTTGATAAAGAGGAAAAGCCACTTTTGATTAAAAAGAAAAAGGGCAATAAGGCAGTGTAGAGATAGGAGTTTTTTGTGTTTGTCGATAAGATTTTAGGGTGGTTTTCACACGATGTAGCGATTGATTTAGGCACTGCCAATACGATAGTAATGATAAAGGGGCATGAGATTCTCATAAATGAGCCTTCCATCGTAGCAGTCAAGGTAGATAGATACAGAGATGGCGAGATTCTAGCCGTAGGGCAGGAGGCAAAGGATATGATAGGGAAAACCCCAGATAATATCCGTGCCATACGACCGCTTAGAGATGGCGTTATTGCCGACTTTGAAATCACAGAGAAAATGATACGATATTTCATAGAGCGCGCACATAAACGCAAATCTTTCATGCGACCTAGAATCATGGTATGCGTTCCCTATGGTCTTACCTCTGTGGAGAGAAAGGCTGTGAAAGAATCTGCCATGAGTGCTGGGGCTAGAGAGGTATTTTTGATAGAGGAGCCACTTGCCGCTGCCATTGGTGCAGGATTGCCCATACAGGAGCCACAGGGTAGCCTTGTGGTAGATATTGGCGGTGGCACGACAGAAATCGGTGTACTTTCGCTAGGAGGTCTTGTTATCTCAAAGTCTATAAGGGTAGCAGGAGATAGGCTAGATGCCGCTATAGCTGATTATGTGCGAAAGAAGTTTAATCTTCTCATAGGAGATAGGACGGCAGAGGAGATAAAGATAGACATAGGCTGTGCTGCCCCTCTTGAGACGCCTTTATCTAAGCTTGTCAAGGGTAGAGACCAAGTGAGTGGATTGCTTAACTCTGTGGAGCTAACAAGCGAAGATGTACGTGAGGCTATAAAAGACCCCATTAGAGAGATGGGAAACGCCCTGCGTAGTGTGCTAGAGGAAGTGCCGCCAGATTTAGCAGGGGATATTGTCGAGAATGGAATAGTGCTAACAGGCGGGGGTGCGTTGATACGCGGACTTGATAAGTATTTCTCTGACATTGTAAAGCTACCCGTGTATGTAGGAGATGAGCCATTACTTGCTGTTGCAAAAGGCACAGGAAAGGCAATGGAGGATATGGACATGCTAGAGAGGATAGCAGCGAGGAGTTAGATTCTGTATTTTTATATTTAGCACTAACAGATTTTAAGCGTTGATTCTCAAAGTGCATAATTGCAATTTGTCTTAGTCAGATGACGAAATTTTGATTTTATTTTTCAAAGTACTGTGCCAAAAATATTCGGTAACAAATTTACCCCTGTCTTGCATTACCCTGCGCTAAAACACCTCTCTTTGGTCCGCTTCTGCCATGACAATGCTTATATTTCTTGCCACTGCCGCATGGACATATGTCGTTTCTAGCGGGTTTTTTATCTTTTATTTCTTCCTCTAGTCTGCTGTGGTTTAAGATTAGATTCTCATTTTCATTTTCTAGTTTGTTTAGAATCTTTTCCTCCTCTTGCTCTACACTTTGCGTATTAAACTGAATGATTTGCAATGTGCGATATGCCTCTATCTTAATATTTTCCACTAGCTCTAAGAAGAGATTATAGCTCTCCTTTTTATACTCCACTAAAGGGTCTTTTTGATTATATCCCCTTAGTCCTATGCCTGTTTTCAAATGGTCTATGGAGTACAGATGCTCTCGCCATGCATTATCGACTACTTGCAGATAGATGATTCTCTCTATTTCGTTGCGTGATTGCGGCGTGGCATTTGCAAATTTCTCCTCATATTTTTGTGCTAGGTTTTTTATGAGAATCTCAGCTATCTCCTCATAGGTTTTACCGCTTAAAGATTCCTCTAACTCTAGTAGATACTCCTCTCTTAGAGACGCACTAAGCGCATCTAAGTCGTAATTTTCTGGCACATCTTGAGGCGTTATCTGGCATTTTTGCAATAATGCCTGCACACTTAACTCCCTATTCTCATTTATCCTCTCTGTCATGATAAAGTCTTTTTGTAAAAGCTCATTTCTGAATCTATATATGACTTTTCGCTGCTCATTGCTTACATCATCGTATTCTAATAAATGCTTTCTTGATTCAAAATGCAGGGTTTCTACTTTCTTTTGTGCCTTTTCCACAGACCTAGTAATCATGCCAGATTCTATACTCTCGCCATCTTTCATGCCTAGCTTTCCCATGATTCCCTTAAGTCTATCGCTACCAAAGATTCTAAGCAGAGAATCCTCAAGACTAAGGTAGAATTGACTAACCCCAGGATCTCCCTGCCGTCCTGCCCTACCTCGCAATTGATTATCTATCCTACGGCTCTCATGTCTCTCTGTGCCGATGATATAAAGTCCGCCTAGATTCTTAATCTCATCATCTATCTTAATATCCACGCCTCTACCTGCCATATTTGTAGCAATGGTAACCGCCCCTTTTAGCCCTGCGTTTTTGATAATCTCGGCTTCTTTCTCATGCTGTTTTGCATTTAGCACGGTATGCGGGATTCTTTGTTTTTTCAAAAGTTCATGAACTAGCTCACTTTTCTCAATGCTGGCTGTGCCTACTAGCACGGGCTGCCCACTTTTGTGTAACTCTATAATCTTTGCCACCACCGCATCGAATTTCTCTCTCTCGCTTTTATAAATCAAGTCATTTAAATCCTTGCGTTGTATAGGCAGATTTGTAGGGATAGATACGACCTCTAGCTTGTAGATTTCTAAAAATTCGGTAGCCTCTGTTTGTGCTGTCCCCGTCATACCTCCTAGCTTGTCATATAATCTAAAATAGTTTTGGAATGTAATATCTGCTAGTGTCTGACTCTCCTCTTTTATTACCACGCCCTCCTTTGCCTCTAGTGCCTGATGTAGCCCCTCGCTAAAACGTCTCCCCTCGCTAAGACGACCTGTAAATTCATCTACGATGATTACCTCATCATTTTGCACGACATAGTCTTTATCTTTTAGGAATATAAAGTTTGCTTTGAGTGCTTGGTCTAGGTGATGTGATAATGAGGCATTCTCGATAGCATAGAGATTCTCTACTTTAAATAATTTCTCCGCTTTCTTGATGCCCTCCTCGGTGGTTAGAATCACGCGATTTTTCTCATCTATGGTAAAGTCCTCATCTACTTTCATAGCCTTTGCTACAGAATCTGCTAATTGATAATTCTCCATTTTTTTATTCACAGGACCAGAGATGATAAGAGGCGTTCTAGCCTCGTCTATGAGAATAGAATCTACCTCGTCTATAATGGCAAAGAAATGATGCTTTTGCACCTTCTGCTCTAGGTTATATTTCATATTATCCCGCAGATAGTCAAAGCCATATTCATTATTTGTGCCATAGACAATGTCGCTAGAATAAATTCTAAGTCGCTCCTCATCGCTATTAATGCCATTTGTAATAATGCCTACACTTAGCCCAAAGAAGTGATAAAGTGGCATCATCACTTCCGCATCGCGCCTTGCTAGATAGTCATTGACCGTTACGACATGCACACTTTTGCCCGCTAGGGTATTTAGGATTACAGGCAGGGTAGCCACAAGCGTCTTTCCCTCACCTGTTTTCATCTCAGCAATCCTGCCATCATGAAGTGCCATACCACCTATTAGCTGCACATCGAAATGCCTCATGCCAAGCACCCTTTTGCTAGCCTCACGACAGAGGGCAAAGACCTGCTCTAGGTGGGAATCTAGCAGGGCATTAATCATATCAATAGGAGCTTCCTCAACGGCATTTAGCTTAGAGAGTATGGAATCTTTTATGGTTTGAAATTCTTGTTTTATATCATCATCGCTTTTATTTTGGTAGGTAGATTCTAGTGCATTGATTTTTTTAACGCGATTTTTATAGTGTTTTAGTATTTTGTCATTTCGTGTGCCAAATATCTTTCCAATCACATTTTTAATCACAGCCATTACCTTAGTGTTGAATTGTAATAAATTAAAATTGTAACGTATTTCTTAGTAGCTAAATAATGGCTAACTATCATTTCCTATAAAACTCCCAGAATGGAATCTCAAAATACTGCATACCCATGTCAATGCCTAAAATATCGCTCTTTGCTATTGCCTTGTTGCTTTGAAACACAAGAGGGATATATACTCTACTATCACTTATCTTTTCTAGCACTTTAGGGAGGCTATCTTTACTTAGATTAGAAATTGCCTTAAAAATATCATCTTTATTTGGCAGGGAATTTAGAATCACATAATCCACATGCCCCGCCCTAAGCATAGAGTGAAGCATACTAAAAGGCTCATAGGGTAGTCCCCATGTCTGGGAAAATGAAATATCAAAGCTAGAACTTAGCTGTTTATTTCTGTAAATATTCTCCTCACTGCCGCTAAGTTTTATATAGATTCCTAGCTCTTTTAGCTGTGCTTGTAGAATCTGTGCCATAGATTTTTGCGCGGGATTATTAGCGATAAACATTAAATCAAATGAAAGTATCTCTCCATTTTTATAAAAATATCCATCGCTGCCCATTTTAAAGCCCAAAGATTCTATTATTCTCTTAGCCCCCGCTATGTCAAAACCTAGTGCATCATCTTTCCCTGTGAAATAAAAAAGCCTATTTGCGGGAATCTGATAACCATAAAATACGCTTTTTACCAAAATGCCCTTATCTATGCCCTTAGTGATTGCCTCCCGCATCTCTTTATTTATCCTTTTTGGATTTAGCACGAGTGTTTGCGTAAAGATTGGTTTGCTTATATATGTTTTAAATTGCTTATTATCTGCCATGTTTTTAAAGATTTCAATTGGAATCTCATCGTCTCCATATATCATATCTACCTGTGAAGTCCTAAGCGCCATGATTTTAGAATTAGGCTCTAAGATGACTTTTGCCACTATTTTGTCAAAATAGATTCTATCACTATCCCAATAATACGGATTTTTCTCAAAAGTATCGCTAACTCCTAGCCTACTATCTACTAGCATGTAAGGTCCTGTGCCAATGGGTTTGATAGGCTCATTTTTGACTAAATCCAAATCATCTGGAATCATACTAGGCGCTATAAAACGAAATGGTCGCACAAATGCTAACTCATCTAATGTCGCAATGTAGGGCTTTTTTAGCACAAGGGTAATCTCATACTCCCCGCCAACCTCTACTTTATCAATTCGCTCACATAATGCAGACCATGAATGTCTTGCCCTATTTTTTAGTATAGAAAGGAAATTTTTCTCTACTGCTTTGGCATTAAATGGCTCTCCGTTTGAGAATCTCACATGCTTTCTAAGAGAGAAACTATAACGCAATCCATCTTTGCTAACATGCCATGAAGTCGCCAAAGACGGGATAAGATTCCCATTTTTATCAATCTTTACAAGTCCCTCATAAAGCATATTTTGTGCATACATTTGGTTGAAATTATAGCCTTGTGGATTTAGCTTCCCCGCATTTTGTGATAATGCGATTTTTAGAATCTGCTCTGCGTATAGAAAGTTTATTAGAAAAAGAAGTGCAAAAAGTTTTGGCATAGATGCTCCTTGAATAGTGAAATATTACATAACAGACGTTAAGAATAAAGTTTTTGTATAATCACACTATCTATAAAGAGAGGATTTGTCATGAGTATTAGAATCTTATTTGGCGTTAGCGATACAGAGGAATGCAGAAAGGCAGTGCCTACCATTATAAAGCTATTTGCAAAACATAGAGATATTGAGTTGTGTTTGTTGCATGTTGTGCCAGAGACAATAGTCTTAGCAGAGAGTGGCATTGTGGATTATGCTTCGCTAGAGAGTATCAAAGAGGAGGAGTCAAATGATATTTTAAATGAATTTGCAAGCACATTTAATCAGCAAGGCATAACCTGCAGGAAAAAGCTCATGCACGGAAACCACATAGATGTTTTACTAGAGATTGCAAATGACTATGATTTATTGGTGATAGGCGCTAGTGAATCTTCCCTATTAAATAGAATCTTTGGCTCTCATCAAAATAGCTTTGTAAATTCATCTCCCATACCTGTTTTGGTAGCAAAGTAAAATGCAAAAAAATAACAACTTCGATACTATCGTCATAGGCGGGGGGCATGCTGGAATCGAGGCTAGTAATATATGTGCAAAGCTTGGTCTAAAAACGCTTTTAATCACTCATCTAATCGATAATATCGGGCTTGCTAGTTGTAATCCTGCCATAGGTGGACTAGGCAAGGGGCATTTGGTAAAAGAGATAGATTCCCTAGGCGGACTAATGGGGGCAATCACAGATATTAGCGGACTGCAGTATAGAATCCTAAATGCCTCAAAGGGACCTGCGGTAAGAGGCACACGCGCACAGATTGATATGGATTTATATAGGAAATTTGCACGAGATTTTCTGCTACATACACAGAATCTAGTAGTCATGCAAGGCGAGGTTACAGAGATTCTAAGCAAGGACTGCGTAGCTAATGGTGTAAAACTTAGCATTGGCAAGGAATTTTATGCAAAAAAGATAATCTTAACCACAGGCACATTCCTTAGCGGATTAATCCACATAGGCAGAAAGACAAGTAGCAATGGCAGGGCGGGCGAGAGTGCTAGTAATGCCTTAAGTGAGAATCTAAAATCGCTAGGAATCCCCCTTATGCGACTAAAGACAGGCACATGTCCTAGGATACTTGGCAACAGTATAGATTCTAGCGACCTTGAGTATCACTATGGGGATTCTAATAAGCAAATAGACCCGCTGGATATGCCCTTAGACTTCGAGGAATTTCTAGCGCTAAAAGATTGTGCTAGAGAGAAAATAAATCAGGAGGCACCCTACTTTAGTCTTCTAACGCAGGATTTTTTGCTTAATAAACAAGAGAACATTATCTCAGAGCATCTTAGAGAACGCATTAAAAATGGAATCTTTGCACCTTATGAGTTGCCATGTTTTGTTACCTACACAAATGAGAGGACGCATGAAATCATAGAGAGCAATTTCCACAATGCTCCGCTTTTTACAGGGCAGATACAGGGCGTAGGACCTAGATACTGCCCTAGCATAGAAGATAAAGTCAATCGCTTTAGAGAAAAAGAACGTCATCAACTTTTCTTAGAGCCGCAGACGTATGGAAAGGGGGAGTATTATGTAAATGGGCTTAGCACGAGTTTGCCTAGCGAGATTCAAGAGGAAGTCATATCTTCCATAAAGGGGCTAGAGAATGCCATCATTACCCGCTATGGCTATGCTATCGAGTATGATTATAGTCAGCCTACCAATCTCTACCATACATTAGAATCTAAAATAGTAAAAAATCTCTATCTAGCAGGGCAGATTAATGGCACGACAGGATATGAGGAAGCCGCCGCACAGGGCATTATGGCGGGATTAAATGCCGCTTTAAGCGTGCTAGGAGAGGAGTCGCTAATACTAGATAGAAGCGAGTCTTACATAGGCGTGATGATAGATGATTTGGTTAGCAAAGGCACAAATGAGCCTTACAGGCTTTTCACTAGCAGGGCGGAGTATCGACTACTATTACGTGAGGATAATGCTTGTTTTAGAATGCTGCCTTATGCAAAGAAGCTAGGATTACTTAATGAAAATATCTTAGATGATTTGCAAAGAGATTTAGATGATATAAAGTCTTGTGAGGAAATACTAGATTTAAGCTACACGCCAAGCCATGCAAATCTTTCAATGCTAAAGGAAATTGGTGAGGAGGGCTTTAGCAATAAATGCGAATTTTCCCTAATACTAGGCAGGGATAGCATGAATGCTAATAAAATGCGATTTTTGGAATCTCGCTTTAGGAATCTAAGCGATAGAGCATTAAAACAGCTACAAATACAGGCAAAATATAAAAGCTATATACAAAAGCAGGAATTACAAATTAGACGCGCTAGGAGTAATCTTTCTATGGAGATTCCAGAGGACTTTGTATATGATAATATCTCGGGACTAAGCCTTGAGGTCATAGAAAAGCTAAATGCAAATCGCCCTAAGAATCTAAGAGAAGCACAGATGATTAGCGGCATAACGCCTGCTAGTATTGAGGTTTTGCAGTTGTATATTACATTGCGAAAGCAAGGTGCCTAATCCTTTTTTGCCTTTTCATCAAATATAAAAGTTGGCAGAGAAAGACTATATTTGATGGCAACCATTCTAAAAGTAAAACCAAAAATGAGAGTTGCTATGACAGAGACTTCATTTGGCAGTGGTGTATAAAGACATAGGCAATAATAAAGCATACATGCCACTATGGATACACTAGCATATAATTCTTTCTGAAAAACAAGTGGAATTTTATTACATAAAATATCTCGCCCGATGCCGCCGCTAACGCCTGTTATCAATCCCGCAATGACACATATCACAAAGCCAAAGCCATGCTGCATAGCCTTATCTACCCCGATGATACTAAAGGATATAAGACCTATGGCATCTAGCATTAAAAAAAGCTTACTTAGATTTGCAAAAAAGTATGGAATCTTTACAGTTAGCATACTAAAAAAGCAAAGCATGATGACGTATTCGGGATGCTTTACCCATGTCATAGGATGCATGTTTAGCACAATATCCCTAATTGTCCCCCCTCCAATAGCAGTAACAAGCGCGATTAATAATACGCCAAATAAATCCATGCGATGCTTTCCAGCGGCAAGAGTGCCTGTTATCGCCTCTGACACAATGGCTATGATGTATAATATTTGCAGTATCACGTCTCTCTCCTATCTACATAGAAATAACGCAAATCACACAAAAGCATATTACTAAAATAAATGCTAAAATACCCCCATAACTTTACCCAAGGCTATCCATGAATGATGATAAAGAATGGAATGAGGAATGTGCTATAGTCGGTGCGTTTAACTGCGATGAGGCGTCTTTACTTGCATATTATTCCCTCTTTGCCATGCAGCACAGAGGGCAGGAGGCAAGTGGCATTTCTGTTAGCAATGGCACTCACATTAGCACTATAAAATCCCAAGGTCTAGTAACAGATGTATTCTCAAGAGAATCTCTCTCAAAGCTACATGGTAGAAATGCCATAGGGCATAATCGCTATGCCACGGTTAGAAATAGCAAAACAGATTCTCAAAGCTGTGCCATAGGGGAGGATTCAAGTCAGGATTGTCAACCCATCTTTGCTAGATATGATTTAGGTGAGATTGCTATATCTCATAATGGGAATCTCGTAAATGCTAAAGCCTTGCGTAATGAGCTTATAAAGCAGGGGGCAATTTTTCAAAGCAATCTTGACACAGAAGTTATCATACATCTCATCGCAAGGCATACAAACGACCTCTTAACCCCTCGCATTATGGAATCTCTGCATAAAATACAAGGCGCCTTCTCGCTACTTTTCCTTAGTCGTAATAAAATGTTTGCAGTGCGGGATAGATTTGGCATTCGTCCTCTTAGCCTTGCGGAGTATAAAAATAAAGATGGCAGTATCGGCTATGTAGTCGCAAGTGAGAGTTGTGCATTTGACTTGATAGGGGCGACTTATATTCGCGATATAGAGGCAGGGGAGCTACTTGCTTTTGAGAAAAATGACTTGGGTGAGACAAAATTATTTTCCATAAAAGTCTTTGAGGAAAATCTAAAACCCTGCGTTTTTGAGTATGTCTATTTTGCCCGCCCAGATAGCATTGTGTTTAATAAAAGCGTCTATGAAGTGAGAAAGAATCTAGGAAAGCAGTTAGCCCTAGAGCATCGCATAGATGGCGACCTTGTGTTGCCTGTGCCAGATTCAGGTCTTGCTGCTGCTATCGGATATAGTCAGCAAAGCCTACTTCCCTTTGAGCTAGGACTTGTGAGAAATCACTATGTAGGCAGGACATTTATAGAGCCAACGCAGGAGCTAAGAGAGCTAAAAGTCAAGCTAAAATTAAATCCGATAAAAGAGATTATTAATGATAAGAGAATCATTGTCATAGATGATTCCCTTGTACGTGGCACGACTAGCAAGGCTATTGTAAGACTGCTAAAAAGTGCGGGGGCAAGGGAAGTTTATCTCTTAATCTCTGCACCGCCGACTATCTCACCCTGCTTTTATGGTGTGGATACACCTAGCAAAAGTGAGTTAATATCCGCTAATAAAAGCATAGAGGAAATACGAGAGTTTATCGGTGCAGATTATCTTGGATTCCTATCGCTTGATGGGCTAAGAATGGCGGTGGATAAGGATAATTATAGCTTTTGTCAGGCATGCTTTGATGGCAAATACATGCACGAACTATAAGGAAACATAGGTGAAAATAATGCTAACAGTAGGTAGGTATTTTAAGAAAAGGTTTGGAGAAAAAGTACGTAAGATTCCCATTTCGCTAAGCGGTTTTACATGTCCAAATATCGATGGGAGTGTGGCAAAGGGGGGGTGCATTTATTGCAAAAATGAGAGTTTTTCACCTTCATTAGCGATGAAAAATGATAGCATTCTAAAAAATCCCTATAAAAATGTCAAAATGAATTTCTCTTTAACGCATAATCCTCTCCTGCCAAAACAGCTAGAGGAGCTAGAGGAGCAGTTTAATCATCACTCAAACTATCATAGAGAAAAGTATGGAATTGGCAAATACATGGTTTATTTCCAGAGTTTTACAAATACTTATGCTCCACTTGATACATTAAAGACGCTTTACACAAAGGCACTAAGCTTTCCTAATGTCGTGGGTATGAGCATTGGCACGAGGGTTGATTGCGTTGGCGATGAACTGCTAGATTTTTTGGAATCTTTTGTAAAAAATGGCAAAGAAATATGGCTAGAGTATGGAATCCAGTCTATATTCGAGGAGACATTAAAGCTAACAAATCGTGGGCATAGCATGGAGGGTGTAAAAGAACTATTTGAGAGGACTAGAGAGCGGGGCATAAAGGTATGTGCGCATTTGATTTATGGACTGCCAAATGAGAGCGTGGATATGATGATAGAATCTTTGCAAACCATACTTAGCTATGGGGTAGATTTGCTAAAGATTCACCCCTTATATGTCGTGGAGGGGACGCCTTTGGCACGTATGTATAAAAAGGGCGAGTATAGTCCCATTAGTTTAGAGGATTATGGAGATGCGGTTGTGCGTTCCTTAAAACTCATTCCAAAAGATGTGGTTATGCAAAGGGTGAGTGCAGGTGTGCATGATGATAGCCTTATCGCGCCAGAGTGGTGTTTTGATAAGAATATACAGATGAAATATTTGCGTGAGATTCTAAAAAAAGAGGGGATTGAGTATTAGGTATTTTTTGTGTTGAGAGAGCATAATATTTAAAATTCTTTGGTTGATTTATTTAGAAAAATCCTGTTTCTTTAAGACAAGGAAATTCACAAGGTTTTTGCATAGTCTAAGCATACAATACACCCACAGATATACACACATAGTGGCATTTGCCATAGATATATCAAGCAGGTATCCTATAAATAATGTCACAGAGGTTAGGATAAAGCATAATGTGCTAGTTAGCATTAATGCTATGACTAAGCATAAGACTACTATCCCTAATGCAAGTGGATCATGATAGAAATCTAAATATGGAAAGATTAAAGAGCCAAGATAAAGGGCTAAGCCGTATATGAAATATATTAACATTGCTTTGTTGTTTATGGAATCTTTTTTGAAAATATATGCAATGCAGATTATAATGCACAAAATGCTAGGAGAATCAAAAAAGCTATATATAAGATTCACAGCGCTAAATCCATAAAATATTGGCAGAGAAATGATTATCATATAGCACAATATAATGAGATATTTCACTATGACATTGCTATAATTTCTCATTATCCACATAATAATGGCTAAAGCAAGAATGTAGATTCCAAAAACACCAAACATTTACCCTCTTTTATAGAAATATATTTTACACATGTTCTTTCTCTTTGATTAGCGATTTTAATGTCTCTAGTTTTATGCGGATATATTTGATATAACCCCTGTTATAAGTATATGTGATGTGTAGATACGTATCATCTACAATCGCACTAGGATAACTAATCTCCCCATATCCATGACTAAGTCTTGAGGTATCAAGCGTTAGTAGCTTCTCAAATCTTGCGTGTTTTATATCCCTTAGCCAATATAGACTGATTAGATGCCTTGCATGTGGGTTTTTCTCTCCCTCATTATATTCCACGCCATCATTGTGTATAAGTATGATATATGGCTGGGTGCTTTTTTGCTTTTGTGGTGATGTTTGATTTTGTCTTAAAGATTTTTCGGGTGCTGTATTCAATATAACGGTGGATAGATTATTTTCAGAAGTTTTATTCATGACCATATTATCATTCTGAGACTTATCGTAAGAATCCATAGAATCTAAAAGCGAGATGTTTGCTGCTTCGTCCTCAACATGACTTAGATTCGTCATTCCAAGGGAAAGTGAAGAATCTTTATTTTTTGAATCCAGATTCTGGTTTTCTTTAGAATCTAAGTTTTGTTTTGATTTAAAAGATGTTTCGCTACCGCTAGATGTTTCGGACTTCGTCCTCAACATGACGCAGGAAGTATTATTCGCAAACATGTGATTCATGGTTGCATTGCCATTTGTAAGGCTTACCGAAGAATTTCTTTGCATATTTTTGGAATCTAGATTTCCCGTCATTCCAAGCGGTAGCGAAGAATCTCTGCAATCTTGACACAATGCCTCTTCCATAAACCCCATACTGTAAGGGTAGGGAAGAGCATCATTATCATTCTTAAGCAAAGAATCTCCAAAATTTAGATTTTTAGAATCCAGATTCTGATTTGATTGCTTATCTAAAGCCTCGAAATGACTTATACTATCCCTTGCTGAATGCAGAGAATCTAATGATTCCAAATTAATATTCAAATTCACAAGGACGCTAGAGCTATCATGATTTTTAATATTGCTTTGCACAGGGGGCTGCCACTTATTTGCATAATCGCTACAAGTCTGTATATAAGCATTGTTATCATCTGCTCTGTAATATCTAAAGAAGGCTAGGCAGTGAGATTTATCAAGTGCTATGATACTTGGCTGAAGCTGGGATTTTAGATAGTTTATACGTTTGACTTCCCTTAGTTTCGCATTGCTATCAAAGAATGCCAAAAGTGCATATTTACTAGCAAACTCATGATAGATGGGCATAATGAAGCCACCATCATCAAGCAAAATAGGGGGGTTTCGCACTAAAGTAGAGAAGTTGGCAAACTCACTTAAATGTAGCTCTCCCACATAGTGCAGGGCATTATTGTTATAGTAAAACTGATATATCTTAGAAGTCGCCCACCCCCCTAGGCTAACGCCCACGACAAAGACATGAATGCGTCCATATATATCGCTAAATGCCACAGGATTGCCTAGCTTTTTGATGAATTTACCACTATATTTTGAGAGCATTTCGCGTGTTAAAATCACCTCTGGCTTACTCCATACTCTAGCATTATCATAGAGCATTGAACGATAGATTTTCACATCAGCAGCACCCTCTCTTGTGCCGCCAAAGTATAGCACCATAAGGGCATTTGGGATTCTTAGCAGTGTACTTGCATGCACGCTTTGCACGTCATTTTGTATAAAAGATTCTTGATTTGAGTATGTATAAAGATTGGCTAAATCATCGCTACTAGGACTAAAATGAGAGATAGGATTGTAGGTAGTAAAGCTAGAGGCATTGCCATCATGTCTAAAGCTAGAGGCTATTATGCTAAATAATGCTATGCAGAAACATAGAATCTTAGGCAATGATAGCTTCATATTTTTCTAATATTATGTCTGGATAGTATGACATCTTTGCCTTACGGAGTCCCTCGATGCCTAAGTCCTCCTCACGATTGACATATTTAATGTCGCAAAAGCAGTGCTTTAATAACTGCTGATTGATTGCCTGATATGCGCCACGATAGTTCGTATCTGCCTTTTCTATGTGGATTACACATAGTTCATCATTGATGATTTCACCAAAGCTAAAGGCTATGATATTGCCATCATAACGTAGCAAGCCCCCCCTTAGATTTAGGGAATCATAATTTGCAAAGGCGTTTTTTATCCCCACAAATTCATTTTTTAATCCCAAATCTACGATGTCCTTGCCCCACTCCTCTAGCACACTCCCTAGCTCTGCTAGATTCTTTATTGATATTTCCTCAAAAGCAAAGCCATTATATTCCTCAAAGAATCTATTTAAATGATTCTTTTTCTTGTGGTATTTCCTGCCACCTAGATTGATTAGATTCTGCGTCAGATAGATATAGTCGCTCCTATCTCTGTTTAGAAAGTGCTTTGTGCTATCGCCAAATAGCTCTATAATGCTCTCTAGGTTTTTCTTCTCTAGTGAGTGAAACTCAAGTGGGAAGCCCTGCATCTGGCAATATGCCCTTAAGGCAGAGAGTGCTGCTATTTTATCTCCTGCACCTATGGGGAAGAAAAAGAAAGGATTTTTGCCCTCATAAGTGGTCTTTATGACAAGGCACTCGCTTATGATTCCAAACTCAATCTTCCTAGCCAAGCGCCATATAAAAAGATTGCCAAATGTAATATCAGAAATACTAAAGTTATCTTGTCTTAGAAAAGTATCAAAAAGTGGTTTATCTTGTAGTGTTATTTCTTTAAAAACTATCATTTTTTCTCCAAAGTGATGATTGCTTATTTTATCGAAAGTTTGGATATTATTTGGTTATGCAAGTCTATTTTGGTGGTCGCTATTTATTATTAGATAACCACAATAATTTTTAATAACCATCATTAAAAATTCAAAAATAAATCTAAATAATGATTTAAAAATCAATGAATATAGTGATATAAAAAGACAAGTGTAGAGATAAGATAAATATTTCTCTCTACATTCTATCATCAAAACCTCTTCGCATTCACATCTTCTAATATCTTAGCTGCTACTAAATCTACTGCATTGCTTATTTCTTGAGAGTGATTAG
>CASEHV010000018.1 GCA_949287835.1 uncultured Helicobacter sp.
TTTTTACCCCCCCCAATTGGTTATTATATTTCCGGTGTGTTTTTTTTGGTTTTTTTTTATTTTAGCTTAAATATTTTTTTTTTAAAACTAAAATTGTACACTACCCCCCCCCCCCCCCCGTATTTCTTGACTTCACGTGCAATGCTTTCTCCTAGCGTATAATCATTTTTACTATTCACAAAATCTTGTGATTTTACAACATGACGTAAATAAAAAGGCAGTGTCATATAATCTAGGATTCCATTGGCATTGTTGATTGCTCTGCCTAAGTTACTGTAATATAGCTCTTTTATTTTCATATCCAATAAATCCTCTTTTACAGGGTGATACACTTTATTGTCATAATGTGTGAAAACCCTATTTATATTAAAATCTAATAAATCAAATGCAGTAATTTTATGCCCATCATCTGTAAAGCTTCTGGCACTAAAGCCATTTAATATTGTCTCTGTAGCACAGAAAAATTCGCAAAAATGCCATCTTTTATCCTCCTTTTTGGAATCTCTAAATACCTCACCTAACTCTACTCGTCTTTTATAAAGAACATCTAGCGCTCTCCCGCTATATCTAACAATGCCAAATACGCAACCATAATAACATTCGTCATTATCATACGCCCAATCTACACATTCAATCCAATACCACCCGCTATCACTTCTCTCCTTGCGAAACCACGAGGCGATAAAATCTGTATCTTCCCTATCATAAAACTCTATAAACTCTTTATAATCACTAGCATTCAAATAGCAGTCGTAATCTATACTCCAATAAAAATCATAATCGCTAAAATGATGTCTAACAAAATAGGCTAAATAATCTGTGTTATACCAAATATTAGAGCCAAGCAACCCTCCCTTGCCAATATCCTCTATCACATGCAATTTTAGATTCTCTATATCACAGAGATGGACTAACAGGCATTTTGCTTTTACTCCAAAAAACTCCTTCTCTATAACAGACGTCTTAGAATCTATAATGCCATACTCATTATTTACCACTAAAACGCAATCTAAACCAGATTTTTGCATTTTCTCAAATTCGCTAATAATGGCCGGTGTAATTTTATATGTATTAAACGTTAAAAGCGTCCTACTCATTCTATAAATCCTAATATTGCTTTGCATAATTGTATTAAAATATTTTCTACAATTTTTAACATTTTGGAATCTAAAATGAGATTGCTACTATTACTAGGCATATTTTTGCCGCTTTTCTCTAGTGAGATGAATGTAAAAAATCGCTACATGCAGCTTAAATTCTACGAGCCATGGTATGTTTTACCAGCATATTATAGTGCCTCAAAAACCTATGATGATAAATTAACAAGATTTGAGATAAAAGCACAGGTTAGCTTTAGAGTAGATATTTTAGATAATGTTATGTGTGAGTATTGTGCGTTTGGCTTTGGATTTACAAATGTCATATATTTGCAGACCTATAATCCCGATGAGAGTTCGCCACTTCGCGATATTGATTTATCCCCATCTATTAGCTTTGATTACAAAAAGACAATACCGATAAAAGATGGGGAATGGGGATATATAAATTGGCTATCATTTGGATATTTGCATACTAGCAATGGCGAGAGGGAAGATATAAATCCAAGAGACCCTAGGCAGAGTGCATGGGGAGGAAATTTTGTGCGAAGTAAATCGCTTGATAGAATCTTTGTAGAAGTGGGATATTCATACATGGATTTAAACATAAGATTTAGGGCATGGATAAAGCAGGCTCTAGCGGCATTTGATGGTGATAGAACAAATGGGGATATTGCAGATTATATAGGCTATGGGGATATAAAAATTTCATATAAATATAAAAATAATCTTTTCGAATTGTATTTGAATAATATTTTGAATAATTACTTTAGCAAAAAGTATTGGAATTGGAAGGGGAAAGTAGAGTTGGGATACAGCTATGCCATCACAGATAAATTTGCCATATATCTGCAATATTTATACGGACATGGAGACAGCCTATATGAGTATAGCCTCCCTGTCAATCGTATAGGCATAGGCATAAGGCTTAAGGATTTTTAAAGCCACCCCTTTTTCTTGAAAAACACCATAGGTAAAATGATAGATATTATCATCACGATGATAACCGCAGGATAGCCATACTCCCAGTTTAGCTCTGGCATTATTTCAAAGTTCATGCCATATATCGTTCCTATGAGGGTTGGGGGCATCATGGCTACTGTGGCAACTGTAAATAGTCGTATAATCTTATTTTGCTCAATATTAATCTGGCTTGCTAGGATTGTTTGTATATTATCTAGCACATTTAGCTGAGAGACATTAAACTCTACCAAAGAATTTAAATCCTTTAACACAATGGTTAGATTCTGTTTTATATCTTTGTCTATCTTATCGCTTTTTATAAGGGAGGTCATAGCCCTTCGTTTATCAAATAAAGAATCTCTTACTCGCATATTAATTTCCTGCAGACTTGAGATTCCCTTTAGCATTTTGTCATAAGTGTATTCATTCTTTTCCTCTAGCACCATTGCTCTAAGTTTCCTTGCCTCCTTGTCTATCCACTCTAAAATATCTGCGTCTTTTTCTACACGTATCTCAAACATCTTATCTATGACATCATAGCCGTCCTCAAAGTTCTTAGGACTAGCTAGGATTCTTGCCTGTATATCATCGAATATTTTAAAATCATTGAATCTAATCGTGAATAATATATTCTTAGTAGTCATGAATGTAACGGTCTCATTTCGTAAAATCTCTGCTTCCTCGTCATTTTGATTCCTAACCAAAAAATGAGTATTTATCGTAATGCTCTTACTATCCTCCCAATATCTCGCACTAAGCTCAATCTCTTCTCTCTCCTCTTGTGTCGGAATCTCTAAGTCATAATACTGCGAAATATATGCCATCTCACTAGCACTAGGATGCAGTAAATCTATCCATAAAATATTCTCTGGCATATTATCTTCTGTGCTTACATTCATTTTCTGCACAAGACCATTTATAGTTTTTGTGTATATATAAAACATTCATGCCTCCGTAATTATAATTTTTCTAGGAATTATAAACCCTAAACCCACGATAAATCCATTTCTACACGCATTAATTCGCCCTTTCTAAGAGCGGTAATGACTTGCAGTAGATAGAATCTAACCTTCTGTCTATCCTCTGGGCTAAGATTTGGACTGACTAGAATCTTACTATTAATATCATCTAATCTTAATGTGATAAATCGTCTTAAATCCTGAAGGAAAACCGCCTCACTAGATGATTGAAATCTCGCACTTTTTAGCTCATCTACTAATCCTTGTGGTTCTTGATTATCTAGGATTGCTCTAAATTCACTCTCAAAGAATCTAAAATACTCCGCCCTTAGATAATTTCCCCCTAGCTCTTTATGTCTAGCATTACTTAGCATATTAAATAATATATTTTTCTCTCGCTGCATTTCTATATCAGAGGTTTGCTCTATGTTAAAACCTATCTTTTTTGTCTCGCCTCTTACTTCTATTTGTCTCTCATGCACGCCTAGCATATTTGCACATACCCTACGATACTCTAGTCTTAAAGTCTCGCTTAAAGTATTTAGATATTCGCTACATTCCTTTATCACTCTTTGCAAGTCCATAGGATTCTTAAAATCGCATGTTTTTATAATGGATTGCAGCACAAATATGGGAAAAGAGGTAGCATTATCTAGCTTATCTTGAAACTTATCTATAAGTCCTTGATGCACCATATCCGCTGGGTCTAATCCATTCTCTAGCAATATCACAGCGCCATCAATGCCATGCCTAGATAGGAATCTAGCCGCTCTAAGTGCTGCCTTTATCCCCGCAGAATCCCCATCATAGCACATTAGCACCTTTGGATTATCACGACTTAGCAGATATAAATGAGATTCATTTATAGAAGTGCCAAGCGTTGCCACTGCATTTTTAAAGCCAACTTTATGTAGCATAACCACATCTAAATATCCCTCACATACAATCATGCTATGACTTTTATAAATATGCCTTTTGGCAAGATTATAGCCATATAGAATCTTTGATTTATTAAAGATTCTGCTCTGCGTAGAGTTAATGTATTTTGCGGGATTCTCTGGATTTAGACTCCTACCACCAAAGCCTACTATCATGCCATTTGCCGAATGTATGGGAAACATGATTCTATATGTAAATTTAGCATAATGCCTATCATCTATCATGCCATAGAGTTTTGCGTCATCTTTGCTTAGATGATTCTCATCTATGAATTTTAATGTCTCAAAGCTAGAATCACTATACCCGATTTGAAACATCTCTATATCATCTCTGTCTATGCCACGGGAGTTTAGATAGCTTAAAATATCTGGCGCAGAAAAGATTCTATGATGATAGAAATTACTAAGAGATTCTAAAATATCACTTTTTTTTACCCATTCCTTACTATACTCAAGGGGAACATTAAAGAATCTAGCCAGATGCTCTACGGCATGGCTAAAATCAAGCCTCTCATACTCCATAACAAATTTTATAGCATTCCCAGATGCCCCACACGCATGGCAGTAATATAATCCCTTAACCCTGCTAAGAGACATACTAGCGACCCTGTCATCATGAAATGGGCAAAGTGCCATGTAGTTTGCCCCTACCTTTCGCACATCAATATAGTTTGCCACCAAATCCACTATATCAATGCTATCATAGAGTCTATCTATACTCTCTCTTGTAATCATCAAAATCCTTTTTGTAATCTTACAATATTGAGTTACAATAATCTTTTTACAAAGGCATATCATGTTATATAAAAACTATGCCATAGGCATATTTATCACCGCTATCATAGCGATTTTGGCAATTTTTGTCTCAAAGATTCCCGCAATATCTGCTCTGCATTTATCCCCCCTTATCATTAGCGTTTTGCTAGGCGTGATTCTATCCTTTGCATATCATAAAAGGGCTAGTATCTGTGATATGGGCATTACCTTTAGTGCTAAAAAGTTGCTTAGATTTGGAATCATTCTTTATGGATTCAATGTAACCATAGCCGAAATCTATCAGGTAGGACTGCATGGCATACTCTCATGTATCCTAGTTGTGGTGCTAATCCTCTCTCTTGGCACTTTTATAGGAGTAAAGATTCTAAAAATGCCACGAGATTTAGCCCTGCTTGTTAGCGGCGGGAGTGCGATATGCGGCGCAGCGGCAATTCTAGCCCTAGAATCCTCTAGTTCTAAGCAGTCAAATAATAGCGTCCTAGCCGTTGGAATCATCGTTATTTTTGGATTAATAGGCATGTTTGCCTACCCCATTATCTATGCTAGCGGAATCTTAGGCTTTAATGATATGCAGGAGGGCTTTTATATCGGGCTTACATTGCATGAAGTCGCAAATGCGGTAGGTGCAGGGGGGGCAATCTCAAATGAAGCCGCTAGTTTTGCCCTCATTACAAAGATGATACGAGTAATTTTACTTGTGCCTGTGCTATTTATCATTCCTTTATTACTAAAAGATTCTAACTCTAAGAGTGGATTCTCTAGTATTCCGTGGTTTGCACTATGGTTTTTGGCTGTAATTATTCTACATTCATACGTAGAGATTCCAGAAAGCATTGTGGATATATGCAAATTTATCTCTGCACTATGTCTTAGCATGGCTATGTGTGCTTTGGGATTACAAATTAATTTTGCCAAACTCTCAAAAGTTGGCGGCGCTGCCCTTAAACTAGGCTTTATATTATTTCTCATTCTATCCATTGGTGGCTTTTGTTTAGTCAAGACATTAGTAATGCTAGGAGTGGTGTAAAGATTATGTTTCTTTATATTTTTAAGCGATTTTGGCTAATGATTCCCACTTTGCTAGGAATCATGACAATTAATTTTTTCATCATTCAACTAGCCCCAGGAGGACCTGTGGAACAAATGAGTGCTAAGATTGCTAATAATTTTCACTCTGAAAGCAATGTGGGGAGCAATAATCTTTTAAAATATCAAGGAGCAAGTGGATTAGATGAAGAGTTAGTAGAAAAGCTAAAAGAGTTATATGGGTTTGATAAACCGATATTAACAAGATATTTTATTATGCTAAAAAATTATGTAATGTTTGATTTTGGCGAGAGTTTTTACAGACAAACGCTAGTTACAGATATTATTAAAGAAAAACTGCCCGTGTCAATATCTCTTGGAATCTTTAGCACACTTTTGGTATATCTTATCTCCATTCCGCTTGGAATCTTTAAGGCTATAAAAAATGGTAGCAGTTTTGATTCTATAACTAGCATTATTATTACCTTGCTTTACTCTATTCCTGCATTTTTATTAGCACTTCTGCTTATCGTGCTTTTCTCTGGCGGGAGCTTTTTTGATATTTTTCCGCTAAAGGGTCTAACTAGCGATAATTTCTCTACACTTAGCACATGGGGGAAGATAAGAGATTATCTGTGGCATTTAGTTTTGCCTGTGATATGTATATCTGTCGGTGGATTTGCTTCTTTGGTGCTACTTGTGAAAAATTCCTTTATAGAGCAGATTAACAAGACCTATACACTTCTTGCAAAAAGCAAGGGTGCAAGTGATATGAGAATCTTATACGCACATGTGTTTAGGAATGCGATTTTACTTATCGTTTCGCTATTTCCAGCAAGTTTTGTAGGCATGTTTTTTAGCTCAAATCTGCTAATAGAAATTATTTTTAGCCTAGATGGATTAGGTTTATTGGGTTATGATAGTATTCTTAGCAGAGATTATCCCGTGGTTTTTGGAACTCTCTTTATTTTTACACTAATCGCCTTGATTGCTGGAATCATTAGCGATGTATTAATGATGATTATTGACCCGCGGATTAATTTTGACAAAAAGGCATAGATTTGGGAATCATCTTTGCTTTTATTTTCAAAAAGGATTTTTATGAAGTTAGATACGACAAGCACAATTTCGTCTCTACAAGAGAGCAGACAAAAGGACTTGGTAGATAGGCTAAAGAAAGATTCTCTAGCGAATGCAGATGATAAGGCATTAAGAGAGCAGACAGATAAATTTGAGGCATTATTTGTAAAAATGCTGCTTGATACTTCTCTAAAGCTAGATAATCCCCTATATCCAAAGCAGGCGGGTAGCGATATTTATAATGCTATGTTTAAAGAGCAATTATCAGAGAGTCTAAGTGGAAATTTCGGATACAGTGAGTTATTATTTAACTATCTAAAAGATAGGCAGAAAAATTCTTAATTTTTGAGGATTCCATGAGATTATTATTTTTTGCATTACTATTTGGAATCTGTGCAGCTAAGGAGCTAGGATTGTATCATGAGAATATACTTGGTTTAGACGTATATGTCATGTCTGTAAAAGAGCGACCCATTGATACCTCAATCTTAGTTGTCGATGATAAAGACAGAGATAAATATAAGTCAAAATATAGTGTAAATCAGCAAAATATCATGCTTGTAAGGGGAAAGAAATTTGTAGCACTCATTGATAGTGGATTCGAGGATAGCATTGACACTATGATTCATCAGCTATCAAGGGCAGGTGTGAAACCCAATGATATAACGCACATTATCCTAACTCACGCACACAGAGACCATATCGGCGGCATTAGCAGAAATGGCAAAAAGACTTTTCCAAATGCGACATTAGTGCTAGACAAAAGGGAGTATGATTATTGGATAAATAACAATGCCGATGAGATAAAGCAAAAATTAAATCTTTATAGTGATAATATGAAATTCTTTGATGATAGAAATGATGATAGAAATGTGGTGCTTTACGAAAAATATTCTTCTTGCGATATATCCACGCTATGCTTTGTTTCTATTAGCAATATACCCGCATACGGGCATACACCAGGGCATAATCTAATTAGCATAGGCTATGGAGGACCTGTGGAGATACCATCTCTAATATTCATAGGGGATTTGATACATATATATGATGTGCAGGTGAATAATCCAGAAATCCCCGTCATCTATGATATAGATAAAAAGCAAGCCGTGCAAACTAGATTAAGAATCATGAAAGAATTAGGAGCTAACACAGCAGTGGTAGGTGCCCACATGCCAGAATCAGCACCTATGCCTTTATATCCTTAGAATCGATGAATTTTCTAAAAAACTTAAGCATGGTTGTAGTCTGAAGTCTAGCTACTAGAATCTAAAGTTGTTTTGCTAAATATTCAACAATGAATCATATCTGAAATCGTATGCCAAAAATCTTATCTCTACACCATCACGCTAATTCCCTGGCGACTTCTTTATAGCCAATCTTATATCCCACCCCTCTAACCGTCTGTATATATTTGCCATATCTGCCTAGCTTTGTTCTTAGGGTATTAATATGGACATCTACCGTTCGTGTTTGAAATTCCCCACCCCATATAGAATCTAATAATTGCTCTCGCGTGAAAACCAAGTTAGGGCTAGCTATTAGCATGAGTAATAATTCAAATTCCTTAAAAGTTAAGATGATTTCTGAATTATCAACTACAACTAGCCTTTTTGAAGGAATTACAGAGATTTCCTTAAAGCTATGTGATTTATCATCTAATTGTTTTGTGCGTCTTAGCAATGCTTTTATACGAGCGATTAACTCTAAGATTCCAAAAGGCTTTGTTATATAGTCATCTGCACCGCTATTTAATCCACGAACCTTATCCATTTCGCCACTCTTTGCAGTTAAAAGTATAATTGGAATATGCCTTGTGCTTTCCTTATTTTTCAGAATCTTTATAATATCAATGCCACTTTTATCTGGCAAACCTACATCTAGGATAATCATTTCTGGTTTCTCATCTATTGCTAGATTCTCAATCTCTGCAAAGAAATCACTAGGGTGGCTAAATCCTTTGGAATCTAATCCATTACTACTCATCGCATACAGGACAATCTCTAAAATTTCAGGCTCATCTTCTACAACAAAAATCATGTTAGCCTCCATATTTTTACCATTCTACCCAACAAGGATGGAAATAAAAAGATGTTAGAGTAATACTTTAGTCATACACTAAAAAGCAATAGCACGAATGCCGACTCCAATTCGACTAGCCAAAATATTATACTCATACAGACTATCCATGTAGCCAAAGAAATACTGCCCATACAAAGCGACATACGGACTTATAGAATATGAATACCCAAATCTAACATAACCATGATACCTAGCATAGTTTGATATAATAGGACCTACTTGCAACTCTAGCAAATGCTTTTTATGTCTATAATACAGCCTTGCATCTGCATATCCAAGCGTATATACAATGTCTAAATTATCTCGTCTATCTGGGACATAGGGCCAAGCATTAATCCAAATACCAAAGCCACCTCTCTCCCATATCGCACTAAAAAACAATCGATTCCCCACACTGCGAGAGCGACAATTAGGAGGGCTAGGTGTGCCAAAATTAGCTCTGAAACACTCATCGCCACCAATTCCATTACTAAAATGCTCCAAACCCACTCTTAGTTCTTTTAGAATACCGCCAAATAGATTCCATTCCCCCGGATATGAGTAAAATATCTGTGGCTTATAGTTTGTATCCCTAACAGGGCTTGAGTATCTATAATTTGACCTTTGAAACCACGATGTCTGAGTATATGCTAGAAATAAAGAGCCTTTACTCCAAAATGCAGCTCTCCAAATCGGAATCTTAAAGCTTATCTGGAATTTCAACTCATCAGGGATATTATTACCATACACCCCATAGGGTGGCAAACTATAAGAATATACAAAATATATACCCTCATGCTCTATTAATTTCATATAACGTTTATAGGTGTTTTCTGCTTCTTTTAATCTATTCTCTCGTATTTCCCTATCAAAGAAATGGTCTTTAATGCGACTTGATACCGAATTTTTTTCATCTATGTTATTTTGTTCCTCGTCCCCTTGCGTCTCTCCAAAACATAAGTAGAAAAAAGAGATAAAAATAAATATAAGTCTAATTATCATTCCAAAACCTATCATGCAAAGTGAGGTTGTAATATTAATTATAATTGTGTTAAGAATAATTAATATAAAGTAGTAAAAATTCTACTTATCCTTGCATGAAGGGCAGAGACCCATAAATACAGCGGAGAATGTGTTAATATCATAGCCACTTAGATTCTTACAGCTCTCTTGTAGCATAGAGTAATCAACATGCAAATCCTCTAGCTTTCCACACTTCTGACATGTTACATGAATGTGTTTGGTGCTATTGATTTCATATTTTTGCTTCATTCCGGGCGTTTTAACCTCAGATAATATATCCGTTTCACACATAATCGCTACATTTTTGTAGATTGTGGCAAGCGATGTTGATGGATAAATCCACTTAATTTTGTCATATATATCCTCAATACTTATATGCCCATTTGACTCAATCTCCCTTAGAATCGAAATCCTCTGCGGCGTAACTTTCAGATTCTTTGCTTTCAATCTTTTTTCAAAATTCACGACTAAGCTCCATATAGTTAAGATAACTGCAATCAACTGTATTGCCCCAACTAAATATATATTATATTGCACAATATAAAATACTACGCCCTATAATATAATTTTTGTAGATTATAAATAAATGAAGTATTTAATAATTAAACCTACAAAAAATAATACTCAACACTCCTAAGCAAAAAATAGCATGAATAAAAGTAAAAATGTAACAAAATTGGAAAGATAATTTTTAATGTCTAGTAATAATTTAGCCTATAAAAACTCACATTTTATGAGGAATTTTACTTTACCTTTTACAATATATACCTTTCAACAATAACATTAAAGTATTTAATATCCATTATATAATACCTCTTATAACTATCCACATATTTTTAGCAAACATAATTTAAAATATTTAAAAAGTTTTTTATACTCTTAAAATTCGCAAGAATTAACAAACTTATTTCAAAAGAACAACTTCTCAACTACGAAAAACACAAGAATCAGGAAACAAACAAAACAAATGGTGGAGAATAGCGGGATCGAACCGCTGACCTCCTGCGTGCAAAGCAGGCGCTCTCCCAGCTGAGCTAATTCCCCAAAGGAAGAGGAAATATGGTGGGCTTAGGAGGACTTGAACCTCCGACCT
>CASEHV010000019.1 GCA_949287835.1 uncultured Helicobacter sp.
TTGAGTTGCGAATCTATGAATATTCTCCATTTCCAAAAGCTTAGGATTTGTTGCTAACTCTATAATTTCACTCTCTAGCTTATGTGGCAATAATCTAAAATTTTTGAGTCCGCCTTTTATAATTTTTATTAATTCCTCATCACTAAAAGGTTTTTTATGTGGAATATTGCTTAAATTATTGTATATGCCTTGACTTTTTGAGTTTAATGTGGTAGTACCTTTAGTGGGGGTTGGCGATATTAGGTTGCCACTACCCGCCTGCTGTCTAAAGTCGCCTATAATGTCAGCGCCCTTTATTATAGAATCCGCTTCTTTTATCTCTTACTTAAATATGATAAATCTCTAGTTTTTAAATGAGTGATAAAAATATTATCATTGTCCTTTGTAACCAACAGATAAAAATAAGCGTCTTTTTTGTTATCTTTTGTCTTAAATTTCTTTAATCTTTTATCTTTGCCATCTTTTACATAATGTATGTGTGGCTCTTGCATAGTGCTATCTAGCAAATTAAAAAGACTTTCTCTAGCTTTGGAATCTGCTTTAGTATTGATATGTTTTGAGAGATTTTTCACATTGCTAAATTTTTTTATAACATATTCTGCTTCTTTGCCTGTTAGCTCTTCTGCTTTGATTTTTGCTAATGACTGTTTTTATGTTTTTCTGTGGTATATCATCTAATTTTATTCTTGTTTAGTTTTCTTAAGTGAGTCGCATGTCTTTTTAAATTCTTCATTTTCACTTCGTTTAATACTCAAAATGACGTTAAGGAATGACTATAGAAATCTTAAACATAATGTCGATTCTCATCTCTATTTCTGGAATATTGCATAAAATACCAACACTTTCTCACCGCGTATAAGTCTGTATTATCATCATTTATCTTTTTTGGAATGCACACTCCGCCATTATTTGTATTTTTTGGCAGATTTTCATTTCCTCTTACCGAAATTTACCTCATTGTTGCCTGTGTTGCTTTATTTTTTGGATTCTTCGCTAAGCTTAGAATGACATGATACGTCATATTAATTGTTAGCTAAATATCCAGTAAAAATAAAACATCTGTAAAATCAAAATATTTAGATTTAATTATGAATCTGCATACTAATGCAGTGCAGACTCCCGCCTTGTCTTATTAGAATTTCGCAGTTAATGCCTATGACTTTGTGTGTTGGCAGAGCTTTTTTGTATATCTCTAGTGCTATTTCATCGCTTGGCTTGTTATAGAGTGGCACTAGCAGGGCATTGTTGATAAATAAAAAATTTACATAGCTAGCAGGCAGGGAGATTCCATCTCTTTGATATTTGCAAAATGGCAGGGACACTAGCTTTAGATGATGCCTCTTAGCCAACTCCTCTAGCTCTGCCTCCATACGTTTTAACTCCTCATAATGCACATCGCTAGAATCCTCGCATTTAATATAGGCTATGCTATCTTTGGAAATAAAGCGCGCTAGAGTATCAATATGACTATCTGTATCATCGCCTAGCAGGAATCCATGATTTAGCCATAGAATCCTCTCTATCCCTAAGCTACTTTTTAGTCTCTCCTCTATCTCGCTTTTGCTTAGGTGAGGATTTCGATTTTTGTTTAATAGACATTGCGTATTTGTTAGCAAGACTCCATCACCATTGTAATCAATGCTCCCCCCCTCTAACACGAAGTCATGTCTTTTCACTCCCTCTAGCACTCCTGCTTTCTCTAGCCCACTATTTAGTGCATTATCAAGAGCGCTTTCAAACTTATTCCCCCAGCCATTGAAGATAAAATCCGCATACCCCCCACCCTTTAGGCTAATGGCAATGCTATCTCTAGCCCAGACATCATTGCTCTCTAGCTCTACTATGCGGCAGTTTTCTATATGCTTTTTGCATAGCGGATGCTTTATTAAGATGACTTCCTCATACTCTAGGATAGTTTTTATTAAGTCATCATAGAGGCTTTGTGCGGGTTGCAGATATTTATTAAAATCGCAAAACTCATGCGGATAAATTAGCACAATAGCTTTTTGTTTTTCCCATTCAGCAAACATGTTTTTCCTTTATATGTGGGTGTAATTATACAAATAAATGGAATTATTATGAAGCTGTGCAGAAAGGGTTTAGATTCTAAAGCTAGTCTTAGAATGACAGGCTTGTTGAGTTTAACAAAATATCTTTAGAACCTAGATTCTAAAAAACACGTCATGTTGAGTATAACAAAACATATACATGGACATTAATTGCGATAAAGATTATTCAGTCGATACATTTCTTTCAGAATGACGTTTTCTGTCATTCTGAAAGAAGAATCTTATGTCTATAAAAAGACTTAAATACAATTAAATAAAATACTTTAACGTATGTATAATTCGCTTCTACTCATCTTGACTTTGGCTCTAGGGATTGCAACTCTAGTAGTTTTTTTTGCAAAATGGCATTTTGTATCTTGCTTTGTTCTACCTCATCTATCATATTCTGTCTTTGTTGATTTAGCTGCCATAGCACTTCTAACGAGGTATTTCCAAATATCAAATATCCGCCGTATAAACCCACTACACTTGCCACTAGCACCACGCCTAGCAGAAGTCGCTTAGAGTATAGTATGTAATTAAAGCTACGCTTGTATCGTTTTGTGTCATTTTTCTCATATATCTCTAGTAGTTCATCTTGCTCTAATAAATCCTCTTTTATATCTTCTTTTTCTATTTGTTCTTGCAAATCCTCTTTGTTTTCCTGTATTTCTTCTTTTATTTCATCTATATGTATTTCATCTGTTTTTATCTCATCTTTGTTATCCGTTTTATCTGGCTCTGCTATTTCATCAAAAATATCACTAGGAATCTCATTGCTAATTTCCTCATGTTTATCTTTATCCTCTGTATCTTTGTCATTCTTTGCCATTAATTACGCTTTATTGTTAAGATGTTGAAATTATAACGTATGCTATGGAGTATGATATGGAATCTTTTTTTCTAAAACATCTAAATAATACAGGTATTACAGATAGATTAAATGATGACTGCTTTCATCTAAAAAATATTGATAGCTCACATATCATTGCTGCAGATAGCTTCATTGAAAATATACATTTCTATACCAAAAAAAAACCATATCAAAATCACACCACGACATGTGCTAGATATAATCATCCAAATGATTGGCTAGGATATGAAGGCATAGCTAGAAAAGCATTTTTGGTAAATATATCAGATATTATTAGCTCAAATGCCATGCCAAAATATGCCATGTTAGCCATAACACTCTCCTCGCATTTAAAGAAAACTGAAATACTGCAAATCATCTCTGGCATACACAAAATATGCAGAGAATTTAACATAACATTAATTGGCGGAGATACCACAAAGGGAGATAGACTAATCTTTAATATCACATTGATAGGGAAACTAATGGGGAAATATATAGGACGAGATTCCATAAGAGATGGCGACTTGATTGCATACACAAGTGCTAGGCTAAATGATATAGGGGGCTCACTTAGATATTTAACCTCTCTGCTTAGATATGGTAGCTGCGTGAATAGAATCCATAATAATATAGAATCTAACCGCTTTATTGAACCAAAGCTTAGACTATCATTCATGCAAAGGGCAAATAGATATATTAATTCCTGCCTTGATATAAGCGATGGTTTAGGTAGCGAGATAAAAAGACTTCAAGAGATTAATAGACTGCATTTTAAACCGTTTTTTAATATTAATAGAACGGTATTTGAGAGTGGCGAGGAATATGAATTATTATTTAGCTTTTATCCAAAGCATAAAGAAACATTGCTTAGAATCGCCAAAAAATGCCGCATTTCACTGCATATCATAGGTAGATTCACAAGATGCTCTAAGACATATATTAGAGATATTAAGTGGCATTAATATTTGGCACGCTATTTGCTTCATATTCATCGCAAGGTTTGCAAAAGTATTTTTCTAAAAAGGATGTTATTTATGAAAGCAAAAGTTGTGTCTGTTTCTGTTTTAGCTGCTATGTTGTTTATTGGTTGCTCTGATAAAAACTCTTTAGCGGATAATAACGCTCTAGTCCCTCCAGCAGCGGGTCCCCAGTTGGCTCCTCTATCTGTGCCTGCTTATCCACCTGTGGGTTACAATGCTAATCCTAGTCTAATGGCATCAAGCCCTATCGGAAGCACAGGTGTGGCGTCAAGACCTGTATTACCACAGACTCCGCCACCTGCCTATCCTGTCGCACAAACAGGTCCAGCTGTGCCTCCATCTCAGTATGACTATAATCCAGCACCACGATATGACAGAGGTGATTATTCAAGAAATACAAGAGGCGGTAGCGGTGGCTATGAGCAAGGCTTTGAGAGGACAAATGCTAATAGCTTTAATGATATGAGGCGAAATGTTAGCACAGCAGAAAATGATTCAGCAGTTGGCATTCAAAACTCGCCTATACTTACACCAAATAATGTCATTGAGATTCAAGCCGTAGGTATGGGTGTAGCACCAGAATCTACAGTCTCTCCTGCACAGGCACTAGCTCTAGCAAAGAGAGCGGCTATTGTAGATGCTTATAGGCAAATTGGTGAGAAAATGTACGGTATTAGAATCAACGCTAACGATACGATTAGAGACATGGTAGCGCAAAACTCTACAATTAAGGGTCGCGTTCAAGCATTAATCAAAAACGCAGAGATTACAGAGACTGCCTATAAAGATGGTTTATGTCAAGTGAATATGGAAGTAAAACTTGATGGTAGAATCTGGTATAGAGTGTTAAATAACGCATGATCTTAAAGACTCCTCAATAAATCCAAAATACCTCCTTAAATTTTACAGCCCCCAAATGCGGGGATTGTCTTCGACATAAACATGTTATATTAATGCAATGGTTTTATTTGTGCTAATAATATTTTAATTCCAAATTTTATAGGATTGCCATGAAATATTTTTATAGCTCATTTATCATTAGCATCATAGGCATAGTCATAGCATTTATGCTAGGCTCATTTGAGGCAGTGTATATATGTATTTTGCTTAGCATTCTTGAGGTTAGTCTATCTTTTGACAATGCGGTGGTAAATGCTAAAGTCCTATCTTCTATGGATAAAAAATGGCAGAAAAGATTCATATATTGGGGGATTCCCATCGCTGTCTTTGGCATGAGACTAATTTTCCCTATATTGATAGTAGCCATCGCGGCAAATTTGGGAATCATAGAGACACTCAATCTAGCCCTGCATAATCCAGATTTATATCACAAGAGCCTTGAGGGTGCAAAGAGTGAGATTTATGCCTTTGGCGGCGGATTCTTACTTATGGTTTTTTTATCATTTTTGTTTGATAATGATAGAGATATTTTTTGGCTATCTTTTATAGAGAATAATATTGTTATGAAATATGCAAAAAGGATTGAGAATTTCCATGTTATCATCTCTGTCTGCATAGGCATTGCCTTGCTATCTTATAGTGGAAATGTCGCACTTGGCATTGCGTATTTTATATCAATCATTTTATATTTACTAATAGCCTCCATAGACAGTATGTTTAGTGTAAATGGTGTGCGTAGCGGAATCATGGGGTTTTTATATTTAGAATTATTAGACGCTAGTTTTAGCTTTGATGGCGTTATAGGGGCATTTGCACTTAGTGATAATATATTTATTATCATGATAGGTTTAGGCGTGGGCGCTATGTTTGTAAGAAGTCTCACACTTTACTTTGTAGATAGGGGGACGTTAAATAAAATTATATTCCTAGAGCATGGCGCACATTATGCCATAGGCACACTAGCTATTATTATGTTTCTAAAAATATTTATGCACATAAGCGAGGCTATCACGGGATTAATAGGCATAGCATTCATTAGCATATCATATATACATTCTATGAAATATAAATCCTAGTTTGCACTCTCTATCAATCTATTATTAGTTGGTTGAATTGCTCTTGCCACATCATGCAAAATATCGTGCATATCATGTATCTGCCGTCTTGATGCCTCTATTGGACTTTTCATAACCACCCACTGCACACCCTCTGTGCAAGGAGGCGTGGTAAGTGAGCCTTGAAAAGCATAATATCCCCTATATTTTGGCAGTAGTGAAAGCGGATTTATACTTGTTTTTAATGCGACCTCACCCTCATGCTTTGGTGCCTGTGCTAGGATTTTCTTTAACTCCGAATTACTTTTACCCTCCTCAAATAATACTCCCACAACAAGCAATTGTCCATCATTACTTTTATGGACTAGATGCACCTCTAGCGGATAGCGTTTATTATCTATCTTATTCTCCGCTGGTGTATGAAAATGTAGTTGCAATAATTTATAAGTCTTATTTTTAAATACAACACTGCTTTGCATATCATAATCTACCTGCACAGAATGCCCGTTATTAGATACTTTTGTGGAATCTGTTTTGTAATTCATAGTAAGGCTATTTGAAGCAGATTTTGTATATCTTGTGTCAATATTAATCGGTGATTGCGCTCTCCCTTCATTACATGTAGCATATTTATTGCTTATAGAACCCCAGTTATCATTATCATCTCCGTATCCCCACTGCGCCGCTAATGCACTACTTAGACTAAAAGATATGGCTAATGAAAGACATAATTTTTTCATATCGCTCTCCTAAAAATATATTTGTAATGAAATTATATTTGTTTAATGTGTGTTTTTTTCTATATTTGATAAAATATGATTTTATGTTGTATTTCTAGGAGCCCAACTTGCATATTGACCTATTATTTGGTGGGATAACATACGAGCATGAGATTAGCATTGTAAGTGCCATTGCCTTGCTAGGTAAGATTAACAGAGGGGAAGTAATTATAGATAATTGTATTTTTTTAGATTCTAATCACGATTTTTATCTTATACCAAAGTCAAATATGAAAACAAAATATTTTAGTAGCTATGATTATAAAAAGTCAAAAAAGCTAGAAATTAGCAGGGGTGGATTCTATGAAATCGGTCTCTTGGGTAAGAAAAAGCAGATTTCAAACAACACCGTGCTAAATCTCATACACGGCGCAGATGGCGAAGATGGCTGCATCGCAGGATTACTTGATTTTTATAATATTAGCTATGCAGGTCCTAGAATCGAACCTAGCGTTTTAACCTACAATAAACATCTCACCAAACTCTATGCCAAAGAATGCGGTGTGGAAACCCTGCCATTTATCCTTTTTAGAAAAACAGAGAAAACACCGCAGATTCCATTTGACTTTCCCATTATCATAAAGCCAGCGACACTAGGTAGTTCCATTGGAATAAGCATAGCTAAGTCTCCTAGCGATTTGTCCTACTGCCTTGATAGTGCCTTTGAGTTTTGCGATGAGGTAATCATAGAGCCTTTCAAGAAAGGCATAAAGGAATACAATCTAGCAGGAGCAAAGATAGGAGGGGAATTTGTCTTCTCCATGATAGAGGAGGTCTCAAAGAAGGAATTTTTAGGCTTTGAGGATAAATATTTGGATTTCTCTCGCACAGATAAGGTTAGCGAGGCAGTGCTAGATGAGGGCATTATCGCTACATTAAAAGAGAGTTTTATGAAACTATATAATGATAAATTCTGCGGGGCAATTATTAGATGCGATTTTTTCGTGCTAGATTCTGTTGTGTATATTAATGAGATTAACCCCGTGCCCGGCAGCATGGCAAACTATCTTTTCAGCGATTTTGAGAATCTATTAAAAAATCTTTTATCATCTCTCCCTAAAAAGCATCACATCAATGTCTCATATCGCTATGTCAATCAGCTAAATAGTGCTAAGGGCAAGTAGCGGAGTGGATAGTGAAAAAACTGCTAGATTGCTTTGAGTATCTCAAACGTTATCACTCAGACATACTAGAGGCACTAGGCATTATGCTAGAGCTTTTTATCCTAAAAAAAGAGTGTCCAGATTCCATATCTAGCATGATAGAGCTATCACGGAAGCGAAAGTGCATAAAAGATTCCATTAATATAAAGCTAAGGGAGCTAGTAGGGGAGCATTTCATTCGCATAAGTAGCAGTGCAAATATTGCCAAGATTCTAAAAATGCTAGAATCTAGCGACACGACATTAGATAATGTGGAATCTTTCCTGCATATTATTTCACAGAAAAAGACTACAAATAAGCTATATTACTACTCCACGCCAAAGGAGGTAAATGCCCTGCTTGCCATGCTGCTAGAGCTAGAAGAGGGTGATTTGATTTATAATCCCTGCTATGGCATGGGCAGTATTTTTCTATCACTAGGTAGGCTAAATACTCATATTAGTCTATATGGCGAGGAGCTAGATGAGAGGCTTTTTAGCATTGCAAATCTCATTTCTAGATTCTCAGATATTAGCGAAACCAGACTTATCATTAATGATATTTTAAAGCAGGTGGTTTTTAAAGAAAATAATGCCCCAAGAACCTTTGATAAAGTAATATGCAATCCCCCACTTTACGCACACATGGGCATAGAGCAGCTAAAAGAAGATGAGAGATTTAGCAGGATTGGAATCTTGGCTAAGAATTATCCCGAGCTTGTCTTCCTCACTCACGCATTATCGCATCTAAAGCATAGAGGCGTTTTTATCGTCCGTAATCAGACCTTGCAAAAAGGCTTTTTGGAGGAGAAATTCAGACAGAAATTAGTCGATGAGAAAATGCTGGAGGCAATCATAGAGCTACCAAAAAATATTTTCCCACATAGGTCTAGCGATTTTTCTATACTCGTAATATCGCATAATAATGATAATATCCTGCATATCAATGCCAATCATTCTCATTTTTTTAGCAAAGATGGCAAGTATAATCGGCTAATTAATATACAAAAAATCAATGATATTTTCCGCCAGAAAATAGAGGGCGATTTCTCTAAAATCACGTCTTTGCACGATATTAATATCCATGATTTACGCGCTAGTAGCTATCTTTCATTGAGTGTTAGCGATGATAGTGTGCTAAAGCTAGGGGATATGGATATAGAGGTTTTTCGTGGGCAGAGGGTGTATGGGAGCAATAGGGATAGTGAGATTGATTATTATGACATTGGCATTGCGGACTTTGCGATTTGCGGCTTTAGCAGTAAATTTAACCAGCAAAGGCATACAGGTGATTCCCAAAAGATACATAAATATCGTCTGCGTAAATATGATATTTTGCTATCGCTTAGGGGTATTGTGCCGAAAATGGCGATTTTAGGAAAAAACGTAGATGAAAGTATCTGTGTGGCGAATGCGGGAATCCTCATTCTTAGAGCAAAGAGTAAGCAAGATGCCATTGGATTATACTGCTATTTGTTTTCACAAAAAGGCTTTGAGGCATTATGCAAAATCTATGAGAAAAGCGGCGAGAGAGCAATTTATAGTGATGAACTACTAGAGTTACAAATCCCACATGACTATCTTGAATGTAGTGAGGAAAAAATGGATAGTATCGAGAGTTTGCGAATAGAGTTTGAGGTACTTAACAAAAAGCTAAGTGATATGAAAAATGCTATAGTATAAACAATGTAGAATCTTAAAACTATAAAATGTCGACCAATTGTAGTTTAATGTTTTTTAATGTTTTATTTGGCTATCTAACAAAGATATAAAAATCTTGACAAAGAAAATACAAAATCTATACTAGCAACATTCCTACAACCTAACCTTTATCGTAAGCATCTGCTGGTGTGAGAAATTTGGAAGACTTGCATTATGAAAATCTTTCATGAAATGAAATATGAGGCTAAATCTAAGTGCGACACTATTCCATCTATGCTCATAATACCCTTCGATTCTATCATACACATTTGCTTGATAAAAGGGCAGACCGCTATAAATACTCTCGCCGTATTCGCTAAAATATTTATAATGACTATCGCCCACATAAAAGCTATTATAGATTCCAAAACCTCTAAACTCGCCCTCTATATCAAGAAATCCCCCCGCCGCAAAGGAAAATGGCTCTGCTCCGCTACTCTCACGTCTCTTTCTCTCCACAGAGCCTAGAATGCCTAGTTTCACATCTGCCTTGTCAAGATAGGGCATGAATTGCAATAGATTGCTTCCCACATAGAGATTGTAATAGAATCTATCTAGCAAGAAAACATCTAGCACACTAGAGTTTGGGTTTAAAATCTCGGGATTTTTCGTATGATATAGCAGTGCAGAGGCACCGTAGTATAGTAGATTCTCAAACAGACTTTGTTCAAAGAAGGCTTCTACTAAAAACTCATCGATACGTTTTTGTATATTCCCCCCATACCAATCTATCAGTAGCTCGGCTTTGATATTATCGCTATTATGCTGGAGTAAAAAGCCATTTAGCATGGGATTAAAGAATCTAAAATCATCTCTGTAATAAAGCAGAGGATACTTCCCGATGAGATAATCCCTAGAAAAGATTCCAAAATACCCTTTAAAATTTTTATAGCTAACATCATAATGCAAACTAAGACCATAGCCCTTATTTTGCGAGGTTGGCATGGGAATCCTCTCGCCCATGTTAAGAATAAAATATCCGCCAAGATAGACATGCTGATTTAGAAAGCTAAAGCCGCATTTTGGCGCAAGGGATTGTGCAAAAAGCGTTCGCGTATCCCAGTAGCCAAAAGATTCCTCTGTATTATCTGCAAAGAAATCATAGCTAACATCGCAGGTGATGCTTTTTTGCAATTTATCTAGGAGATTTTCTTGTGTATCTGTATGTGAGACAATAATCTCTTCGCCAAAAGCACTCAGGCAGAATAAAAAAAGAAATATATACCTCATCTACAACACATTCTTCACAATTTCGCCATTTTTTATAATAACCTTAAAGCTTCTGTCATAATGCTCTATAAGGCTAATATCTTTTACAGGGTTGCCATCGATTAGAATCATATCTGCCCATGCATTTGGTTTTATCACGCCTAGCTTGTGTGGTTTGTATGGATTGCGATTGCCACTTAGTTCTACTAGCTTTGCATTGCCACTTGTAGCCATTCTTAATGTATCAAGATTCCCAAGCACATCGGCAAACATCGTTAGATAGTAGTTCTGCCCACTAGCAAGTGTGGGGTTAAAAATCGCATCTGTGCCGAAAGCATAGTTACATTTATGCTTCACCGCATAGCCTAGCACTTTTCGCCATTTTTTATCTAGCACATCGCCCTTATCTTCACTAAGTGGCTTCTTCCAGAATTTATTATACTCAAATGCCTGTGTAGATAGCCATGTGCCTGTATCTGCCATTCTTTTAATCACATCTTCACTTGCAAGCTGCCCGTGCTCTATGCTTTTCACCCCCGCATCGATGCAGCGATTAATTCCCTTGTCATTATAGACATGCGCACATACATAAGTACCCCAATCACTAGCGGCATTCACTACTGCCTTCATCTCATCTAGGATAAACTGAGTAGAATCTAGCGGGTCAAAATCGCTAATAACCCCCCCGCCTGCGCCAATCTTTATTTGTGAAGCACCCTTTTTTAACTGCTCTCTAGTGGCAGCTAATGCCTCTGGGATTCCATCTACTACTCTAAACTCGCCCATCTGCTCTAAGATTCCATCGTGTCCGCCAAACTTTCGTGGCTTATCATAGATAGCGTTAAAGTCGCCATGTCCGCTAGTCTGGGATATGAATGCCCCGCTAGGATAGATTCTAGGTCCCTTAAAGACATTGCTATCAATAGCCTTTTTGATTCCAAACACAGAGCCAGCCATATCCCTTACAGTCGTAAAACCACGTAAAAGCGTCCTCTCAGCTTCCTTAATGGCAGCCGAGTAAATAAGACCTGCATCCGGAGAGTTTAATATCATAGCGGGACTACCAGCGGCAAATAGCACATGCCAATGACAGTCGATTAATCCTGGCATGAGAAATTTACCCTCAGCATTGATGACTTTAGAATCTTGTGGATATTTTAGATTTGCCCCGACCTGCTCTATTGCGTCATTTTTGATTAAAACATCTAGTTTGCCATTTAAAACATTCATACCATCAAAGATAGTGGCATTTTTGATGACTATATAAGAATCTTTCTTGCTACTAGCATTTGCCATACTTGTAAGTAACGCACCAAAGGCTAGCCCAAATTTTAATGCACTTCGTCTATTCATAGTGGATTTCATGATGTTCCTTATAATTAAAATAATGCTAAAGATTATACTATAAGAAATATTTATAATAATTTTTATAAAATTTATAATTCAATTCTAACGCATAAACCCTCGTTTTTATTTCGCTTTGAGAAAAATTCAAGTCTTGCATTGTGAATCTTTGCAATTTCCTTCACGATAAATAATCCAAGACCTAGCGAATGATTGTTTTTCTTAGCGTCCTTGCTTTGATAAAATTTCTTTGTTATATCTTTTATCTCGCTTCTATCTACTCCATCACCATCATCTAAAACCTCAAAATAATTTTCTGCAATTTTCACTATCACCTCAGATTTTGCATATTTTAAGGCATTGTAGATAAGATTATTTAGCACCTGCTCTATTAGAATCTTATCTGCGAAAATCTCTCTATTAACACCATCTACAATAATTTTTTTATCTATAAAAACACTTTTTAAAAGATAGCTTCTAAAGCCCTCTACAACTTCCTGCACTAGATTATGCAGACAGAAAGTCTCCATTTTTACCGTGATGACATTATGCTCTAGGCTTTGGCTTAATGTTAGCCTATTTAGCATGGCATTAATTTTTTTGCTATATATCATGATTCTATTTAGCAGTTTATTCTGCATGTTAGAATCTAAATTTGGCTGGATTATCATAGTCTCTATACTTGCCTGAATAATGCTTAGAGGATTTTTAATCTCATGTGATATTGTTTGCAGTAGCTGGGTGTTTTGTATATTTTTCTTTTGTAGTTTTCTTGTTCGTTTTTGGATTCTATTTTGCTGTTTTTGCATTTCCTCACTTAGAGATTTTAGCTCGTTTATGTATGGATTATTATATTTTTTTAGTAATTTAAAATTGATTTTATCAAAGTCTTTGTTTTTTAATGCCATGAGTGCGTATTTTGTGGAATCTACAATGCTATTTTTCCCCTTGTGTTTTTTATTGACTAATAGAACTAGGGAAAATACTAAACCAAACGTATTAGCTAATATAGATAGCTCATCGTGGTCCATTAAAGTAAGAAAAATGCCAATGATAAAAAGGCATAGGCATACTAGCATAGTTTATAGCCTTCATTCCTTATCGATTTGATTCTTAGCTCTTTTGTGTATTTTTCGATTTTTTTCCTAAGTCTTTTAATGGCCACATTTACACTATTGTCATTATAGACACTGCCATCATTCCACGCATTATCTAGTAAAAACTCCCTGCTTAAAGCGCGATTTGTATGCGTCATGAAACATTTCATAACCCTCACTTCAAGCGGACTTAATGCGACATTTATATCCTCTATGGTTAGCTCTCTAAGCGTTACATCTAATGTAAAATTCTTGTATTTTATAATCTCACGTGTATTATCTTTTTTATATCTACGCAGGACTGCTTGGATTCTAGCGGTTAGCTCCTCGAAATTAAATGGCTTTGTTACATAATCATCTGCATATTTTAGTCCCTCAACTCTGTGCGTTGGCAAAGATAAGGCACTTACAATAATCACAGGTACATCATAGCCTAAATCCTTTAGCTCTTTGACAAAATCTATGCCATCCTCTTGCAATAGATTCCTATCAAGTAAAATAAGTGCTACATGTTCTTTTTTTAAAAATCTTCTAGCCATATCTGTATTCAAACAGCCTATGACCTCATACCCGCTATCTCTAAGCGTGGCATTTAAATTTATCTCCATGAGTTCTAGTAAATCTTCTTCATCATCTATACACAGGATAACTTCATTCATTTATTTTTCCTTTTCATTAAATTATATCAAACAGGCAAGATATTATAATATTTTCTTACAAAAGAATGACAGAGATATGTGTTTGTTCTAAGTTTTATATTTTTGCTACGAAAATATTATATTTTTACCAAAGTCGTTACAAAATATTACATTGTTATGTCTTTATTGACTATAAACATCTTTTATAGCTATACTTTTCCCCATTTTTCATTTATCATTAAATAAAAAAGGATTCAAATGCCATCTACAACCCTAGAAGTGCAGGGACTTAGTTTTCCCATATTTGCGACCTTTGGGTTATATGCCCTTGTTATGGTTGCCATTGGTTTTTATTTCTGGAGGCAGACAAAGGACCCTGAGCAGTTCTTCCTCGGCGGGAGGAATATGGGACCAACTGTTAGCGCTCTGAGTGCTGGGGCATCTGATATGAGTAGCTGGCTTTTGATGGGGCTACCTGGTGCTTTGTATATCGCTGGATTGATTAATGCGTGGATTGCTATCGGGCTGTCCATTGGTGCGTTTCTAAACTGGGTTTTCGTGGCAAAGCGACTTAGAATCTACACAGAGGTTATTGCAAATTCCATTACGATTCCAGATTATTTTGAGACAAGATTCTCTGATGATAAGCATATTTTGCGTCTTATTTCCGCGATTGTTATCTTGGTATTTTTTGTATTTTATATATCATCGGGATTAATCGCAGGGGCAAAGCTTTTTGAGCAGACATTTCACATCGATTATTCCATAGCACTCATCGTAGGCGCCTCGATTATCGTGATTTATACATTCTTTGGCGGGTATCTTGCGGTTTGCTGGACAGATTTATTGCAGGGTCTTTTGATGATGATAGCACTTATCATTGTGCCTATTGTGATGCTATATCATATCGGGGGCTTTGGCGAGGCGGTAAAATATTTAGAGAAATCTGATACTAGCTTTAATGTCGCCATAGAAAATATAAAAGATGATAAAGAGAATCTAAATACCCTCTTTGCAAAGCTAAGAGATTCTAACTCCAAAGGCGAGGCATGGCAGAATCTAATGGAGCTGCAAACTCAAATGGCATCTATAAGAGATACGTTAAAAGATGAGGCAAAAAGGGCAGCAAGTGCTAGGCATAAAGATGTTGGGGCATTTATGGAAAAATATAAGGATATGGATTCCATTACAGAATCTTTCAAAAAGGATTTAGACAAGCTAATAGGCGATATTACATCTATGCTAGATTCTCTATCTGCTAAGAATCATTTCTCTTTCTTTAATGGCGTTACCCTAGCAGGTGTAATATCTGCACTAGCATGGGGACTTGGCTACTTTGGACAGCCTCATATCATCGTGCGATTTATGTCTATACGAAGCACTAGAGATATTCCAAAGGCGACTTTTATCGGAATCTCATGGATGGTTATAAGCCTCATTGGTGCATGTCTTGTAGGAATCTTGGGCGTGGCATATATTACTAAATATGACTTAAGTTTCTCTGACCCAGAGACAATATTTATCGTCATGTCCCAGACGCTTTTTAACCCATGGCTAACAGGCATTTTCCTATCTGCCCTGCTAGCTGCTATCATGAGTACCGCTAGCTCTCAGCTACTTGTCTCCGCATCTACTGTGGCAGAGGATTTTTATAAAAAGATTCTAAAAACAGAGGCTACGTCAAAGCAGGTAATGTTCTTTAGTAGGGCTAGTGTTTTGGTGGTTTCTTTGGTTGCCTTTTTTATCTCCACAGATAAGGATTCTAGCATTCTTAGCATCGTGGCGTATGCGTGGGCTGGTTTTGGAGCGAGTTTTGGTAGCGTGATATTGTTTTCACTTTTCTGGAGACGCATGACGCGTATGGGGGCTATCGCAGGTATGGCCGTTGGTGCTATCGTAGTCGTGCTGCATAAGAATTTTTTATATGACATGATGCCTATTTATGAGATTGTCCCTGGCTTTGTGTGTGCGAGTATTGCCATTATAGTTGTAAGTTTGCTTCAGCCTGTGCGACCGGGCACAAAAGCCGCTTATGACAAAATGATGGAGGAGCTAAAAGCGGGGAATATTTAGGTTTGGGAGCATTTTGCCTCCATTTTTGATTTTGTTGGAAAATATGATGACTTTATTAATGAAAATCATGTCATGAAATAATAGAAAATTTTGTTTAAAAAAATGTCATATCAAAGAAAAATCTTTTAGATAAAATATGGTCTAAATCACTGGAGTTTATAATGAAAAAAATAGAGCAATTGCCACTTGGGTTTGGATTATCTGGAGTAAAGGCTGGTATAAAATATAAAGACAGATATGATTTAGCACTCATATATTCAAATACACCGTGCAGGGCTAGTGGCGTATGGACTAAGAATGCCATGAGTGCGGCATGTATTTCCTATAATAAAAATCACATTGACAACGAAATACATGCAATTATGATAAATTCTGGTTGCGCGAATGCCTGCACTGGAGATATTGGGTATGATAACTGCATAATCTGTGCTAAAGAATTGGCAAACAAGCTATCCATACAATCAACGCAGATTCTGCTAGCTTCCACAGGCGTAATCGGCACACAGCTACCTATGGATAGAATCTCAAAAGGTATAAACAAGCTATCAAAAAACATAGGAAGTAACAAAAAACATATAAAAAAAGCAAGTAAAGCAATACTCACAACAGATACATGCACTAAGATATATGGAGTAGAGATTAAAATAGGGAATCACATAGGAAAGATATTTGGCATAGCTAAAGGCTCTGGCATGATACATCCAAATATGGCTACTATGCTAGGATTTATCATGACAGACATAGATATTTGCCAAAATCTCCTGCAGGAAGCACTTAAATCATGCGTAGATGACAGCTTTAATCAAATAAGTGTAGATGGCGACACCTCAACTAATGACATGGTCATAGCACTTAGCAATGGGAATCTAAATAATAAAAAAATAGTAGAAAAAGACGAATCTTTCCTTCTCTTTAAAACAGCACTAAATAAAGTATGCACAAAACTAGCAAAGAAAATAGCAAGAGATGGCGAAGGAGCAAACACCTTAATACAAGCACATATAAAAGGCGCAGAGAGTAAAGATAGTGCAAGGAAATTTAGCAAATCTATTATTAGCTCTAATCTAGTAAAAGCTGCAATATTTGGCAAAGATGCAAATTGGGGGAGAATTATCTGTGCTATGGGATATAGCGGTGAGTTTGATTTTAGCAACATTGATTTGCATATTGAATCAAAACATGGCAAAGTGGATATTATTAAAAATGGCGTAGCACTAGAGTTTGATAATGGAGTGGCAGCAAAGATTCTAAATTGCGATAAAGTAAATATTACTGTGGATTTAAAAAATGGGGAGTTTGAAGCTAGGGCATGGGGCTGTGATTTAAGCTATGATTATGTAAAAATAAATGCAGACTATAGGTCTTAAGTTATTCATTTTCTAATAAAATATCACGATAAAAATACAGGCTCACAAATGACAAAAAAATATCTGCCATATATGATTATCGCACCGATATGCTATATGATATATATTAGCATTAGCGATATTTATCCCCTTATGCCCCATTTAATCGGCGTATTATTTCTGATATTTCATAAGCATTATGATGACGAGCAGTTCTACATTCCCATTATTGTGCTTGTGTGTCTGTTTTTTTATGAGTTTGATAAATCACTTATTGTAGGCATTATGGCTTGCGTGTTTTTTATCACAAGGCTATTTGTAGTAAAGCAGTTAGAATCTTTAATGAATACAAACTCATTTTTTGTCGTGCTATATATCATAGCAGTCTATCTTTTATACATGGTCGGAGCAATTTTGTGCAATATTTTATTTAAAGTCGAGATTCCACAATACTCCACGATATATATATATTATCTGCTAATTGACTGCGGACTTGGATTATTCTATCACTTTTTTGCCAAAGATTTATGATGAAACATATACCCGCTTCCTTTAAGATTATATATGCCGCTCTGGGGTTGGTATTCCTCTCTATCATAGTAAAGCTATATATACTAGCCATAGCACGTCATGACTACTATGATAAACTCTCAAGGGAAAATACCATAAAAACCGAGATTCTAGTCCCTACACGTGGGCAGATATTAGATAGAAACGGCGAACCATTAGCGATTAATGAAATCGGCTTTAGCCTCTCACTAAAAAAGGGATTATCAAATAAGTCGCTACACGAGGAGCTAGAATATATAAAATCCTTTATAGAGGATATAGATACTCAAGAGTTAAATGACACATATATTAAATATAATAGCAGATACAGGCGCACACCCGTTACGATTATAGAGTTCCTCCCCTACTCTCAAATGCAGGTCATCTATGCCCAGCTTTTAAAACGTAGCAATGTAGTCATAACGCCTGTTACAAGGAGATTTTATCCCAACAACTCCCTAGCCTCACATGTCATAGGCTACATAGGCGCTAGTGATTCTAAAGACAGAGAGAGCGACCCCATATCTAAATACACAAAAATCATCGGCAAACAGGGGCTAGAAAAACAATACAATTCATTTCTACAAGGAGAGCTAGGATATAAAAAGATACAGGTAAATAATTTAAACCAGCAGCTAAAACTCATAGAAGAAAAAGAGCCAACAAGCAATAATGACATGAAAATTAGCCTTGATGTGAGACTGCAGGAGGCACTAGATTCTGTCTTTAGTGGACATAATGGTGTAGGCATCATCATGGACGCTAGAAATGGCGAGATTTTGGCAGCGGGAAGCTATCCTGAGTATAATATCAATGACTTCATAGGCGGAATCTCACATGCAAAGTATAGAGAATTGTTAGAGAATCCCTACAAGCCACTCATTAATAAAATCATAAATGGGCAGTATCCGCCCGGCTCTGTTATCAAAATGGGCATGGCATTATCTTTTTTAGAGTATGCAAATATTACAGAATCTACCATCATTCCTACCCCGCCTTATGTGGAGATAAATGGACATAAGTTTAGGGATTGGAAGGCAGGGGGGCATGGCAGTGCAGATGTGTATAAGGCTATAAGGCAGAGTGTAGATGTGTATTTCTACAAACTATCCCAAGTAGCAGGTATAGGTAATATGGCAAAGGTCATGCAAACTCTAGGCTTTGGCTCAAAAACGGGCATAGACTTGCCATTTGAGAGTTCTGGAATCTTTCCTACTCCAGAGTGGAAGCTAAGGGCATGGTCTATGCCATGGTATATAGGCGATACCATACAGGTATCCATAGGACAAGGTTCTTTCCTCTCTACGCCGCTACAAGTCGCACGATACACCGCTTTAATAGCTACAGGAAAGCTTGTAACGCCGCATTTTGCCAAAGAGTTAGGCGGAGAGCAAAATCAAATAGAAGTGCAAGATGTGCTAAGCGATTTTCAAAAATCAAAGCTAAAGGCACTTAGAATCGGCATGTATCAAGTCTGCTCAGAGCCATCTGGCACAGCTTATAGGGTTACTAGACAATCAAAGGTAAAACTAGCATGTAAAACAGGCACAGCGCAAGTCGTGGGAATCTCGCAAGATACCATAAGACGCACAAGAGAGCAGGATATGGATTATTGGCATAGGTCGCAGGGCTGGATAACGGCATTTTTACCTTATGATAATCCAAAATATGTCATTACGATTCTAATAGAGCATGGTGGCAGTGGCGGCCGCGGGGGACCATTACTTGCAGAAATGGCAAATAAACTAAAAGAGCTAGGGTATGTGAGGTAGTGTAATTCTACTCTTTAAAAAGATTTCCTATTAAGGTTTTTAATCCCTTATAAAAATGCGGATTCTTTATTTTCTCTTTTTAATATTATTACTACCTTCTAGCAATGACCTCCGTGGGATTGATATGTTTGCCTGCCTGCACGATTTCAAGGTTTAGTTTATCTGCTATTCTGCCTATTACATAGCCCTGCTTTACCACAAATCCGGGTTTTAGTGTTGGGGCAATCTTATCTAGCATGGAGTAGATTGAGTGCATAGAGTTTGCATGTTCTATAACAACTACTTTCTTTAGCCCTGGCATCTCTTGGGCATATATTACCTTGCCATCCATAATGCTATATACCTGTGCGTCTGATTTTTTCGACTTTAGCACTACGCCATTATTAAAAATCTTGATTTTATAGGCTGGGTCTATGTAGTCGCCAAAGGCTTGGTCTATGATGTAGGAATCAAGTGGCGATAATGTCCTTTTGCCTGTGTATCTTGCTGTCTCTGGCTTTTGATAGACACTATCGACGCGTCTTAGATTCTCAAAATCGCTAATGGCAGACTTTGCCTCACTAGCACTAATTCGCGCGTTATACTCCTGCTCTATGGTCTTATTTTGCTTTCCTAAAAACTCCTGTGCTTTTTTGGAATCTGTTTTAGCAATCTTCTCTGCTTCCTGCATTGCCTTTTTCTGTGCGGCTTCCTTTTGTGCCTGCGCCCTCTTTTTCTCCTCCTCTAGCTTTGCTAATCTCTCTTTCTCTAGCTTTTCTAGACGTTCTGCCTGCTGCTTTGCTAGTCTCTCTTGCTCCTTTTGTCGTCTAATCTCATCTTGCTTATTTTTCTTAGAAATATTTAGCGCACTTAGCAGTTTATCCATTTCCTTGCGTTGATTATCAATGTCGCGCAATCGCTGATTATAGACCTTTACCTCGCTACGCATATTCTCTACAAGGCTATTTTGCCGCTCTATCATATCTTGCAGATTCTTAGCTCGAGTCTCTTGGGTATTTATCATTTTATTGATTTCACTAATGCTCTTTGCTATGGAATCCATATCGCTTGTAATCTTTTTTTTCTGCTTTTCTATCTCATTAATGTTTAGTGTCGTCTGCTGTTTTAGCACCTTAAAAGATTCCCTTGACATGACATCATTCATATCCATAGCCATCTCATCATCTAGCACACGTGAGAATGTCATGTATCGCAAAATAAGCATGGATAGCTCCTCGCTTTTTTTCTCCCTTTTGAGATTTAGCTCTACTAGCTTATCTTGCATTGCCTTTAGCCGCTCCTCTTGCTTTTTATTTTGGTCTTTATTGCTCTCTATATTCTTTGCCAGATTCTTAATCTCTGAATCTAGCTGCTTTACTTGATTGACATTACTAATGATATTCTGTCCTAGTGTATTTAGCTTTAGGTTTAGATTCCGCTTTTCTCTATCTATGTCCTGCTTTTGCTTCTGCGTATTTTGTATGTCCTTATTAATCTGGCTTAAATCATCTGCCATTATCAAAAGTGGGATTAATAATAAAATAAGTCTCATGCCCTAGCCTTTGATAGAATCACAAATATAACGCATACAAATGAAACAATAATAGATATAGATAATAGCTTTAGAAAATCAAGAGGTATCTCAAAAATAGAAAGTCCTAGTCCAAAGCCCTGCAGGGTATCAATGGTTGTCTGCAGATTTGCTATATAAAATACAATCACGGCTATAAAAAAGCTAGAGACAAAGGAACAGATAAGCGCTAGTTTAAACAAGCTACGATTGCGAATCCACACACTAGCGCCCAAAATATCCATAATTTCCATTTTTTCCTTATTGGCATATCGCCATATCTCGATTTGCTTTAGCATAAGCATAAAGCTAATAATGGCAAGTATCACAGAAAAAGTCGTAACGCTAAATCGTATAAAGCTAAGGAGATTGTAGTTCTCAAGATGTCGCTTTGAGAATGTATCAACCGCGATAATATCTTTATTTTTACGTAGCACCGCCTCGATGGCATTTAATCTCTGTGTGTTTGGAAAATATTCAAGGCTAAGGCTATAAAAATATGGCAGTTGTTTTGTGAGATTATTAAGTGCGGAATCCTCTATGTCTTTTGTTAGCTTTGAGAGAGAATCCTTTGGGTCAAGCTTTACTAGCTCCTTTGCCTCTATGATTTTTGATTGCACAAACTCTAGGGTGATAGGTTTGCTTGAGGTGATTCCAATAGCGTATTTCTGCGTTATAAAGCCCTCTTGCTGTGCCACTATCCTTTGGAGTATAAAAAGGCATTGCAGACTAAATAGCATGGCTGTAAGCGGGATTAGCAATGATAGATGTTGTTTAAGCGTATTCACTAACCTTACCCTCTTTTATATCAATTTTTCTATATCTAATATTTAAATGTTTTGGAATCCTATGCGTTACCACGACAATAGTAATATTTAACTGCTCATTTGATGATTTCAAAAGTCCCCAAATCATATCGCTTGAGTAATCATCTAAATTCCCTGTTGGCTCATCGCATAAAATAAGACGTGGTCTATGAGAAATCGCCCTTGCAAGTGCAACTCTCTGCTGTTCGCCACCGCTTAACTCTGGCGGATATTTATTTGCCTTATGCAAGAGATTGATGTGAGAGAGTAGCTTTTCTGCCTGTAATTTTGTCTCTGATTTTGGAAATTTATTAATAATCATAGGCAGTGCAATATTCTTTTCTACATTCCACTCTGGTATGAGTTTGTAGTCTTGAAAGACTATGCCTAGCTTTCTTCTTAGCATTGTTAGCCGCCCCTTGCTAATGCGTCTCATATCATACTGCAGGACACGTAAATCCCCAGAGGCAACGCCTAGATTCCCATAAAGCGAACGCAGAAGTGTGCTTTTCCCACTGCCACTAGCCCCTGATATGAATACAAAATCCTTTGGGTAAATAGAGAAATTAGCATTTTTTATTACAATGCCCGTTCGTCTATATCCCAAGCATAGCTGCTTTGCTTGAATTATCGCGTCCATATCTACCCTTTTGTAACTTCGCCTTTTAGAATCCTGCATAGAAACTCATGTGCTAGTCTATGCGATTTTACATTCACAGGGCTTCGCAGATAGTGCATCTTATCCTGCTCTAATATCAAATAAGTATTAAATGGTATATAAAAGCTTCCAAAAGTAAGCTGTGCCACACTCACCTCGCCACCGCCCTCTCTGGTATATACATCACCTATGCTAATGAAGATTCCATTCTCTACCCATTTTTGATTGCTAAAAGTAAGTAGAGATTCTACCTTAAAATCAAAATCAAAATAATGAGAATCCTCCTCTCTAAAGACGCCGTTAAAATCCTCATTAAAGATTCTAATCTCATATATGTCTTTGTTTAGACCAACCCATCTCTCCTCATATTTACTTGCGATATTATCCTGCTTTAAGAGATTCTTTCTAACCGCAAAGCTAACTCTATTAGCACTTAGCATTTCTTCTATGCAGTCTTGCACATAAGTCAAATCATCGCTACGCAAGTCTATAAAACCCTTGTGTTTTAAGATTCTAAAGCTATTTTCTACAAAATCACGTCCCATGACACGCCTGTGCTTTGCCTTATTCCACGGCACAGGGAAATGCAGGTATATAGCCTCTATGCTTGAGGTCTTAAACATCTCTATGCCAAGACGTGCGTCAAGATTGCAGACATATAGATTCTGCAAATTATTTAACTCTATAGCATTTAGCACCTGCCTTATGCTAGGCTGGTAAATCTCAAAGCCTAGTAGAATCTTTTGTGGATTTTTCTTAGCTAAATCTAGTAGATGCCGCCCTGAGCCAAAACCTATCTCTATAATGTCTGGCTCTATGCTGGATAGATTCTCTTGATATAGCAAAAAACCATTTTGCATGCCCTTTGAGTGCTTTGTAGTAGCGTGAAGATTGTGATGAACCTCATCTAAATCTTTGGATAGAAAAGCTAGTAAATCCTTTGTTTTTTGTAGATTAGCATGTCGCGTTAGATTGTCTACCTTGTAGAGATAGTCCCCCTCCCTTTGTATGCAACGCACGAAAATAACTTCATTTTCGCCGATGATTGGGAGGATTCTAAGATTTGGGAATCTATTTGAGAGCAGATAGCTAGAAACTCGATATGTATCATTGTCTATATTAAAAGTCGTATTTGTATTAACAAACATATTCTTGCTAGTGAAGTGGGGCATGTGGGGTGTCCTTATTTGTTATCTATAACTATATCTATTGTATTACTGGGATTAGATTCTATACCTAAAGTATCAATGCTTGTTACATAATATGTATAATCTCCTGCTGGTAAATTATCATCAATGAAATTGGTATCTTTTATATCTGTGAAATTAGTGATTGTTTTATCCTGATTATTTACCCTATATACTATGTAGCTAATCTCTCTTTTTGTTGCAATTTTATCCCATGACAACCTTATAGAATCTGCATTGCGGACAGAATCTATAATAGGCGACTCTGGCTTTGGCAGGGTCTGCCCTTGCGTTGGTTTAACAGCTAGGCTTGATTGTAGATTCTCTCTATCTACGGTTAGGACTTTATAGAATCTAATAGCACCATCTCTTTCAATCCTATCTATAAATCTAGTGCCATTTACAAAGGCAATTTCTTTGTATATACCATCTGCCTTATTTGATGAGAATATTTTATAGCCCAAAATATCCCTGCGCTCAGGTCTGCTCCACTCTAGCCATATCTCATAGCGCTTATCTTTTGTTGCCACTACATTTAATGGCGGTTTGGGAATCTCCCTTGTAGCACCCAATACAGCCTTGCTAGGAGATGAATGTGTGCCATCATAGGCTTTTGCGATGATTCTATATTTATGCTGAATATTATTTTCTAAATTATTATCGAAAAATTCCACAGCTAGGCGATTATCTGTATTTCCTATGGTTTTAAATGAATTATTATCTAATCTTTGTATCTCATATCCGCTTACAGATAGACTTTTGCTAGGAGTCCAAAAAATCTTTATTCTATTTGCATAAATTTGTGAAGCATAAAGAAGTCTTACAGGCTCTATAATGGAAGTTCTTACAGTTAAAGTATCGCTTTTAGGTGAGATTCTAAAATCTTTTCCCACCGTGGCAATGGCATATTCATACTTGGTATTAGGCTCTAGCTTACTATCGTAAAAATGTGTGGATAGAGAATCTTTTATATGTGCAACTCTTACAAACTGCCCCTTTGAATCCTTGCGATATATCACATAGCCACTTATACTATCAACAGAATCTGGAATATCCCATTCAAACCCGATAGAACCACTATCTGGTAGCGCCCTTAGTGTATGAACAAGTGGGAGTGTATTATCGACCTCATCTTTGAGTGAGGGAGAAATCGTGCTTACCTTGCTACATGAAATCAATAAAAAAAATAATGGAATCAAAATATACCTAGCAGAAAACATAGCAGGACCTTAATGTAAAAATATAGATTCTTACTTATCAAGATAGAAAGTGTTATTATATCTTATATACTTCCAGCTACCATTAGCAAACAAAGCATTTTCATCTCTTACATAGCCATACATTCTATTCACACGTGTGTAGAGATATAAAACCTCAAGCGCTATGATATGCACATTTTCATCAGAATCCGCATAAAAGTAAAGTGGCAGTATTACGCATTTTTTCTTACAAATATCGCTCCCTAGCCTTTGTAAAATATCATCTGTAATCACTACCTCCTGTGCCTTTGGACTTGTAAAGCTAAAATATTTATTGTTGCCAAATTTCTCATCGATGGCATTTTTGATAAATAGTGATTTAGCATTTTCCTCTACATTATAGCTACTTAACTTCCTTGCTAATGCTATGTATTGCTCCTTATTCTCTTTCCACTCTTTATCTTTTAAGCCCTTCTCTAGCTGTTTTTGATATTCTCGTTTTTCTCTTTTGTAAGAGCTTTCGCTAAGTTTTATCTCATCATAACGTTTAGAATCTAGCACATAGATTCCACTATGCTTTTTTGCAAATACAAGGGTATCAAAATATTCTTTTTTTGACACCTTAATACCGCACCCGCTAAAACATATAGTAATAAATAAAATAAATAAGATTCTCAAGACAATTCTCCATAAATCCTTAAAACCCTCTCTTGCAAACTTTTTACATCAAGTCCTAAAGATTCCTCTACTAGCTCACTTTTTCCATGTCGTATAAAGCTATCCTCAATCTCAAAGCTTGTAATGTATGGAATCCTAGTTAGCTTTCTCTCATTATAAAGAGAGTTTGCCAAATCAAGCAATGCGGCTCCTACGCCATTTATCTTATAGCTATCACTTAGCACGAATATATATTTATAAGATTCAAAGCATTCTAGCAGAGTATTGGAATCTAGCGGCTTTAGAAAGATTAAATCAAGTAAGTCCGCACTAACGCCTTTTTGCTTTAATACCTCTTTTAGTAAAAAGCCTCTGCCGACACCATTACCATATCCTACAATCAAAATCGGAGAGTCATTTCTCTCTAGCATTTGGCTTTTCCATTGCGATAAATGTGCTTTGTAGTCATCTTTGCAGAAATTAGATTCCACACCATCTAGTAAAAACTTCCCACGTGGGTAGCGAAAGGCAAGCGGCGCACTAATATCTACACTAAAATCAAGAATGCACTCAAGGCTCTCATTATCTCGCGGCGCCATCATAGTCATGTTTGGAATCATTCTAAGATATGCTATGTCAAATAATCCCTGGTGTGTCTCGCCATCCTCTCCTACAATGCCTGCCCTATCAATGCAGAATCTCACAGGCAATCCCATAATGCTAACATCATGTATGATTTGGTCAAATGCCCTCTGTAAAAATGTAGAATATATCGCCACATACGGCTTTAGTCCCTCCTTTGCCATTGCTGCCATAGAGGTTGTGGCATGCTGCTCGGCTATGGCTACATCAAAGAATCTATTCGGATAGGCGTCCATGAGTTTATCTAGCCCCGTGCCACTTGGCATTGCAGCGGTAACGCCCACTATATCACTATGCTTTTGTGCTAACTCTAAAAGCTTTTTGCTAAACACAGAAGTGGGACTTTGTATGCTTTGACTTTTTAGCGGTTTGCCACTCTCTACATCAAAGGGCGATACGCCATGCCATTTCTCATATCTGCCCTCAGCGATTTTATAGCCCTTGCCTTTTATGGTTTGGCAGTGGATTAGCACGGGACGATTGATTTTTTTAAGACGTTTTAAAGTGTCTATGACCTCAGAGATTTTATTACCATCAATTGGTCCTATATAATCTATGCCAAATTCCTCAAATAATAATCCGGGCGTAATAAGCTTTAAGCTCTCCTCAAATCGCTTTGCGATAAAGGTAGCACCCTCTGGCATTTTATCTAGCACTTTTTTGATTCTCTCTTTAATGTTTTGATAAAGCGGACTAGCAATGGTCTTTGAGAGAATCTTAGACATGACGCCGATTGGCTTTGCGATACTCATCTCATTATCATTTAGGATAATTATCATAGGCAGCTTTAAATCACCCAACTCATTTAATGCCTCATAGACTAGCCCAGCACTCATAGAGCCATCGCCTATCATTACCACAGGATAGTTGGCACTTTTATTTTTTAGCATAGCAGCCTTTGATACCCCCACAGCCAAAGATAGCGAGGTAGAGCTATGCCCAGCTACAAAATAATCACACTCACTCTCACTAGGCGAGGTAAAGCCACTTATGCCATTAAACTGCCTTAGAGTGTGAAAATCTCTATAACGACCACTTAGAAGTTTATGTGCATAAGCTTGATGACTGACATCAAAGATAAATGGATTCTCTTTGCAGTCAAATACCGCATGCATACCTACGATTAACTCCACCGCGCCAAGCGTAGAGCTTAGATGCCCCCCATTTTTGCTAACAGTATCTAGGATTTTCTGCCGAATGGCACTTGATAGATTCTCTAACTCAGCAATGCTACAAGTCTTTAGCAAAGACCTTACATCTTCTCCTAACTGCATTGTGCGAACTATATCCACACCGCTTGTATTGGATTCTTTAGATTCTAGGGTTTTACTAGCCGCTTTAACCCCTGCATGTCCATCTTGCATTCTCTTTTCCTTGAAAGTTGCTATGTCAATTATAGCATTTTTAGAGATTAGCAGAATCTACATGTAAACAATGTTTTATATGCAAAAAATTAAAAATACATATCATATTCTTAAATTTATGCTAGAATTTTTGGATTTTAACACAAGGATTCTCATGCAAACCATAGATGACAAATGTATAGATTCTTTTATGCAGGCACTTTATAGTAACAAGTGCATTACCTATGAGCTTTGCCCAGATAGGAGTGCTAGTGTAGATAATCTCATAGAGAAAGTCAAAAAGGCAGGGCTAGAGTGCATGGAATCAAAACTAAATGCCATAGATGCGTTTGTATGCACAGACTTGCCACTTGCAAAGCTAAAGCATCACTGCACACTAGCAGCTATAAAATTACAACAGAATCTAAAAAAGCCAGTTGTATGCACCACTAGCATGAGAGATAAAAACTCACTATCGCTTAGTGCTGAGATACTAGGATTAAATGAATTTAATGTGCGATTATTCTTAGCATTAAGCGGTGATTCCATAAAGCTAGGCGACCAGCCACAGGCAAAGGCAGTATTTGAGGGAAATAGTCTTAGAATCTTAGAAATCATTGAGTGCTTAAATAAAGGCAGGGATTTAAATGGCAATGAAATACATGGGGAGATAAAAAGCATTCATGGGTTTACCGTTATGGATTCATACTCAAAAAATAAAGATGTATTAAAGAAAAAAATGGAATCTAAAATAAAAGGAGGAGCAAAAGCAATATTCACGCAACCAATCTATGATATACCCACATTAGATACACTGCTAGAATGGCTAGATGAGATTAATGCTAAATATAATCAATCATGTGTTTTAATGCAGGGCTTTTTCCCCCTCACAAGATACAAGGTTGCCTTGTTTCTGCGAGATTCTCTGCCTGGCGTATTTTTGCCAAATCATTGGGTAGAGGATTTAGAGAGTGCGAGTTTAAAGGGAATTGAGTATGAAAGGGAGATTGGAATGCAAAAAAGCATGGAACTTTTCTCATCTCTTTATAAAAAACACCCAAAAATTCATTTTATGAATAATAATAACACAATGTATGCTAGAAAGATTTTAGATAGTATTTTATAGCTTTGTGCTAAAATGCAAGAACTATCCAAGAACTATCAAGGAGATAATATGGGACTAAGCATTACAGAAAAGATTTTTAGTCATCACGTAGGCAGAGAAGTCTATGCTGATGAGATAATAGAATGTGATATTGATATGGTTATTGGAAATGATATTACGACACCCATTTCTATCAAGGAATTTGAGAAAGTAGGGGCAAAGAAACTAGCAAAGCCAAAGAATTTCTCCATAGTCATGGACCACTTCATACCAGCAAAGGATATTGCCTCCGCAAATCAGGCTAGGATTAGTCGCGACTTTGCACTAAAGCATGATTTGGATTATTTCTTTGATGAGAGGGATATGGGGATTGAGCATGCACTCATGCCAGAGAAAGGTCTTGTGGTAAGTGGTGATGTCATCATCGGCGCAGATTCTCATACCTGTACACACGGCGCACTTGGGGCATTTAGCACGGGCATGGGTAGTACGGATTTAGCCTATGCGATGATAACGGGCAAAAATTGGTTTAAGATTCCAAAAAGCATTAAAGTCGTCTTTAAAGGCAGAGCGGGGAAAATGGTAGGCGGCAAGGATTTGATACTAGAGGTGATTAGAATCTTAGGCGTAGATGGCGCTTTGTATAAGGCACTTGAGTTTTGCGGTGAGGGCGTAGAGAATCTTAGCATGGACGATAGATTCTCACTTTGCAATATGGCAATAGAAGCGGGGGCAAAAAGTGGCATCATCGCCGCAGATGAGGTAACCAAACAATTCCTAGAGGAGATGAGAGAGCTAAATGGGAAGCTTAGAGATGAGCCGATTTTCCATTACAGCGACAAAGATGCAAACTATGACAGGGAGATAGTCATAGACTTAGAGAAGCTAGAGCCGCTTGTGGCATATCCATTTCTGCCAAGCAATGGCAAGAGTATTTCAGAATCAAGCAGAGATAAAATCGCTATTCAACAGGCATTCATAGGCTCATGCACAAATGGACGCTTGAGTGATTTAAAGATTGCAAGTGAGATTCTAAAGGGCAAAAAAATCGATAAAAAAGTGCGATTAATCGTAACGCCAGGGACGCAGAGAATCTACAAACTCGCACACAAAGCAGGCTATATCGACACTCTGCTAGAGGCAGGAGCACTAGTTAGCAATCCAACCTGTGGCGCATGCCTTGGCGGATATATGGGAATCCTTGGCGATAATGAGAAGTGTATCTCTACTACAAATCGTAATTTCATCGGCAGAATGGGCGCTAGAAGCTCGGAAGTATATCTTGCAAATGCCGCTGTAGTCGCACAAAGCGCCCTTGAGGGTGTCATAGCAGATCCGAGGTAGCAGAAAACATAGATTATCACTTTGACACTAAAGTGGCATATATTATTTGATTCAGTAGAATCGTATTGTTATATACTTAATAATACACTATATATTTTGTTATGTTTAAAAGCTACTTAAATCATCATTAAAAACATCTCAGATTTAGAGTTGTAACACCTAAAATATCTATTGCTTTTATTATATTCACTTACATACTACGCTAATGCAAGTAGTTTTTTAGAAATGACAATATAAAGCATTATGCTTTACCATTTTGCAAATCAACCTCTATGCTACCGAAATTTGCCTACTCACTTTTTCGCTATAATTACGGGTTTGATAAGGAGAATATATGGACAATCTCTTAGACAATACCATTATCAAGCAGGTTCGCATTGATGATTCCATAAAAGAGAGTTATCTTGATTATTCCATGAGCGTTATAGTCGGCAGAGCATTGCCAAATGCACGTGATGGGCTAAAGCCTGTGCATAGGCGGATTCTGTATGCCATGAATGAGTTAAATCTAACGCATAGAAATCCATATAAGAAAAGTGCTAGAATCGTAGGTGATGTTATAGGTAAGTATCACCCACATGGCGATAGTGCGGTATATGATGCGCTTGTGCGTATGGCACAGGATTTCTCCATGCGATTAGAGCTAGTCGATGGGCAGGGTAACTTTGGCTCCATAGATGGCGATAGTGCGGCTGCTATGCGTTACACAGAGGCACGTATGACACGTGCTAGTGAGGAGATGCTAAGAGATTTAGACAAAGACACGGTAGATTTCGTATCAAACTATGATGATAGTCTAAAAGAGCCTAGTGTCCTGCCTACTAGGATTCCAAATCTTTTAGTCAATGGCTCAAGCGGTATCGCTGTGGGCATGGCTACCTCTATCCCACCGCATAGAATCGATGAGGTCATAGATGCCGCTATCTATCGTATCGACAATGAGGAATGCGAGTTAAGCGATATTATGGAGCATATCAAGGGTCCAGATTTCCCCACTGGTGGCATTATCTATGGTAAGCATGGAATCATAGAGGCATATAGAAGTGGCAGAGGTAGAATCAAGGTTCGCGCAAAAGTTCATATAGAAAAAACAAAAACAAAGGAAATCATAGTCGTAGATGAGATTCCATATCAAGTAAATAAAGCTAGATTGTTTGAGCAAATCGATACTCTAGCAAGAGAGAAAGTCATAGATGGAATCTCAGAGGTAAGAGATGAGTCAGATAAAGATGGTATGCGTCTTGTCATAGAGCTAAAGCGGGAGGCTATGAGTGAGATTGTGCTAAATCATCTCTATAAGTCAAGTGCTATGGAGACGACTTTTAGCATGATTATGCTTGCTATTGATAATAATGAGCCAAAAGTCTTTACGCTACTTGAATTAATAGATTTATTCATCTCACACAGAAAGACCGTGGTAATCCGCAGAATCATCTATGACTTGCAGAAGGCTAGGGCTAGGGTGCATGTGTTAGAGGGGCTAAAAATCGCACTTGACAATCTTGATTCCATAATCAAGCTAATAAGAAGCAGCTCTGATCCAAATGATGCAAAAGAAGCTTTGATGACAAGCTATAACTTAAGCGAGATTCAAAGTAAGGCAATTCTAGACATGAGACTGCAAAGGCTAACAGCCCTAGAGCGCGACAAGATAGAATCTGAATACAAAGAGCTAGTGGAGCTAATAGAAAAACTAGAGGCAATACTAAAAAGCGAGGAGAAATTAAATGAAGTCATCAAAGAGGAGCTAGAGGAGACAAAAGAGCTATTTTCTAGTGCTAGAAAAACGCAGATTGAAGAAGACTATGATTCCATAGATGCGGAGGATTTGATACCAAATGAGCAAGTCGTGGTTACCATGACGCATAAAGGCTATGTGAAGCGGGTGCTGCTTACCACTTATGAGAAGCAAAATCGTGGTGGCAAGGGTAAGATAAGCGGGAATACACACGAGGACGATTTTATAGAATCCTTTTTCATCGCAAATACGCATGACACGATTATGTTCATCACGAATCTAGGGCAGCTATATTGGCTAAAGGTATATAGGATACCAGAGGTAGGAAGGACGGCGATAGGCAGGGCAGTTGTGAATCTCATTAACCTTCAAGAGGGTGAGAAAATCATGGCTACCATTACTACAAGCGACTTTAGCGAGGATAAATCTATCGTGTTTTTCACTAAAGAGGGATTAGTGAAACGCACAAATCTAAGCGAGTATAAGAATATCCGACACACAGGCATAAGGGCACTTAATCTAAATGAAAATGATGAACTAATTAGCGCTAGCATTGTGGATTCTAGTATCAAGTATCTTTTTATCGCTACAAGAGAGGGGCAGTGCATAAGATTTGAGCTAGATTCCATAAAAGACATAGGGCGCGCCGCAAAGGGCGTCATCGGCATTCGCTTTAAGATAAAAAATGATAGCGTTATAGCGGCTTCTGCCATTAGAGGCGATGATGATAAACTACTTAGCATTAGTGAGCTAGGCATCGGTAAGCAGACGATTGCAGGGAGTTATAGTGTAATTAATCGCGGTGGCAAGGGCGTAGTGGCTATGAAGCTAACGAGCAAAACAGGTAAGCTAGTAAGTGTGCTAAGTGTAGATAATGCCAACAAGGACCTCATGGTGCTAACCTCACTAGGCAAGATGATACGAGTACCACTTGATTCCATACGAGAAGCGGGGCGAAACACAATGGGCGTTAAGATTCTAAGTCTTAGCGATAAGGATAAAGTGGTGTTTGCTAGTCTGTGTAATAAGGAGGAGGGTATAGTGTAATTGAGGAAGACCTTGATTCCACAAATGCGACGATCTGATTCAGATGATAACTACGGCTAAAGAATTAAATTAGCTTCTAAAACAGATTTTGAAAATAGACAGCACGAAGTCGTGTGTTTTTTACCTTTTTATTTTTTTCTAATTCGTTATATAGCTTTTTTCTGCTCCTTGCTAATTTTTATCTCCTCCCAACAAATTCCCTAAAATTCCTATTTTTAATGTTGTTTCTTGATTAAACTACAACGACTGATGTCCTATATCTTTTCTATACCTACTCCCCTCAAACTCTATACTTTTGCAAATCTCATAGGCATTATCCCTAGCCTCTTTCATATTAGCACCTATGCCCACTGCCGCTGCTACGCGCCCGCTATTTGCATACAACTCTCCATCTATCATACTAGCATTAGCAAAGACTAAATGCCCTTTAGCACTAAAATCTTGTAGCGTAATTTTCGCAGGATAATTAGGACTTTTTGTCTCTAGGGCATAATCGCTACTTGCTATGACAACACACACCGCACACTCATCTCTAAGTGAAATCTCAATCTCCTCCCCCCTAGCACAGCACTCAACTATATCTAACAGTGGCGTATCTAGCAGGGGCATTAGCACCTGACACTCTGGGTCGCCAAAACGCACATTATACTCTAGCAGATATGGCTCATCTTTTACTACCATGATTCCAGCAAATAACACGCCTATGTAGGGATTACCCTCATTTTTTAGGGCATTAAATGTTGGATTTAGAATTTTTTCCCTTATTTTAGATTCTAATTGCTTATTATATAGCTTTGGCAGGGATACATTATAGGCGCCCATGCCACCTGTGTTTGGTCCATTATCACCATCTAGCAGTCTTTTGTGGTCTTGACATGCGGGGAAAAGCGTGTAACTATTGCCATTTGAGATAGCAAAAAGTGAGAGTTCATAGCCCTCCAAAAACTCCTCTATCACCACGCATTTACCAGAATCCCCAAAGAGATTCCCACTTAGCATATTCTCCAAAATCCTCTTTGCCTCCCCCTTATCATCTGTGATAATCACCCCCTTACCCGCACATATTCCACTTGCTTTTAGCACGATTTTATCACTAAAGGAATCTATGAAGTCAAATCCCTCCTGCTTATTACTCTCTGATACCTCAAGATACCTAGCGCTAGGAATGCCTAGTCTGCTTACAAACTCTTTCATATACGCTTTTGAACCCTCCAGCCTAGCATTTTTCGCATTAGCACCAAAGCATGCAATCTTATTTGCCATCAAAAAATCGACTATGCCATCAATGAGTGGCGCCTCGGGTCCTACTACGACAAACTCTATATTATTTTTTCTTATTTCTTCTAATAATATCTCTTTACTACTATATGAAAAACTCTTTGCAGAGAGAAATTTAGTAGCGCCGCCACTTTGTGGTGAGAAGAAAATATCGCCAACCCTGCTATCTTTCCTAAGCTCCAATGCCATGCTATATTCCCTACCACCATTGCCTAGTATCAATATATTTTTCATACATATTCCTTACAAATCAAGCATAATTTTTTCTTTATTTCTAAAGATGGCTACCTTGCGAAATCCAGCATCAAGTGCGGCTTTTTTGCAAACCTCATAGCCAAAGCCAACCTGAGAGGGACTATGCGCATCGCTACTTAAAGTAATGTCAAGTCCGATTTCCCTAGCTAATTTTAGCAAATCAAAACTGGGATAATGCTCCTTTATATCCTTCCTAAGACCTGCGGCATTAACCTCTATCACCATGTCATTATCACGCAAAACCTCTAGTGTATGACGCATTTTAGGCATGAGGCTACTTGGCATTCTAGCGCCAAAAAGCTTTGGCAAATCAATATGCCCACATATCTGAAAAAGCCTACTTTTAGCCATCGCCTCAATGGAATCTAAATATTCACTCCATGTCTCAAGCACCCCCCTCTCCTGCCACTGTCCTACAAACTCGGGATTATCAAAGCCCCAATCTCCTAGAAAATGCACAGAGCCAATGAGATAATCAGTCTGTGCCTCTAGGACTTCTCTCTCTATCAAATCCTCACGATTGAGTATATAATCAACCTCTAATGCAAGCAGAATCTCTATTTGACTATTAGAATTTTTCAAATCTTTTATGGATTTCAAATAAGGATTTAAATCCGAAATTTTCATACGATATTTGTAGTCAAAATCCATAGGCGCATGACATGAGAATCCAAAAATATCTATGCCCTCACGCAATGCCGCATCTATATAATCCTGCATACTACCCTCTGCATGATTGCAATAATATGTGTGATTGTGTAAATCTACTCGCATGTTAGAATCTCTCATTGACTTTCATTGACTAAATAGTGAATTGTATGCAAAGATGTTTAAATATGTTTAATGTATATGATACTTCTGCCTTAGCTGCCCGCATGCGGCGCTAATGTCTATGCCCTTAGATTCTCTAATAGTTGCTAGAATCCCCCTTTGGTAGAGATAGTCAGAAAAGTGCTTTAGAGATTCCATACTTGGTCTTTCAAACTCGCTTTCCTCGTGTGGATTAAATGGAATGAGATTTACCTTTGCTTTGAATCCATGCAAAAGCCTTACTAAACTTTTCGCATCTTTTATACTATCATTCACATCTTTTATTACTAGATATTCAAAGAGGATTCTGCGGCGATTTTTAAGCGGAAAATTCCTTAGAGATTCTAGAATCTTTTCAATATTATATACCCTATTCATAGGGATTAGCCGCGTCCTTAACTCATCATTTACCGCATGAAGTGAAAGTGCGATTTGCACTCCTAAGTCTAGTTTGCCTAGATTCTCAATCTGGGGTGCTATGCCGCTTGTAGAGATAGTCTGCCTACGCGGCGCTATGGACAAGCCCTCAGTGCAGGATAGAATCTTAATTGCCTTTGATACATTGCTAAGATTTAATAGTGGCTCTCCCATGCCCATAAACACGATATTTATACTCTTATTGCCATCTAGCCCGTTGTCTCTTTTTAAAAACACGACCTGCTCTACTATCTCATTTACAGAAAGATTTCTCACAAAGCCGCCCTTAGCAGTCGAGCAGAAGACGCAGCCCACTTGACAACCGATTTGACTAGAGAGGCAGAACGTATATTTTTCAGATTTTATCACCCTTTCATTTTTCATAATTTTTTCACGCATTTTTATAAAGACAGATTCAAAGCTATGATTATCTTTTGTGCGAAAAAGATATTTACGTGTGCCATCGCTACTCTCCTCTATCTTGGCAATGCTAATGCTATGTAGAGAATCGTTACACTCAAATCTCTGCGATATTTCATCTCTAAGGGTGCTTGGGAGATTTTTCATATCCCTAGCATTGTGGGCATAGTGGCTATATATCCAGTGGAAAATCTGCTTGGCTCTGAACTTTTGGGCTAGGGAATCTTGCAGTTCATCAAGCGTTAGGGAAAAAATGGATTCCAAAAATATGTCCTTATATTTATTTGGAAATAGTATATCTTAGATTTTGTGGCATTATTAAGAGATATGATTTAGGAGGCATTTTATGAGTAAGATTCCAGAGCAGGTTGTAGCTACGCAAGATGCGTTAATGTTACTAAAAGAAATGAAAGAAAAGCATGGAAGTATCATTATGTATCAATCTGGGGGTTGTTGCGATGGTTCTACGCCATACTGCTATGAGGAGGGCGATTTTAAGATTGGCAGTAATGATAAATTGCTAGGCTATCTTGGCGAGATTCCATTCTACATTCATCAGGCACAATATGAATTTTATAAAAGTATGCAGTTGATTATTAATGTAAAAGAGGGAAATGGTAGTGAATTTTCACTTGAGTATGGCAGTGGCAGGAGCTTTTATCTGCAATCGCGTATGTTTAGTGATGAGGAAGTAAAGGTATTGAGGGAGAGTGGGAGGATATAGCTATTCTCTCCGAATCTTTCTTAGCCATTCTTGCATGGTTTTCTCAAAGCCGATTGGTTTTAGATTCACATATTTTCTACCCTCATGGTAGCTTTGGGTAACATAGCCGCCAAAGTCATGTGGGTATTTGTAATTCTCTGCACTTGTTTTTATGTGTGGTGGCACAGAATCTATACTTACTTTTGTATCGCTTAGCGCTTCATTTATGGCGGTGTAGGCTGAGTTACTCTTAGGAGAGCATGCAAGGTAAATTACGCATTGTGAGAGTATGATTCTAGCCTCTGGATAGCCGATTTTTTCTACACTTAGCATTGTGCTAACGCTTATATTTAGGGCATTTGGATTTGCATTTCCTATATCCTCACTTGCCAAAATCACTAGCCTCCGCGCTATAAACTCGGGACGCTCCCCCATGCTAATAAGACATGCTAGATAATATATACTCGCATCGCAGTCGCTACCGCGTATGGACTTTATGAGAGCAGAGATATAGTCGTAGTGATTATCCTTATTTTTCACACCCCTAGCATTTATGATAAGTCTAAAACTATCCTTATTTACCTCATGTCTCTCATCTAAATCTAGTGCTATATCAAGCAGATTTAGCATACTGCGACAGTCTCCATGACAATGAGAAAGTATCCATTCCTTTGCTACGCTAAAATCATGCTTTGGAGGATATTTAGCAATCACCCTGTCATACAAAATCTCTAAATCCTCACGCAAAAGAGACTTAAACTCAAAGCAAAAAGCACGACTTCTAAGGGCGGTATTGATACTATAATGCGGGTCCTGGGTGGTCGCACCGATGAGCGTGGCACTGCCATCTTCTGTAATTGGCAGTAAAAAATCCTGCTGCAATGTACTAAGTCTGTGTATCTCATCGATGAATAAAATAGGCTTGTATATGGAATCCTTATATTTATCTAAATCTTTTTTTAGATTCTCAAGCTTGAAATTTGCCGCATTAAAATGCAAAAAAATACCTGAGTGAATCTCTGCAATGATATGTGCTAATGTGGTCTTCCCGCTACCAGATGGACCAAAGAATATCATATTTGGTAGAAAATTTTTGCCATTTAAAATCACCCTAAGTATGGAATCCTCCCCCAATAAATGCCTCTGCCCTATGAAATTATCAAGATTGGTTGGTCTGAAGTGATAGGCGAGATTCCGCATTTCTAGCCTTTAAATACCCTAAAAAATTCATTTAGCTTTTCAATGCTTTTTACACCTTTTGTGCTTTCTAATCCAGAGTTTATGTCAATTAGCATTGGATTTAGCGATAAGATTGCATCGATATTATCTAGGCAAATACCCCCTGCAAGCCATAAATTCCTCTTCAATATTTCATGCTCCTCCTGCATATCACGCACAAGATTTATATCAAAACTTTCTGAATTTCCACCACTTTTATCATAGAGATAGAAAAATTGATTATAACCACTAGCATTTAACTCCTTTAGTGATGGATAAAAGGGGAATAATAAATCATTCATGCAAATCTCTAAATCACCATAAATAAGATTGGAATCTTTGCTAAAAAAATCTAGCGGGAAATCATGCAACTGAAGTGCATCAAAGATTCCATCTCTAAGCATTGCTAACCCATCATCAAAGCAATGTTTGGTTACTACGCCAACTCTAAGAGGTGCATTATCAAGACTTTCAATCTCATGTGCAGCACTCTTGCAAAAATCAGAGGAAACGTATCTACTGCTACTTTTTTCTATTATAAAACCTAGCAAATCCGCATATTTCAATGCCTCCCTCATGAAATCATGATTATTTATTCCGCATATTTTCACAAGTGGTTTATTTTTATACTTTTTATATTTTCTGCAAAGTCTGTAAAAAAATTGATTTGATTTTATGCCTACTTGAAAAGATTCTCTAATCTCTTTTAGTTTGTTTGCATTGCCAGATTCCATATTTCTTACAAGTGTGCTACCACATAAGATTCCAGAAAAGCCACCATTCCCAACGACAAAGGCTTCATATTGAGAATCTAGCCCAGATTCAAAAATCACAGGAATGTGATTGGGAATCTCTGCTCTCATTTTTAACGCATTTGCTTTATTGATAGTAAAGGTTTTTAGATTTCGTGAATTAATGCCTAATACAGACCTGCTAAAATCAAGATGAGATACCAAAGAGTATTCATACATATCATGTATTTCAATCAATGGTGTGAGATTGTATGACAAAATCTCCTCATAGATTTGCATAAAAGATTCCATATTATCCTTAAAAACTGAGACGATTAATAGAATCATATCCGCACCAATGCGATGGCTAATCTCTACCTCATCTTTTGTTAATATAAAATCCTTTCGCAACACGCAGATATTAGGAAAGGCAGATTTCACATGATATAAATCCATGATAGAGCCTTTGAAATAATCCTCCTCGCACAATACAGATATGGCATTTGCACCCTGTTGTATGTATTTACGCGCTAACTCTAGGGGATTCTCTATCTTTCCTATGTTACCCTGCGTGGGACTAGACCTTTTTATCTCAGCTATAATCATGGGATTATCTGTTGATATATTTGGTTTTACTATATCGCTAGTCCTTTTATCTGGCAAATCATAGCCTAGCGAGACTCCTAGTTTGTTTAGTCTATCAAGCTTCTTTTTACATATATTATTTAGTATTTCAATGTCGCCAAATTTCATTTTTATCCTCTTGCATAAAACCATTTTTTTATGTAGAATTTTGGCATATTTTTGTCATGAAAGGTGGTGATGCTAGATGCCGGGTGTTAAACTTAGAGATGGCGAAACTTTCGATGAGGCATATCGCAGATTCAAAAAACAAGCTGATAGAAATCTCATCGTAACTGAAAGTCGCTCAAGAAGATTCTTTGAATCTAAAACCGAAAAACGCAAAAAACGCAAGATTAACGCTAAGAAAAAAATGCTTAAGCGATTATATATGCTAAGGCGATATGAGTCAAGATTGTAGATTTTATCGCTAAACTCTACTAGAGAATCTTTCTTAGAATATCAGGTGTCTCATATATCTTAATAGAGTGTGCAGATTCCCTGTCATTCTGAGTATAGCGAAGAATATTTGCTGTATTTTTAGTATCTAGTTCTATTAAAACAACGCCCCATCCATCTCCTCTGGAATGGGCAGTCCCATGATTTTTAGGATACTTGGGGCAATATTATTTAATGCGCCATTATTAATAGAATCCACTCCTTTAGAATCTACAAAGCAAAAGACATCGCCCACAGTGTGGTTTGTGAGTGGCTTTAGATTCTCATCTTTCATCTCCTCGCAGTTGCCATGGTCGCTTGTCATCACGATGCTATATCCTCTATCCTTTGCGAGATTCCATATCTTTGCTATTTCGCTATCAAGTGCCTCCACTGCCTTGATGCTTGCCTCAAAATTGCCTGTATGCCCCACCATGTCTCCATTTGCAAAATTCACTACAATAAAATCAAAATCCCTTCTAATAAAATCACATACCCCATCTGCTACCTCCCTAGCGCTCATCTCGGGCTTTAAATCATAGGTCTTCACCTTTGGCGATTCTATAAGCAATCTCTCCTCGCCACTAAACTCCTCCTCCCTGCCGCCATTAAAAAAGAAAGTAACATGTGCATACTTCTCTGTCTCTGCGATGTGTGCCTGCTTTAGCCCATGCCTTGATATGACCTCTGCTAGAGTGTTTCTCACATTATCCTTTGGGAAAAATACTAGAAATGGGAATCTCTCATCATATTCGCACATGCAGCCCACAAGCAAATTCGGGAAAAATCTCCGCTCAAATCCCGCAAAATCTCTAAGCCCCACACTAGAGACAATCTCTCTTGCCCTATCACTGCGATAATTCACAAAGATAAAGCCCTGCGTTTGAGAATCTAGATTCTCTGCATTGATATGATTTAGCCCTAGCGGAGTAACCCTAGCAGAAAAGCCCTCATAGCCCTCAAAGCTAGCTGGCTCTATAAACTCATCATAGATTCCCTTCTCATAGGAGTTTTTGATATATTCATGAATGCTTATTGTCTGCGGATTTTCCCCATAGCACATAACATTAAATGCACGCTCTATTCTATCCCAGCGATTATCCCTATCCATAGCATAGAATCTACCGCTAATAGTCGCTATCTTTACATTCTCATCTAATAGTGGTAGCAGAGGCTCTATATGCTCTAGGAAGCTTTGCGGCTTTACATCTCTACCATCTGAGATGAGGTGTAGCCAGACTTTTTTGTTGTGTGCTTTTGCAATTTTGATAAGTGCTATTAGATGATTGATATGAGAATGCACGCCGCCACTACTTGCTAATATGGCAAGATGTAGGGTAGATAGCGGGAGGTTTTGATTATTTATATCATTTTGACTCTTATCATGTATTTTTGTGTCATGCTTATTTTCTACATCATTTCCCATCTCATTTTGACTTGTTTTGTCATTATAAGCCTTTCTTTCGATGTCATTTCTTATGCTGTCATTCTGAATATTTTTATTCAAGTTGTTGTTAATGTCTTTCTCTGCGTCATTGCGAGTTTTCTCATTCTGAGGACGTAAGGCTAAAGAATCTTCGTCATTCTGAGCCAAAGGCGAAGAATCTTTAATTTTAAAATCTAGATTCCTAGTCGTAGCCAAAGAATCTCTTTCTCCAACCCCTAAAATTTGCAATAACGCAGGATTGCTATCCAAGCTTTTATCCTCTATGGCATTATTAATCTTTACTAAATCCTGAAATAGCACACGTCCGCTACCAAGACTCATGTGCCCCACTTCTGAATTACCCATTTGATTATCTGGCAGTCCTACGCTAATGCCAAATGTGCGGACAAGCGAGTTTGGCACGTGCTTGAAAAGATAGTCATAATGCGGCTTTTTGGCATGATGAAAGGCGTTATAATCTAGCTTTTCACTATGTCCTATGCCATCTGTGATAATCAATACTACTTTCTTACTCATCATTTCACCTTAAGAGTGGATTAGTTAAGCATTATAGTAATGTTTTAGTGAATTTGCCTTGTGAATCCATGAAATGATTTTTATTTTTTGGTTAAAATTTCATTGCGTATGCAACTAATTTTTATAGTAATTAGGAGATTTTTATGTTTAGAATCATATACATTCTAGCATTTTGTTTTGTCAATTTATATGCCGTAGATGATTTAAAAAGCATAGGCATAGAGCTAAATATAAGCGATGTCTTGCAAAGCTATGATAATGATGGTGTTACATTAAAAGAGTTGCTAGAAAGGGCAAATAATAACTATTCCTTGCAATCCCAAGACCTCCTAGTCCAACAGGCTCGAAAAGAAAAGTTAATATCAAAGCTAACATTCATTCCAACGCTGGAGGCTTCATATAATTACAATAACATTCAAACAAGTGTAAATGTAGGCTATCAAACACAGAATGCACAACTAGCACTTAACTTTAGACTCGATGCAAAAGATTTTTATAATATCAAACAAAAAGGGGTGGATTACAGCAGGATTTTATTTGATAAAGAATACGCAAAACAGAATATCTATCTAGCCGTCATACAGCAATACTATACATATTTTAATAATCAATCAAATCTCCTAACACTAAAGCAGAAGTTAGAACAGTTTCAATCCGATGTAGATAGAACGCAAAAATTATATGACCAAGGATTAAGAACAATAGCGGATTTAGAATCTCTAAAAGCACAAGCCGCACTAACAGAATATCAAATAGATAACACAAGACTAGCTCTAGAGCAGTCAAAACTCATGTTAGAGTATCTTACAAATTCAGATATAGATTCAATAAAGCGTGTGCAAATAGATGACCCGCGATACATGCTAAATGATAGATATGACATAAAATCATTGCAAAAGCAAATAGAATCTATTAATTATCAAAATAAACAACTGCATTTTTTCCCGATTCTAAATATAAGGGACACATATACTTATAATATAGAAGTTCCATCTTTCGTCTCGCAGTTAGTAGGAGCAGGTGGAAGCCCATTTTTTGCCGCAAACTATGCTACACATCAAAATAATTTTGGAATCTCAGTAAGCTATCAACTGCTAGATAAAATTACTCTAAGCTTTCAAAAACAGAGCATAACCCTATCAAAGCTATCAAATGAAAAACTCCTAGCTTACAAGAAAAGTGAGCAAAAAAAAGATGAGGAGCTATATCGTAAAGCCCTCCAGTTAGCACTAAATCAAATACAAAGTGCTAAAACCAGTCTCATATCTGCCAATCTATCCTTTGATAATATAAAAAAGAGATATGACGCAAATATCTCTACTTTCACAGAATATCTCCAAGCCCTAAGCACAAAATATGACGCAGAATACACATTGATACAGGCTTTAAACAACTATGAACTGCAAAAGGCTAACTACATTTTTTATAGCGGACAGGAATTAAAAGACTACATTAAATAAGCAAAAATACTTTTAGTTATAATTCACACGAATAATAGATTCTAGGTGTAATGAATGAATACAATATTGCAAACGCGAAGCAATGCTAATACAAATAAGAATTTTTTGGAATCCATGCTATCCCCGAGTGCAGATTTTGGCGGACTTTATACATTTGGTGCTATAAGGCAGATTGAAGGTTTTCAAAAAGAAAAAAATATCACTTCCTCACCTTGCGAGAGGAGGTCGGAGGGAGAGGCATCAAACCTTGATTCTCAAAAAGAAATAAAATTAAACACACAAAAAGATTCTTCGGGCATTCACCATCACAACGACGTAATATCAACGTCTCAAAATGATGAATTTTTAGATTCTTATAATGACGATTTGCGTCATGTTGAGCGAAGCGAAACATCTGTAAAATTTAACAAGGATTCTTCGGCGTTAAATCAGAATAATAACAACAAAGACACGACATTCAAAACCACCGTCATGTTGAGCAATGGCGAAACATCTTTAGAGTCAAAAGAAAATAAAAAACAGAATCTAGATTCCATATTAAAGCTAGATTACAAAAATATGTGCAAGGCGATATTTAAGCATTTATCAATAGAGCTAGATGAGAGTATGCTAGATTATGCACTTAGTAGCTATGATAATTTCAGGTCTAAAGATATTATTCCTTTAGCAAAAATTACTCAGAATCTATACTGCCTAGAGTTATATCATGGTCCCACTTTTGCCTTTAAGGATATGGCATTGCAGCCTTTTTCGCGACTACTTGATAAAATAGCACAAAGTCGAGGTGAGAAATATCTAATACTTAGTGCTACAAGCGGCGATACAGGTCCTGCTACTCTATCTGCCTTTGCTAATTTAAATCATATAAAGGCAATCTGTATTTACCCCCACGGCGGCACTAGCGATGTGCAAAGACTGCAAATGACAACGCAAGATAGCAAGAATCTAAAAGTCTTTGGCATAAGAGGCGATTTTGATTTAGCGCAAAGCACGTTAAAATCACTGCTAAAAGATAAAGATTTTATAGAGAGCGTAGATAAAAGTGGTTATAAATTATCTGCGGCAAACTCTGTAAATATTGCTAGGATAGCATTTCAGATTCCATATTATTTTGCCATAGCAAAGTCATTGCAAAATGAGGGTATAGATGAATTTGATGTAGTTATCCCTAGCGGGAATTTTGGCAATGCTTTGGGTGGATTCTTTGCCAAAAAGCTGGGGTTAAGCATTAATAAAATCTGCATAGCCTCAAACCCAAACGACATATTAACAGAGTTTTTTACCACAGGCATATATGATATTAGACATAAAAAGCTTCATTTATCATATTCACCCGCTATGGACATACTAAAAAGCTCAAATATAGAGAGGCTACTCTTTGAGTATTTCGGGGCCGATAGGACGAGATTTTTTATGGAATCTTTAGATAAAAATATGTATTTTAGCCTAGAGAAAGATGAGTTAAAAATCCTGCAGGATACATTTGAGGCTAGTAGTTTCTCAGATTCACAATGTCTAAGTGGCATTAGGGAATCATACCTTAATCACAGCTATCTCATAGAGCCACATACAAGCAATGCCTACCTTTTTGCAAAGCAACGCAAGGGAAAAGTGCAGGTCATACTATCCACCGCGCATTTTAGCAAGTTTGCAAAACCGACATTTAAGGCATTAAGCAATGAAGATATATATGGCAGTGATTTAGAAATATTAAAAAAGATTTCAGAGATGACAAAGGCAGATGTTGATGATGAAATCATGAATTTATTTAAAAAGACAGAAATCCACTCTCAGATATATGACGCAAAGGACATAGGCAGAGAAATTATCTCATGGATAAAACAATAATTGCTTTTTTAGGATTTTAAATGTTTGTAAAAAATATTCAAAGCCTCATTTATGAATGTTTTATGAATTTAGAAAATAATAAGCCAAATGTTAGCGAATGCATCCTAGAAAAGCCAAGTGATAATAAGAGTATCATGCGCCTTGAGAGTAGATTGGATTCAAATGGCGACTTTTTGGTTGCAAATACCTGCTACAAACACAAAAAACCCGCAAAAATCAAACCACAAATCATTATTTGCACAAGCGATGAGATGGATTTATGCTATCAGGCAGTTGCTTTTTTGCTTAGTTATAAATCTCAACTCAATTCTTCTTTTGGCAGTAAAGGCGCGGGGGGTTTGAATAATCTTGATAATGAGAATCTAGATTCTGTTTTAGAATCTAAAAGAGATTCTTCGGCTACGCCTCAGAATGACGTAACAAAAACGTCTCACAATGAAATAATGTTGGCGACTCACAATGACGCAAAAAGTCAAAATAATATAAAAACTCAAAATAACAAAACAAATTTCCCAAACAACAACATAAATCAAAGCGACAATACTAAGATTCCAGATACCGCACCCTCCACAAAAAAGACAATACAGAGCAATCATCTCCCAATACTCCTGCCAGATATTCGCCTAGCGGCATACGATAGCACTCTATCTTTCTATGAGGAGATGAAAGAGTTATTTGCAAAACTAGCAAAATTCTATGAAAATAATTGTCAGCAAATCATCATCACTCCGCCGCATACAATCATGAATATCATGCCAAGCAAAGAGTTGCTACATTCCTTTAGTATATCAAGACAAGATTCTATGTCCCCACAAGAGTTGGCAGAAAAGCTTATTTTATATGGTTATGAGAGTGTTGAGATTGTAGAAATGCAGGGGGAATTTTCCCTGCGGGGCGACATTCTTGATATTTTCATAGCAGATTCTAGCGACCCTGTGCGTCTTAGCTTTTTTGATAGAGAGATTGAGAGTATGCGATATTTTAATATCCAAACTCAGCTAAGTAACAAGGAGGAGCTAGAAATCATAAAGATTTTCCCCGCTATGTTTAGCCTTAGCCCTAGTCAATACGAGCTTTTGGAATCTAAAATTAATGAAAAAAAAGATGGAATTAGTAGTGTGGAGACCAGCATAAATGCTATGGGATTTTGGTTTTTACAAGATATTGGGGGGATAAATTTTTTAGAGCATTTTGATGCTATTTTTACACCAAATGCGTTAAGCGAGTATATGGGAAATGTGGATTTCGTGCTAGATTCCCTAAAGCCTAGCGAGGATAGAATCTTTTATGTATGCAATGCTCCGCTACTTAGTAGCGACATGGATTTTATTAAACCCTCCAATCTTGCCTCTAATGCAAAGCTAAATAAAGATAAAAATATATGCGTGATTAGCAAAAGTGAGGCATTATTAAAAACGCTTGATTTTGTGCCGAGTAAAAGCATTATTTCACCCTTTTATTTCAATATCCGCACCAGTGATTCTATGTTTATTAGTCTTAGCAATGTGCAGAAAAGCCGCTCAAAAAAGATTGCTTTAAATATAGATTCTCTAAAAGTGGGGGAATTTGTGATTCATAGCGATTATGGAATCGGAATCTTTGAATGCATTAAGCAAATCGAGGTAATGGGAGGGCTTAAGGATTTTGTAAGCATTGTGTATGCAAATGAAGATAGACTGCTGCTGCCTGTAGAGAATCTAAACTTAATAGAGAAATATAGCGTCTATGATAGCAATGTCAAACTAGATAAATTAGGAAAATCATCATTTATAAAACTAAAAGATTCTATAAAAGAGAAGCTACTAGAGATTGCAAATAATATTATCTCACTTCAGGCACAAAGGGAGCTAGTAAAAGCACAAATCATAGAGATAGATAGCGTTGAGAAAATGCTACTTTATAAGGAATTTGAGCAAAAAAGGGGATTTGAGCTTACAGGCGACCAGAATCTTGCCATAACAGAAAGCTTAAATGACTTTAAAAGTGGCAGGGTAATGGATAGACTATTAAATGGCGATGTGGGATTTGGCAAAACAGAAGTGGCAATGTCGCTATGCTATGCTTGTGCGTTAAATGGCTTTACTAGCATTGTAGTCGTGCCTACCACGCTATTAGCACAGCAGCATTTTGATACCTTTAAAGAGAGGCTAAATCAATGCAGACTGCTAGATAGAAAGCTAAAAGTGGTAAAAATCGATAGATTTAGCAGTAGCAAAGAGAAAAAAGAGATAGAGCAGGCTCTGAGGGATAAAGAGATTCTAATCATCATAGGCACACATGCTATCTTTAATCTAGCGGTGCAAAATCTAGGATTAATAGTCATTGATGAGGAGCATAAATTCGGCGTGAAGCAAAAAGAGATTCTGAAAGAAAAGAGCCTAAATACTCATGTGTTATCCATGTCTGCTACGCCCATTCCTAGAACCTTAAACATGGCATTCTCTAAGCTAAAATCTGTAAGTGAGCTAAGGGAGGCGCCTAACTTTAAGCAAGAAAGCAAAACCTTTGTAAAGATAAAAAAGGATTCTCTAATCAAAGAAGCCATCACAAGAGAGCTAAGACGTGGTGGGCAGGTATTTTATATCTACAATAATATCGCAAGGATTGATAGCATACAGCATTATCTGCTTTCATTGCTACCAGAGCTAAAGATTCTAGTGCTACACTCAAAGATAAAGCCACAGGATACAGAGAGGGGAATGTTAGATTTCCTGCATAAAAAATATGACATTCTGCTATGCACCTCTATTGTGGAATCTGGAATCCACCTGCCAAATGCAAATACCATTATCATCGATGATGCGCATAATTTTGGAGTAGCAGACATTCATCAGTTAAGGGGGCGCGTAGGCAGGGGCAGAGCTGTGGGATATTGCTATTTGCTAACGCGAGAAGACATAGGTAGCGATGCGACAAAGCGACTTTTGGCATTGGAGAAAAACTCATATCTAGGAAGCGGGGCGGCAATTGCCTATCAGGATTTAGAGATTAGAGGCGGGGGGAATCTGCTAGGAAGTGCACAAAGTGGACATATAAAACAGGTAGGCTTTAGTATGTATGTAAAAATGCTAGAGGATACATTAAGTAGCCTAACGCAAAGTCACAGTATGCACTCACGCATTGATTTAAAGCTAAGTATTAGTGCGTTTTTGAATGAAACTCTTATCACTAGCGAGAGAATGCGGCTGGAGTTATATCGTAGATTATCACAGGCAAAAAGTGAGAGGGAGGTAAGGGAGATTGAAAGCGAGATTGAGCAGCGATTCGGAAAGCTAGATATTTATACATTGCAGTTTTTGGAGTTAATTATCATTAAGATTCTAGCTTTAAGTTTGCATGTAAAGGCAATTAGCAATATGTCAAATAATATTTGCATAACCTTTGATGACAATAATAAAGTGTATATAAAATCTGAGACAAAAGATGATGATGATGTGATAAACGCGATAAAGAAGTATTTAAAAGAAATGGGGAGGGAGATAGCTTAGATTATTGATGTATGTAGATTCTAAGTCGTCCATTATTTAGCACAAAGCCTCGGTTGTTTTTTATTTGTGTTATCACATAGATTCCATCAAAGTTTTTAATGAAAGAATCCTGAAAATCTGTTACTTCCTTTGGTGAGCAAACCTTCCTAGTGCTAGCCGCACCAGAGATGACAATCCTAGTATTATCCTGCCAGAAAAACTTAGCAGTATAATCATTGCACCCAACCCTACCATATATGACATCTTGCGCTCTATCAAATTCCATAGTAGATACCAAAGTAATACTTGCCAATTCATCTAGCGGAGTTTCATGCGATTCGTCATCATAGTCGTCATTAATACTTTTTAGCTGCTCAAAATCTGCGTTAATGCTATCTAGCCTACTTGATTGACTTTGTGCGAATTTATCATACGAGTTTTTTTTGCCCTCATCTATCTTTCCCCCCTCTCTTTTTGCCTTGTTTGCTAACTCCTGTGGGCTAAGAATCACCCTATCATCAATCTCTAGCTTTACAATGAGATACCTATTTTTATCCAAAACCCCTTTTTGACCAAAAAAATAGCACCCACTAATCAATACAGATAGTAAAATAAAGCAGTAACGAAATGCTCTCATGCTTCCCTCGTAACAAACCCCATTTTTTTAGAATCACCAAATACATTATCTATCTCTTTTTGTATCTCAAAGGCAAAGTCATCATAGCTAAAAACACTATTTTCTCTTAACGCAACTTTGTAGCAGGTATTCTCTACAATGATTTTTATCTGTCCACCGCTTAAATCAAAAGTGGATAATCTATCTATGATTCTAAATCTATCCTCGCTAAAATTCGCTAGTTTTGGAAAATGTATATCCCATATTTTTTTTCGTAGCTCATAAGTGGGTCTTTGAAAGCAAATCTTGTAATTAAAACGTCTTGAAAATGCGTTATCTAACGTGTCTTGAAAATTTGTAGTGGCAATTAAGATTCCCTCAAATCTCTCTATCTGTTCTAGGAAGATATTTTGCATCTGATGATACATTCGTCCGACATCGCTACCATCTATGCCACTCCTTGACATGAGAATCTGGTCTGCCTCATCTAGTAGTAATATTGGATTGCTTTTTGTGCTTTCTGATATATTTCTGTATTCATCAAAAATCTTTCGTGAGTTTTTCTCACTTTCGCCAACATACATTGATATAATATTAGAGCAATCAAAACTTAATACTTTCTGCCCTAGCGATTTTGCCAATGCTAAAGCGCTACTTGTTTTCCCTGTACCACTATCGCCATATAGCAGTATTTTGGAAGTAATCTTAGCACTATCTTTTATACCCCAATGTTTAAGCTTTTTATACACCCTTTTATCAAGATTCTTAATTAAGGTATCAAATCTCTCTTTAATGCTATCATCTAACACAATGGAATCTAAGCCCTTTTTTGGCTTAATTAATCTAAAAAATCCACCTCTCTCTACCTCATCTTCTATGCTAACCTTATCTCTTTTTACATCTAAGATTAGGTTACTAAATACATTGTGAGGAATAAAAAACTCTTGGTCTTGAAATGAGAAGTCTTCGTATTTTTCCTTTTCTACAAGACCTGTGCTAAGTAGCTTTGACTTTTCAGATAAAAGATTTTGTATAATGAATTTTTCCTCATCATTTATGCCTAGCGGGATAATATCTTTCATAGATACACCAAAATTGCCATTATATTGTGCCTGTGCGATTAGCAGAAATACTAGCTTTTCTAAATTGTTTAAGCCATGCTTGTCAAAATAAGTCATTATTTTAAACTTCTTAACATTGCTAAGGACATTTTTGCTAATTGTTTTGCTTAATTTCTCAATATACATCTTACAAGTATTTGACAGATTCTCATTGCTAGATAATCTATCCATTTTATTATATTGCATGACTATATTGATATATGCCCACTCATCTTGTATATAATCAAGCGAGGATTGATATTCTCTGTCTTTTATATTGCTTGTAATCACATTGCCATTTTCAAGCAATGCAAAAAAGCTAGAATCAAGAGATATACAAATATCTTTTAACTCCAAAATACTTAGCCCAGATGAGGCATCAATCCAGCCTAGCTCTATTAAATGTTTTATTTCCTTAAGATATGGCAGAGTTTCAAAACCCCTTGCAAAATAAGTCATCTCTAAAAATGATGAAACATAGACATCACTGCTTTCTCTTACATAAATAAGCAATAATTCACGAAGCAAACCTGCCTCATGTAAATTACAATTAAGCAGTGGAAAAATCTTTGTTTCTTGAATTTTATCCTGCAACAAAAAGTCTGTTAAAAACTCCATCTACAACCCAAAACCTTAGAATGCTAACCCGTATTCTATCCTATAAATAAAAACTAAAATTTTAAAACTCTCTAAGTTATCCAATTATTTTTAATTTCCTATATAATTTAGACTATACGCCTTTTTGGCATAATACAAAAGAAGTTGCCCTTACTATGCGTTGCATTTTGATATACTTATAGTTTTGTGTTAAATGCGAAAATTATTAAGGTCATATAAGGTTTATAATGGAAAACGAAGCTACTCTAAAAGAGCGATATGCTAGGCATCTCATGCTAGATGATGTAGGGCAGGAGGGGCAGGATAAGCTATCTAGCGGACGTGTGCTAATCATTGGTGCAGGTGGGCTTGGCTCTCCTGTGTGCCTATATCTTAGTGCGGCAGGTGTTGGCAGGATTGGAATCCTAGATTTTGATACAGTCGAGATTAGCAATCTGCAAAGGCAGGTTATACACTATACAAGCGATGTTGGAAAATCCAAAATCTCATCTGCACAGGCAAAAATGAGTAATATAAATCCAAATGTAAAAATAGATACATATTTTGAGAAGCTAACAGAGAGTAATGCCGCCGATATTTTGCAAAACTATGATTTCATCATAGATGCCACAGATAATTTCACAGGCAAATTTCTCATTAATAGAATCTGCGTTGGATTAAATAAGCCCTTTAGCCATGCGGGTGTGCTGAAATACAGGGGGCAGACAATGACTGTTATCCCGCATAAGAGTGCGTGTTTCTCATGTGTCTTTAGTGAGCAGCCAAGCAGTGAGCTAGATTCTTACTTTAGGGCTGGTCTCTTTGGTGTTACGCCCGGTATCATTGGCTGCATACAAGCAAGCGAGGCTATTAAATATATTCTAGGCATAGGCGATTTATTGCTAGATTCTCTTTTAACCATGGATATAAAAACCATGTCTTTTAGGAAGGTGGCTATAAAGCCAAATCCACATTGTAATGTGTGTTCTAACTCTTAACTCTACACAGGAAAGGATATTTTTATGGATTTGTCATCGATTTTAGGTCTTGTGCTATCAATCACAAGTATTTCTGTCGGGGATATTATGGAGGGTGGTAACCCCCTACATTTGATACACCTAAGCTCTGTTATTATCGTGATTCCAACTGCGATGTTCTCCGCTATGACTGCTACGCATGCTAAGGCTATCAAGGCTGGATTCAAAGAGGTTAAAATGGTGTTTGTAAATCCAAAAGTCAATCTCAATAATACCATTCGGCAGATGGTAGAGTTCGCCTCAGAGGCACGTAAAAATGGTCTACTAACGCTAGAGGCTAGGGTCTCTCAGCTAGAAGATGACTTTACACGTGAGGCTATGTCGATGATTATCGATGGTCGTGAGGCAAAAGATGTGCGTGAGGATATGGATATTCAAATCGAGCAGTTAGAACATTACTATCATGGCGCGGCACACTTTTGGATTCTAATGGGTGAGAGCTGTCCGGTGTTTGGGCTAGTTGGAGCGGTGTGTGGTCTTATCTTGGCGCTAACGCTGCTAGATAATCCAACCGCCATGGCAGCAGGTATCGGTGGTGCCTTTACCGCGACTGTTACAGGGATTATGGGTGCTTATGCGATTTTTGGACCCTTTGGGCATAAGATTAAGGCAAAATCTCATGATGTCATCAAGGAAAAGACGATGATAGTAGAGGCAGTAGTGGGAATCGCAAATGGTGATAACCCAAGGAATCTTGAGGCAAAACTGCTAGGATTCGTATCACCTGGTGAGCCTAAAGTATCGCAGTTTGAGTAAGGAATTTTCATGTCAAAGAAATGTAAATGTGAGGAATGTCCAGCAGGTGAGAAATGGGCGGTGCCTTATGCGGACTTCTTGTCGCTACTACTCGCACTTTTCATTGCGTTATATGCGATTACGGCGGTTAATACCTCTAGGGTAAAGGCAGTTACAGAGGCATTCATTACCATTTTTGATGCCACGCCCATGCCTGAGCGCACCCTACCTGTTTTAATTATCCCACCAGACCCTGGGACTGTCAAAGAGGAATCTGATAATACATTGAAGAATACCTCCACTAATGTCAATTCGCCCGTAACCGTTACTACTGTAACGCAGCTATCCAATCTTATCCAAGATGGCGGATTGCTAGAGCAGATAGAGCAAGGCACGACACTAAGGCTACCGTCGGATATTTTGTTTGAGCCAGGTGCGGCGGAGTTAGTGAATCAAGATACACGTTCAGAGCTAGATTTACTAGCTAGTATTCTAAATAAAATGCCATCCGAGGTAGAGGTAAATATACGTGGCTATACAGATAACTCAAGCACAGGTAGCTTTAATAGTAGCTATGAGTTGGCTGGGGCTAGGGCATTTAATGTCATGCAGTATTTGATAGCAAAGGGCGTTGATCCCGCTAGATTATCATATACTTCTTATGGGCAGTATAATCCCATCGTACCTAATGATAGCGAGGCAAATAGACGGGCGAATAATAGAGTCGAGGTATTTTTCTCCACCTCTAAGACTTCCATGAAAGAAGTGCAGGGTATCCTAGAGGGTATGCAGTAATAGATAAGGTTGTGTTTTGCTTGGATTTGGACTTGGCGAGATTATATTAATCGTAGTTGTGGCAATCATCGTGCTAGGACCGGATAAATTGCCAAATGCGCTTGTAGAGATTGTAAAGACCATAAGGGTTATCAAAAAAACCATTAATGACGCAAAGGAAACCCTAGATAAAGAAATCAATATCGCAGAGCTAAAAAGGGAAGCACAGGAGTATAAAGACAAGCTAGAGCGGAGTGTGAGCCTAGATAGCATTGGCTATAAAGAAATCAGCGAGGATATAAAAGAGATAAAAAAAGACATGAATGATGTCGAGCATTTGTTCCGTGATTATAAACCTAGGGGGGTGGATATAGAGGATTCTAGCAAAGTAGATTCTAATGAAATAAAAGAGGAAAGCAAAGAGGAGCCAAAAGATGAAACACAAATCATGACAAAACACATAAGCGATGATTCTTTAAAACTATATAATGAAGACAATAAAGAGCCAGAAAATCATAGAAAATTAGCGGAGAAATATTGGAGTAGAAAATCGAAAGCCGAGTAGATTTAATAGATGGTGAAAACAAATATCATAGCGATGTTTTTCTTGCTATGTTGCATTTTTTCAATGATTGTCAATCTTTTGTCTCTTCTTAATTTGTGTTGGATTCTACAAGATTACAACAAAAAACATTACTTATCTTTGCAACACCCATACATATTCTTTTATATATTTTTTACCATTGTTATTATTGCTTTTAAATCGTGGATAGATTATATCTACACAGCACATATTCCCTATGGGTTTTAGAATCTCTTCTATTTGCTCCTTTTGCATGAGACCCTCACTGTTATAACTCAAAACAAGATTTTTATAGTTTTTAAGTTTCGTAAATTTTTCTAGTTCTATGTAAGCACTTTTAGCGTTGCAAAATCTCGATTTTTGCTCCTGCCACTCTCTTAGACCTGCTACACCCTTTATATTTGGGTTATCATATCTAGCAACCGTTTCTAGCAAATGATAGTTTGGGGCATATTGTCTGTGATTATAAGGTGGGTCAAGATAGAGAATGTCTAATGTTTGTGATTTAGATTCTAAGTTTTGTAAAACTTGCAAAGAATCCCCGCAGAAACAAAGATTCTCATATAACGAAGATTCTAAAAAAAGTCCTGTAAGACTAAAAGGTTTTACTGCCCTGCTATCCCATTTTTTGCAAAAAGCCGCATACACTCCTGCGACATTAGCAAAAAGCGAGACAGATTCTAAAAGCGTGGCTAAGAGAATATAATACTCATTTTCTGTTATACATTCTGCATCTTTCCATTCCTCTATTTGTATGCGTATAGAATCTATTTTTGCTGCATTAGAGTCGCTAAAATATTTGCGCTCCACGCCATTTTTTGCACTTAAACTTGGAGCATAATGTGTAGCGATAAATCCATTTTTGCCTTGCAAAGAGTTTAAAAAGGCTAAAACTTTATTATAAGGTCTTTTTGGAATCTCTAATAATGTATTCTTTATTTTTAGATTCTTTGTCTTTTCAAAAGATTCTAAAAACCCTTGCAATCCTGCAAAATTTGGTATAGTGTTTTGTAAATACGCCCTTTGCAGACAATAAGAAAAATACAGTAAATCACAGCTTATAATCCTAAAACCTTTTTGTTTAAAAAACCTCCCCATACTTGCACTCCCTGCAAAGCAATCGCAAAAGGTTTGTTGAGTATTTGTAGCTAGAACTAAGGTCTTGGTAGTATCTTTAGGCGTAGAATCTGTGACATTACCGATTGTAGATTCTCTAAAGTGAGATTCCATAAGATTAGATTCTATAATCCCACATTCTTGTAAAATCGCATAGATTTTTGGAGCAAGTTTTTCTTTGTTACCGATAAATCGCATATTATCTATCCTAAGAATCCACAAAAGGCGTATAGTTGGTAATAAGCACTTCTTTAGTAAGCGTCTTATCCTTATGTCTTGTTTGATAGGAAGCATTTGTGTAGTGAGTATTTATATAATGCACTATGTAACCACGAGTTTTAATCCACTCTTGTAAAAGATAATTTATTTTACCCTTGTGGTGTAACACATTTGAGAGAGCAAATCGTAAGCCTTTGGAATCTAGCATATCTAAGGATTCTAGCAAGATGTATTCTAAACTTTCATTCCAGCCACTAAAACCTCTTTTACCATCATTATAAGTGCCTTGTGTGAGGAGATAGGGTGGGTCTGCATACACAAAGCTTTGAGAATCTAGCTTTATGGAATCTAAACCTACATGTTTTGAGTATTGTAAAGATTCTTGACTTAATGGCTTGTTATCATTACCTAACAAGAGTGCAAACATATCTCTAAAATCAAGGCTAAAAAATGCTATATCTTTGTTTTGCAGAGTCTGTATAAAGGCGATGAGATTATTTTGCATTGTAGTATTTAGACTAGAGCGGTCTTTGCCAAAAGGTGTGTTAAAATGATGAACGTTATTAAAGCGAATTTGATGATTAAAACTAAAGGCGATGAGGGTAAGTAAAAGCAAGGGGTCTTTGTCTGTATTGTAGTCTTCTCTCAAAGTATAATAGCCCTGTGCATTTTGCTTATCAAGTTTATAAATATTGATTATATCTTGCAGGGATTGCAGAGTGGATTGTAAAGGATTATCTTGCAAGAATCTATACAAATCAATCAAAAAATGCAGATTATCATTACAAAGTATTCTTTGTCTTTTAGAGATTGTAGAATCTAGGCAAGGTTTTATATTAATACTCACATCGCATCCGCCGCAAAAGACATCTACAAAGGTGCTGATACGTTTTGGGAAAAGTGGCAGGATTTGTGGGAGGATTCTGTATTTACCACCAATGTAGTTGAGCGGGGATTTGAGATAATGAGTTTTTGTGAGGGTTTTTGTCATTGTTGATTCCAAAACCTAAGGAGATTGTTTAAAGATTGTATAAAAAGTTTTGGAGCTTGTATTCCTAGAATCATCTTTCCTCTAACATTTAGCAAAAATCCAATTTTTACTTCTTGTTCTGCCAATTCTTCCTCGTTAGAACCATACAAAACTAATGTTCTAAGGATTGAGTATTTTGGGTAATATTTTTTAATATATTCGTTTTCTATAAAATCATAATTTTGCAACTCTGCAAACCTTGCAATCTATTTTCATATTTTTTCCCCTCTATATTGATAATCTCTAAATGCTCTATGTCAAGTAAAATCAAATCAGGGATAAACGCAATTGCTTTTTTGTCTCCATCTTTATAGGCTTTTTTATCCGTATATTTTTCTAAAGGTATATGTTCTCCATTATTTGTTAAGAAATACCCCTTTTCACATCCTGCATGATTTTCAAAAATACTATACCCTTTGCTAAAATATGTAACGATTAAATGGATAAAAATGGTCGCTATTTTTTCGCTGCTTTTTTCATAATGCCAATATTGTTTATTTATGTATATTTTTGGAATCTCTAATCCTTGCAGACTTATATCTAAAAGGTTTGCAACTTGGATAAATTTATTATTTTTACCAATATGTTTTTGCTCTAAGCCGTGTGAGATTATCTCTATTTTTCCTATAAAACCAAGTTTTCTTAAAGTCGCACAAATCCCGCTAACCGCACCAATGTTTGGGTCGTGAGCTAGGTGATTATTCTTAATCAATCTAGCAGAAATTTGTATTTTTGATACTTTTTTATTTTCTGATATTGTATATATGTGTGTATCCTGTGGAATGCTATCCAAAGACATTTCACTATCGCATATTGTAATGCTAATAGGCACATTGCCTTTTGGTGGCTTTCTCATTGCATTTTTAGATTCTATAAACTCCTTGATACTCCTAAAGGGTTGTAAAATCTTGTCGTTGGGATTAAAATTTTTCCCTATAATCTCAACACCAAGCGTTCGTAGTATCCTTGTCCCAAAAATAGAAGTTTGCGTTGACTTTTCTTTCTGCTTGACTTTAAGATTATAAAGCATAATCTTTTTTGTATTTGGATAAAAGTGTGAGATATAGACAAATTTTGTTATCCTTTGATATACACCTGTATTGCGAGATTCGCTATCATCAGTTTTTGTCTCCTCAATGGCATAAAGTGGTATATCGTTTTCTTTAGGCTCTTTGTCTTGAAAAAACACTAAATAATCCACAAAGCTACTATTACCACTCACTATTTTAAGATATATTCTATTTATACCCTTACATGCAATGCCCAAAATTTCATAATAAAAGCAAAAGTGAGAATCTTGTAAAACAGGAATAATCTTTAAAGAATCCACAAAAGCACAATATCCCCTATCTCGCAAGAAAATTTTTACAATCTCTAGCAACACCTCCTCTTTTGCCCTATCCTCTGTTAAGATATAAAGATTCATTGTTGCTTTTTCCTTGTCGGCTGTGGATTTTATGTCAAATTATATATTTTGTGTTTTATTTTTTAAATCCCTCCTAAAACCTCTTCGCATTCACATCTTCTAATATCTTAGCTGCTACTAAATCTACTGCATTGCTTATTTCTTGAGAGTGGTTAGCTATATCTACATTTTGCTGAGTTAGTGTCTCTAGCTGTGCTATTGTCTCATTTATTT
>CASEHV010000020.1 GCA_949287835.1 uncultured Helicobacter sp.
CTCAAACTTTGCCATGAGTTCATAATAGCCTCCCTCAATGGCAGTTTTGATTAAATGTGCATGGATAGATTCTAAACTAGCGCCATTATTTGCCACGATGATAGCCTCTATGTCTTTATACATCTGCTCTAGGCTCTGCATGCCTGCCTCTAGCTTTATCCTTGTTTTTGGATTATCGATTTTCTTGAAATATAAAATCAACTGCCCTTTTAGCACACGCGTGGGATTTTGCACTTTCTTAAAGCTAGAGATTCCCGTGTTCTCCTGACTAGAGCAGCCTACGTATTCAAATCCTACATTCTCGGCAGATTCTACTAGAATCTGAAATAGCTTTGGGTCTTGATGCTGAAAGACAAAAGATAGCCAACGATTATATTTTAGCACTCGATACATCTCTTTTAATGACTGCTTCATTAAATCATAGTAGTCATATTTGCTTTTATCCATGCTACCTTTTTCTATACACTCTTTTTCTTTCAGTGCAGAATCTACCTCTAAATCTAGCCACACATTCCACATTGTGCTTAAATCTAAATAGGGAATCTTATCGCCATAAGGCGGGTCTGTATAGATAAAGTCTATTGATTCAGATTCTATCTCTACTAGATTAGTCGCATCTGCTTGGAATATTTTCTCACCATTGCTTTTATTAAGTAGAGAATCTATTTGGCTTAAATCTTCTCTATCCTTTAAAAGTGGATTCTTAAAATCCTTAATCACTCTACGCAGAGGGGCAAAGTAGGAATCATAAAACACAGAGGAATCTAGCAGTTCTTTTTTGCCTTTGAGGAGGCGAAAGATTTTCGCTTTAAAATGCTCTCCTATGTCTAAGTAGCCGGGTTTTGGAGCCATACGATAGCGATAGTATATATACACGCCGCTATTGCCAGAAGTCGGCACAGATTTGGCATAATGAAAAGTTAAATTACACCTTGTAATCGTATTATAAAACGCCAACATTAGCGAGTATCTCATATTTCTTTTCTTGATTCTATGCTCTTTGCTACCGCTAGGCGCAGTCTTTTTAAATATTAACTTTCTTAAAATTGCTAACTCAGCTAATTGTCTTTTGCTAAATAATTTTAAAACAGAATCTACATCGCTACCCTTTGGAAGTATTTCATCTTTTGGAATCCAAAGTGTTGAATCCTGTGTTTTTTGGGTGGCGACTTCCCCAAACTCCTCACTTAAAGCATTTGGATAATATTTAGCGTTTTTGAGAATCTCTTTTGCTTCTTTCTCATTCTTTGGTCTTAGATTCTCAAACTCTTTTATTATCTCTTCGCTCAATGTCTTTAACTCATTTAAATCTACCTTTGCACTAAGTGCTTTTACCATGAAAATAGAGAGAGGATTTAAATCTGTGTGGATTCCAACCCTACCATTCATCATAGCTTCAATAGCAGTTACCCCGCTTCCGCCAAAAGAATCTAGCACAATATCGCCATAGTCGCTAAAGTTTCTAATATGCTCAGTTACAATATCCCAGCTTTGCCTAGTGAAATAAGCCGTGCAGCCATAATATCTAGCCTTTGCCCTCTTTTGCGGTTTTAGAATCGCCTTTGGCAGTGGTCTCTCTAAATACCAAGAATCTGGCTTTTTTGGAATCTTAGTGTTTAGGGTTTGCTTTAAAGATTCTAGTGGCGTGGTTAGATATTGCTTTAATAATGCAAATTTAGATTCTAGCTCACTTTCTAGCTGTATTTCTAACGCTACCTCTTGTCCCAAAATGCTAAAAAGCTTAAATTCTATGCCATTACAGAGGGCAAAAAACGGCGTTTTAAAATGTGTGGCATAGCCTAAAACCTGCCTGTATGCCCTACTATCTTTTGCTATGCTCTCACTAGGTGCCTTTGCGTCAAGTATGCAGTGAATCTCATTATTCACAAAAAGCGTATAATCTGGCATAAAATCTGCCTCTACCTCTTTATTGCTCCCTACCTGAAACTTTGCTCTATCGCGCATGGATAGTTGCACCTCTAGGGCAGAATCTTTTCCCCTTGCTACAAAGCCTAGCCTTTGTAATAGCGGCGCTATGATAAATTCTCGCACAGAATCCTCTTTAAAATTCGCCTCTGTTTCCATGTCTTTATCCTAAATTATATTCATGATTTTACACAAACTTTTTATTGTCTAAATGCCATAAAAAGTATAGTAGAATATAGGTTTTATTGCATTTGTGAGTTTGATTAGGTAAGCTTTATCAATGAAATTTGATTATGTAGATATAGGGTTTTTTGTTATCGTTATTTTACTTGCCCTGCGGGGGTTAAAGACTGGGTTTGTGCATGAGTTTATGGGGACTTTGGGCGTTGCGCTAGGTGTGTTTTTGGCATCTAGCTACTGCGTTGAGGCGTCTAAATATCTCTCTTATGCTGGACTTGAGTTTAAAAATGTTATAGTGCTTTATACGATTTCATTTGTGATTATTTTGGCTGTTGTGTGGATACTCTCTTTGATTATTGGCATATTTTTAAACTACATCTTTCTCTCTAGTATGGGACTTGTATATATTAACTATGTAGGTGGCTATATCTTTTGTCTTTTAAAGTTTGCATTAATTTTATGCTTTATCATCTATGGATTATCCAAAGTGCCATTTCTAACCAAGCCCATAGAGGATAATACTAAAGATTCCCTAGTCTATCCTGCCGCCATTGAAGTGTCTGAGACCGTCTTTAGAATGAGTGTGATACAAGATAAGCTAAAAGATGTAGAGGACGTAAAAGATAGCGCTGAAGATTCTTTAAGTGAGGAAATACGTAAAAAGAGAGAAGAAATTGTAAAAAATATATTAGGACGATGAAATGTTTGAGAATACATACATAAAGCAACGCATACAGAAAGCAGATTCCCTAAGAGATGAGAATCTAAATCCATATAGAAACGACTGCATTGTGGATATGAGTAATGCGGAATTTTTGCAGACTTATGGATTTTTGAAGAGTGAGAAAGATTTAGATTCTAAAGATTCTTTGCTTAAGAATGACAAGCTAGATTCTTCGGCAAGCCTTGCGAATGACGGTGGTAGTCATAATGACATGTTATATCATCAGAATGACACGTTATATTACAGGAACGACGAGGAGAGACTTAAGCAAACTACGCAAACAACACCAAAGCAGGAATCCACAGCAGAGCTAGAGAACAAGCGTATATGGGTAAAGGGTAGGGTAAAATTCCTACGTCTCATGGGAAAGGCTAGTTTTATCAAAATAGAAGATGAAAGTGCGATTTTACAAATATATTTTTCCCAAAATGAGCTAGGCGATTTATTTAAGATTCTAAAAAAGCACTTAGAGGTAGGGGATATTGTGAATGTATGCGGATTTCCCTTTGTTACAAAGACAGGGGAGCTAAGTCTGCATGCTATAGGGTTTAAGCTTTTGACAAAATCTATCGTTCCGCTGCCAGAAAAATTTCATGGGCTAACAGATATTGAGCTTAGATATAGGCAGAGATATGTGGATTTAATCATGAATGCAGATGTGAGAAAGACCTTTGTTTTGCGAAGTAAGATAGTCTCATGTGTACGTAGATTCTTTGAGGATAAAGGATTCTTAGAGGTAGAGACACCCATGCTTCACCCAATACCCGGCGGGGCAAATGCACGTCCTTTCATCACTCATCACAATGCCCTAGATACGGATAGATATTTACGCATTGCCCCCGAGCTGTATTTAAAGCGGCTTATCGTAGGCGGCTTTGAGGCGGTATTTGAGATTAATAGGAATTTTAGAAATGAGGGCATAGACCATAGCCATAATCCCGAGTTTAGCATGATAGAGTTTTACTGGGCATATCGCACTTATAAGGATTTAATAGAGCTGACAAAAGAGCTTTTTGCCTATCTTAGAGATTCTCTGAATCTGCCTAGCACTATACCCTTTGGAGAGCATAATATTAATTTAGATGACTTTAGGGTAATCTCTTATAAAGATTCCATTATTAGCATAGGCGGGGTAGATTCTAATATTGTAAATAGCGAGGATTCCCTAAGAGCATTTTTGGAATCTAGCAAAGTGCCATGCGATAGAGATGATTCCTATGGCAAGTTACTTAGCCATGCCTTTGATGCCTTTGTAGAGGAAAAATTAATTAATCCTACTTTTATTATAGATTATCCCATAGACATTAGCCCTCTTGCAAGGAGAAGCGATGTAGATTCTAGCATTGCAGATAGATTCGAGCTTTTCATAGGTGGCAGGGAGATTGCAAATGGCTTTTCAGAGTTAAATGACCCGCTAGACCAGCTAGAGAGATTCAAGGCACAGGTCGCACAGAAAGAAAAAGGCGATTTAGAGGCACAATACATGGACGAAGACTATGTATGGGCACTAGGGCATGGCATGGCTCCAACCGCAGGGCAGGGCATAGGCATAGACAGATTAGTCATGCTTTTGACAAATAATAAGAGTATAAAAGATGTCATTTTATTCCCCGCTATGAAGCCTATGGCTACCAATTATAATTCCATATTAGAGGAGAAGCAATGAACTACTTTTTAGAGCAAGATAGCGAGATTTTTAGCCTAGTAAATAAAGAGCTAGAGAGGCAGAACAAGCATTTAGAGATGATAGCAAGTGAGAACTACACCTTTCCTAGCGTCATGGAGGCTATGGGAAGCGTCCTTACAAATAAATATGCCGAGGGCTATCCGCAAAAGCGATACTATGGTGGTTGCGAATTTGTAGATGGTATAGAATCTATCGCCATTGAGAGGGCAAAAAAGCTTTTTAGATGTGAGTATGCAAATGTGCAGCCACACTCCGGCTCACAGGCAAATGCGGCAGTCTATGCAGCACTGCTAAATCCGTATGACAAGATTTTAGGCATGGATTTAAGCCACGGCGGACATTTGACACATGGCGCTAAAGTTAGCGTTACAGGTAAGATGTATCAGAGCTTCTTTTATGGTGTAGAGGATAATGGTTTTATAGATTATGACAAAGTGGCACAGTGTGCTAGGATTGTAAAACCAAATATTATTGTGTGTGGATTCTCAGCTTATACTAGAGAGCTTGATTTTGCTAAATTTAGAGAGATAGCAGATAGTGTAGGTGCTATTTTAATGGCAGATATTGCACATGTGGCTGGACTTGTGGTAGCAGATGAGTATCCAAATCCTTTTCCACACTGCGATGTGGTAACGACCACTACACATAAGACTCTTCGCGGACCTCGCGGGGGACTTATCCTTACTAATAATGAAGAGATTGCAAAAAAGATAGATAAGACTGTATTCCCCGGTATGCAGGGCGGACCTCTTATGCATGTAATAGCGGCTAAGGCAGTGGGCTTTAAAGAGAATCTAAAACCTGAGTGGAGAGATTATGCAAAGAGGGTAAAAGCTAATATTAAGATTCTAGCAAATGTTTTAATAAATAGAGGCTTTGAGTTAGTCAGCGGCGGAAGTGATAATCATCTTATTTTAATGAGTTTCTTAAATAGGGAATTTAGCGGAAAAGATGCCGACATCGCATTAGGAAATGCAGGTATTACGGTAAATAAAAATACAGTTCCCGGAGAGAAACGCTCACCATTTGTAACGAGTGGAATCCGCATAGGCTCACCTGCACTTACCGCAAGGGGCATGGGAGAAGCAGAATTTGAATGGATAGGGCAGAAAATCTCAGATATTCTCTCTGATATTAATAATACTAATTTGCAAGATAGCATTAGAGAAGAGATTGGGAAATTAGGTGAGAAATTTATTGTCTATGATAGGGCGATATTTTAGATAGAATAATTATGTTTGTTTTGTCTATAAAATGAATTGTTACAATATAGCTGTAGCTATAAATGGCATAGGAGTAACGCATGACTGAAATGGAATTAAAGCTAATCAAGATTGATACAAGCCATTACTACATAAAAAGTAAGGGGTTGGGTCAAAAGCTAACTCACAATGGTAGAGTCTTGTATGATAAATTTGAGAGAGTTAATTCCATGCTTACCTCTCAAGTTATGCAAAGTCATTTTAGAAAAGAGGCATACATAGCACACTCTCTTATCTTGCGTGGTAATAAGGTAGAAAATATCGTGTTTGACTATAATGGCAGGGACCCGCAGAGATTCTATCACAGAGCCCAGCTTATGTTACGCGAAGAGGGTTTTATAAACTTTACCGCTTACACGACTAAGACGCCAGGGCATCTGCATTTATATGTCCATAAGGGGCATACAGATTTAGAGGAGGGTAAGAGACTTGCTAAAAGTCTGTCTATGAAATTAGCCTCTAAATGCCCCATTGAGTGGCGAATGTTTCCTACAAATGACTTTCCACCTAATTTTAATATCCTAGCACTGCCCTATGATGTGTATGCAAAAGAACGTGGGGCATGGGCTAGACACATGTAGTTTAGGAGATTTTTATGAAAGACAATACGAATGTAACCAATGATATTTTCCAAAATGACAATAATAAGAACAAAACAAAAACGATTTTGTTACTAACCATTGTCGCGGTAATTTTAATAGCGGTATTTCTCATCATCGCATGGGTAATGACTAGGGATAATTCCCTGCAAGTGGCAAGTAAAGCAGTCGATAACAATAATGACATTATCGTTAGCCAAAGTCCCAATAATGACTTTCAGCCACAAATGCAGCAAGACCCTTTTAATCTAAATCTGCCTCCAGCAGCGCCGTCCTCAAATGAGCCTCTGATTCCAAACAATACCATATCTAACACTCCGCCTAGCAATGTCTCAAATGAGCCAAACCTAGGGGCGTTGTCGAATGCGATTAATAATAGCATTCCAGATTCTAAGACCAACTATGAAAATGACCCCAAATTTCAAGAGAATTTAAAAGCCATAGAGCAGAAACACGCCGATAAAAATGCCGATAAAAATCAAAAGCCAGATGAAAAAGGTGACAAAAAGGATACGAAAATAACAACTCAGCCTCCAAGGGTTGTTACCCCTCCGCCGCCAAGAGAGACTGTTATAGCACAGGCACCAGACCCTACAAGGCAGACAAAACCTAGCACTCCTAAGAGTGATGATAAAGGCAAAAATGATAATAAAGGTAATAATGCTAAAGATAGCAAAAACGATAAAGGCACAAATAAGACTGAACCTAAAAAACAAGAGGGCAAAGATAATAAAGACAATAAAGATAATAAGCCCAAAGCAGATTCTAAGCCAGATTCCAAAGATGATAATGTTATCCACAGACCCGTGCGTCCAGTGCTAAAAGACCAGGGCAAGGAAGCCGCAAAAGGGCATTATATACAGGTTGGAATCTTCTCTAAGGATAGCAAGATTGACCCTATCTTTTTGAATAATATTTCGAAATATTCATATCGTATAAAGGCAGTCGATGGAGATAAAGTGAGATATTTAATCGGACCTTATAATTCAAAGACAGATGCAAATAGAGAGTTACAGACGATTCGCACAGAGATTAACTCTGGGGCGTTCTACTTTTTGGTAAATTAGGAGTAAGTGTGAGTAGAGAGATTAGTGCGGTTGCACTTTTTAGCGGGGGGCTTGATTCTATGATTTCCATGCAGCTTTTAAGAGAGCAGGGAATCAAGGTTTATGCACTAAATTTTAATATCGGCTTTGGTAGTAATAAAGACAAGAGTGAGTATTTCAAAAATGCCGCAAAGCAGGTGGGAGCAGAGCTTGTGCAGATAAATATAGCACGGCAGTTTTTTGATAATATTTTGTTTAAACCAAAATATGGATATGGTAGATTTTTTAATCCATGTATAGACTGCCATGCGAATATGTTTTCTCATGCTTTTTCTGCCATGCTAGAGCTAGGAGCGAGTTTTGCTATTAGTGGCGAGGTGCTAGGACAGAGACCAAAGAGTCAGAGAAAAGAGGCTATGGACCAAGTCAGAAAGCTGGTAAGGAGCATAGGGGAGGATTCCAAATATGACTCCATACTTAGTCGCGATGGTAGCGATGCAAGTAAGCCTAGATTCCTAGATGAGCTGGTGCTACGACCCATGAGTGCAAAGCTACTAGAGGAGAGTTTCCCTGAGAGGGCGGGGTGGGTAGAGAGAGAGAGACTGCTAGGCATTAGTGGACGCTCTAGGAATTTCCAGCTTTCTATGGTAGAGAAATATGGGTGGAAATATCATGAGAAACCAGGCGGTGGGTGTCTGCTAACAGATACTTCTGTGGCTTTGAAGATAAAAGACATGGTTGCACACAGAGAGGTAGTTTTTGAGGATATAGAGTTATTTAAGGTTGGCAGATATATGGTGCTAGAGAATGGCGCTAGATGCGTGGTATCTAGGAATGAGCAAGAGAGCAAAAAACTAGATATTGAGAATCATGCCTTCATGGAAAAGATAGAGGCAAAAGATGTGCTAGGTCCTATCGCATTAATAGAGAGAAATGCTAAACACGAGGATAAGATCCTAGCGGGTAGAATCGTGCTAAGTTATGCCAAAACAAACACAGAGGGCATGTATGATATAAAAATAGGCGATAGTCTCTATACTCTTAGCCCCTATCCACGAGAGGAAGTAAAGAAATTTTTATTGATGGAGATGTAGGCTCTACGGGGGGGGGATTTTGTGATTTAGCATATAGCTTTGTTTTAAGCGATATATTATGAGAAAAATGCTTTTATTGCTGTTTCCTATTGTTTTAATCTCAGATGTGCTTAGTAAAAAAGATTGTAAATATGCACTTAAAACTTTTGGTGTGTTTTGTAATGACTATTTGTATAATGAAATAGATAGTACAGCCAAAGTATGTGGCTATATTGATTTTTACTGGGGTGGAATAAATATTTTTATGATGATAAAATAAGATATACATATTTTATATATTTACAAGTTTTTACAATGTTAATTTCTGAGGATAAAGAGGCAGAAGAACTTTTGCTTTCCACAGGACTTAATAGGTATTTTTATGATGATAACAAAGAAAACCTTAAAGATAAGTTTAAATGCAGAACAACAAAAGGGCTAACCACTTTAGAAGTGCTTAAGTGTTTTAATATCTTAGGTGCTGTAACTGGCGTTATGAGTGAAAATTTCTAAATTTCTTTATCCATTAAGAATAAATCATATCACTATTAAAATCCAAGATTATAAAAGATTGCCTCTAGCACTGATGTTTTACCGCAGTCATTTTTCCCCAATAATATATTTATGTTAGAAAAACCGCTTATATTTAACGAATCTATCATTTTATAATTATTTATCTCAATTTCCTCTAGCATTGAATATCCTTACATAGAATCCACAATAACCCCGCCGCCTAACACGATGTCATCTTGATACACTACTAACGCCTGCCCCTTTGCCACGCCAAAGACTGGCTCTTTTAGAGTTGCTATAATATTTCCATTTTCTATTTTTATGTCTGCATCGCTAGGTGTGCTACGATAACGCACTTTTGTCTTGTAGCTACCATGCGTAAAATGCTCTGGCAGAGATTTATTAATAGCCCTTACAAGGTTAGTTTTTAAATCCTCTTTCTTTCCTACGATGATTTCATTTTGCTCTGGATTTATCTTTAATACAAAATGCGGCTCATGTGCCCCTCGCACGTTAAAGCCCTTTCGCTTGCCTATGGTATATTGCATATAACCCTTATGCTCCCCTATGGCATTGCCATGTATATCGCGCACGATGCCCCTATCCTCGACTTTTGTATGCTTTTTGAGAATGTCTATGTAGTCTGTCTCTACAAAGCATATTTCTTGAGATTCCTTATATGATTCCAAATCGCCTAGCACGGGAAGTGCGGCAAATGCCTTTGGTTTTACATCTTCTTTTAGCATATCTCCTAGTGGGAATATTAGCCTGTCAATGGAATCTTGTGAGAGTGCGTACAGAAAGTAGCTTTGGTCTTTGCTCTTATCCCTTGCCTCCTGTATGCGTCTAATACCGCAAATATCACTAAGCCTAGCATAATGCCCTGTGGCTATACTCTCGCAGCCTAGCTTGATTGCCCTATCTAGCGCTAGTCCGAATTTCATCAAAGGATTACACAAGGCACAAGGATTTGGTGTCTCACCTCTTTTATAAGATTCTATAAACTCATTATAAACGGCATTCTTGAATTCCTCCCTTGCATCAATTACTCTAAAATCAATGCCTAAAAACTCGCTAACCCTCATGCAGTTACGGATAAACACCTCATGCTTTGCCTCTTTGTCATGTAGCTTTAGGTAGATTCCCAAAACTTCATGCCCTGCTTTTTTTAATAAATATGCACAATATGAGCTATCCACCCCCCCACTCATTAGTAATGCAACTTTACTCATAATAAATCCTTATTTTTATTTATTTTATTTATAGCATTATATTAAAAACACTAAAAAAACTATCTAAAACACGCTAGAATATATCTAAAATCTTTGGAGTTATAAGGTATGTTTAAAGATGTAGAGCCAGATATAATTTTTAGACATTTTGTATGGAGTGTCCTTTTCATAGCTGCTTGTGCATTTTATATTAATAATCAGATTCTACCAAATGTGGGTAGTTATAAAGAGCAGATGCGTTTTAATCGCGTTAGTCAAGTTACACTAGAGCAGACAAGGGCGATTAATGAGAGTGTAGAATCTAAAGTTAATTCTTTTAGCATTGATGATAAGCAAAAACTTTGGGGTTCCCCTTTAATCGTTAATGAAAAATTCCTAAGAGACAATATGCCGCGCGGATTCTTAAAACTTGCTATATCAAAAAAGGGTGAGGAAGATATAGCAAAAGATAAGATTAGAAAGAAATTCTATGGCATAAGTGGCGAGGTATCGTTAAGTAAATCATCGCTAATACTTGACATTGTCCCAACTCTTCATGAAAAGGGTGTGAATGCGGTTTTGGAATTACCTCTTAAGATTAAGAAAAATGCAAAAGGTAATCTTGACTTCGTAGCAAATATATCAATCGTAGAAAGCACATATAAATACGATGATGATTAATCTATCTAAGCTCCCTCTCTATATAGCCAATATCATCTCTAATGTTAGATAGGGCAGAGATTTTTGTGCTAATAGATTCTCTGTATTCCTTAGAATCTGCTCTGTCCTTTTGCTTTAGTGTGTTATTAAATACCTCTTGCTTTTGTGCTATCTGCTCTCGTATTAGCTCTTTTTGCTCACTGGATACTTCGGATAGATACTGCAAAAAGGCATTTCCAACCTCGCTATTTTTCTCCTTTATAATTGCACCAAAGATGTCAAAAGATTCCATAAAAGCACTCTGCAAATTAGAATCTAGCGCCTCTTTGCTATGTTTGCCATGCTTTTGAGAGAGAGATAGAATCTTATCTTGTAGTCCTTGTATAGCGGCACTAATTTTATCTTTTGGCGCGCGAAATGATAGATTTGGCTTCTCTACATTGCTATTTATATCTTCGAGTGCCTGAGAGATTTTATTACCTAGCTTATATTTATACTCCCTACTAATATCGCTAAAGCAGTCGCTAAAGCCAGATTCCACAATCTCGACTAATCGCTCCTCATTTGGCTTTGCCCCTTTCTCATAATGATATAGAATCTCATCATATACCCTCTGCTTTAGCTTTGCACTCTCAAGCTTTAGCCCCTTGTCTATAAAGCCGCTAAGAGATGTCAAAAACTCATTAATGCTCTCATGCCTTGATTCTAACTCGGCACTCCTCTTAGCAAGATCCTGCAGTAATGCACTCTCTTGTTTTTTTATCTCATCTAAAATCTGTGCTAACTCCTCGCTAGATGAGTTTAGAATCTTTAGCTCTAAAGATAGATTCTCGATGACTTTAGAGACTACATGTAAAAAACCTCTATAAGCCAGATATAAAATATCTTTTTGCTTCAAACTATCCTCGCCTAGCAGGATTGTATGCAAATATCTCTCTACCTCTGGGATACCTGTTTTTTCCATATCAAAGCCGCTCTGCAAAGCCTCCTGCTCCCTGCCACTTCTATGCAGAAGTGCAAAGAAACTAGCCGTAGGGATAAAGTCTATCCTCTCTATTATAGAATCTATATCACCGCTATATTGCACCTTTTTTAGCTGGAGGGCAATGGAGTTTTTGGTGTACTCTAGGCTTTGCTCTAGCTCTCTTTTACCTATTAAATCAATGCGCGTTAGCACGACTAAAAGACGTGAAATATTTTTTTGCAACAGAGATTCTAAAATAAAATCAATGTCAATCTGCGTTGCCGCACAGCTAGCATTCATCACATGCACTAATAAATCGCATTCCTGTAAATATGCCTTTGTAATCTCTTCTCTTTTAGTAATGGGGTCATCTAATCCTGGGGTATCCACTATCTCTACACCGTTTTGCAGAAAGGCTAGATTACTGAAAAGCTCGACTTTTTTTACAAGATTGCATAGCTTTGATTCATGATTTGCTGAAGTATAACGTGGCAATTCCTGCAGCGATATTTTCAAAGTTTTGTCTAAAAACTCGCCTAGATTCTCAAAGATTGCTTCCGTGTTATTTACAAAACTCTGCAGGGCATTGTCATATTTTGCAGATTCTCTCATATCCTGCCATTCCTCTTTGCTCCAGAAATGCACGTTTGCATAGCTATCCTCGCTGTGTTTTAGCACAGTTAGATTCGCAGTCTCTGGTATTGTGGAGCTACCTAGTATCTCGCTTCCCATGAGCGCATTTAGAAAGGTGCTTTTCCCTGCACTTAGCACGCCTGTAATGCCTATGGAGAATTTATTACTCTTAGCATTGGTGTAGATTCTCTCTAAATCCTGTGTTGCCTTGCTATCTAAGTCTAGGGTTAGAATCTTTTTGTGTATTTCATCTAGCTCGTTTGAGAGGGCTTTTAGGTTGATTTTTTTGTTTGTTTTCTCTTTTTGCTTGTGTGTGTGGATATTTGCAAAGAGATTAATGAGACTCTTGGCAGATTTATTATCCAAAATCTCGGTGCTATTTAATCTTAGCAGATAGGGCTTTAGCAGTTTTAAATCAAGGGGATTTGTGCTATCTAGGATATATCGTTGGATAATGCCTAGTTTTTGTGCGATTTGTTCTATCGTGTTATTGGAATCTTGTGTTGTGTTGAGTGAAAGTGAAGTATTCCTAGATTCCATGTTTTTAGATTCTTCGCTACGCTCAGAATGACGATTAATGTCAGAATGACCTGTGATGCTAGAGTGTTTAGAGTGAATATTATCATTAAAACTAGATTCCAAAAGACTCATAAATGTTTGACTTTTAGAGTAAAGAGAGAGATTTGAGACATTAGCACTAAGGAGAACACACTTTAATCCTAGATTTAGGGAATCTAGCATAGCGGTGTTAAGATTTTCTTTAATATTTGTGTTAGATTCTATACCCTCTGTTTTGTCTTGGTTTGTAGAAATATCGTTGTTTGTTATTTGTGAAACACCTTTGGAATCCTCTGTCATATTGAGAGAATGCGAAATATCCCCTCTGTCATATTGAGCGTTAAGCGAAATATCTTTTTTAGATTCTTCGGCTAACGCCTCAGAATGACGATTAATGTCGGAATGACATTTAGCGTCAAAATGGCTTTTAATATCAGAGTTGCCTTTAGCCTTAGAATCATTTATCCCGCTTATAGCAAAAAAATCATCAATGAAAGATTGCATAAATATTCCTTGTGAGATTTATGAAATTCTATCGTGTTTTATCTCATGCTTTTGTGTTAAAATTATTTATCTCTAGCAGGGGGAAGGTATTAAATATTTATTTTGTGTGCTTTTGTTGGTGTGTTATTATAGCACTGCTTCTGAGTTAAAGACTTGGAAAAACTCAGATTCTAGTGCTTGGCTAGAGTTAAACTCAAAAAAGTTAGAATCCTATTACAAACAAGTAGATAAACAATCAAAGCAAAGAAATTTTGTAATATTTAATGGAAAGAGAGTTATTTCACACGATGAATTTGCTAAATTTACACACAATGATGTGCATACTTGGCAGACTTATATTGTGCTATCAGAGTTTTATATAAGCTGGGTTAGCCCACATAGTGATTTGGGTGGCATAAGCGTTGGTGGCATTCTAAGCAATGAAATCAATGAGAAAAAACCTCGCATTAGATATTTCAAGTTTGCACAAAGATATTATCAAGCATTAAGCAAACTAGGAAAGGGTGCAAAAGTGTATTCATATTGTGCGGCGCCATATATAACAAGTTGTATATTGATAGGAATAAATGAAAAATGGTAAAATCTTTTATTAAAAACACACGAAAGGATTCCCATGAAGCTAAAATTACAGCATGCACAATTCATAGCAAATAGAATCACCACAGATTTAAGCAAATCAAATATGGTAAAAATCATTGCCCCACTGCCAAATATCACTAAGCTCATAGAGGAAATCATAAGAGAAGATATAAAAGAGGAAATCTCCATTGAGGCAAAGGTTAGAGAGCTTTTAGAGGAATATCAAGATGAGATTGATGATAATGATATGAATGAAAAGCAATTATTTGCTATGGCAAAAAAGCAGGTAGCAAGGGATAGGGGATTTCTACTATCGCATGATGAGAGATATAGTAATCTAGCACATGTTATATTAGATGAGATATTCGAGGAGAGTTTCATAGAGTTTAAGGTCGCAGAGAATGCGGTGAAAAACTGCATTTTAGAATCCATAAATAGCTATTTTAAAACGCATGAAAAAGCCTATGATAATGCAATGGATAAGATAAGAAATTACAAGAAAAAGCTTATAGCAGGGAGCGATGAGTATGAATTAATCTTTGCAAAACTATATGAGGAAGAGATAAGAAAGCTTGGATAGTAGAGTGTGTAAATGAGTAATTTTAAAAATAGATTCCGCAAATGTGTCATATCATCTAGGTCTTTTAAAAAAAATTGTGCTAGAAAGATTGACACAATCAAGCATTATTATTATGATTTTACACATAAAGAAAAGATTTTCCATTATGCTTCATCACTTAGCTTTTATAGTATCTTTTCTATCATACCTGTGTTTCTTATGATTTTTTCGATTCTATCGGGATTTGCTAGTTTTCAAGGGCAGATACAGAATCTAAAACAAACTATATTAAATAATATCCTGCCAGATAATGCAAATGAAGTATCAACAATCATAGATTCCTTCCTTAGCAATGGCAGAGAGATGGGGTTTTTTGGCTTTTTTGTTTCGCTTATTAGTTCTTTTATATTTTTTAGGAATTTCGATGATATTTCAGCACGTATTTTCTTAGCTAAAAAAAGGAGTTTTTTTGATTCCTTTATTATTTATTGGCTTCTAGTTACGCTTATACCATTATTCATTGCAGCATCTATTTATTTTAGCGGCATATTTTCGGATAAATACGGCGATATGAGTGGCAAGATTCATATATTAGCGCCCATGCTTACAACATGGTTTGCATTTGGAATCTTACTTAGGATTGCGGCAAATAAATCTATTGCATTTTGGAATCTAGCCCTTAGCAGTCTCATGGGGTCGCTAATGTGGCATTTTGTTAGAAGTCTATTTTTCTACTACATGTCCTATAATGAATTTTATAGCAATATATACGGCTCTATCTCGATAGTTATGTTTGCATTTTTATGGATATATATTTCGTGGCTAGTGATTCTTGTATCCATGAGTATTTGTAAAAAAATCGATACAGCATTAGAGAAAAAGGATAATACGTGATTGTTACAAGCGGCTTTGTAGGCACAATAGGCAGACCAAATGCAGGGAAATCTACATTATTAAACGCCATTTCACAGACCTCTTTTGCACTTGTTTCTAAAAAGGCAAATGCGACTAGGAGGCGAATGGATTTTATCATTCCCTTTAAAAATGAGAATCTAGATTCTGAGATTATATTCATAGATACGCCAGGGATAGATTCAAGGCATCTTAGAAATGATGATTATAAATATAAATTGCTAGAGGAGTATATGCTAAAGGAGGCATTAAATGCTATTTTAGAATGCGATATATGCGTTTTTGTGGGTGTGGCTAGCATCTCAAAGACAGAGATTAACTACTATGCTAATTTCATTAAAAAATATCAAAAAAGGCATATTTTAGTCATTAATAAAATTGACAAACTAAGCAAACAAGAGCTTTTAGAATGTTTAAATGAATATAAAAAATATCAGTCTCATTACATAGAGTTATTTCCTATGTCCGCACATTCGTTAGATTCTAATATCAAAGATTCTTTTTTATCATGTATTGCTAAGAATCTGCCAGAACACCCGCATTTCTACAAAGACGACATTATTAGCACCACATTTATGAGGGATATTTACAAGGAGGCAATTAGAGAGGCACTCTTTGAACGATTAAGCGATGAGATTCCATATCAAAGCGATGTGAGAATCCTAAAAATTGAGGATAGGGAAAATATGATATATATAAAGGCACAGATTGTTGTAGAAAAAGATTCTCAAAAATCCATTGTGATAGGTAAAAATGGCAGCACCATTAAATCACTAGGAATCATAGCTAGGAAAAAATGCGAAGAGATAGCACAAAAAAAAGTATTTTTAGAATTATTTACAAAAACCATAGCAGGGTGGAGTAAGAATGCTAATGGATTAAAGCAATTTGGATATGATATTTAAAAAATTAAAGGAAACACACATGAATATCGTATCAACAGATAATGCTCCAGCAGCGATAGGACCATACTCGCAGGCAATTATTGCAAATGGCTTTGTATTTACCTCTGGGCAAATACCGCTTACGTCAAATAATGAGTTTTTAGATTCTGATATTCAAACGCAAACTCATCAGGTATGCAAGAATCTTAGCAATGTATTAGAAGCTGCAAATTCATCCCTTAGTATGGTTATAAAGACTACGGTTTTTCTAAGTGATATGGATTATTTTGCAGATTTTAACAAAGTCTATGAGCAGTATTTCTCACATAAACCAGCCCGTAGCACCGTGGCGGTAAAAACCCTGCCAAAAGGTAGCAAGGTAGAAATAGAATGTGTTGCTATGCAAAAATAGCTAATACAAAAATACTAACCTTGCATAGCATTTAGCATTTCTATCATTTCTCTAACGGCACCCCTGCCACCCCTTGCCTTTGTTATAAATGTTGCCTTGCTAAGATTCCTAGCACTAGCATCTGATGGGGCAAAGCTGTATTTGCAAAACTCATACATGCCTAAATCATTTAAATCATCGCCTATACATGCTAGATTCTGTGGAGATAAATGATATTTTTTGATAATCTCCTCAAGGCATTTAACCTTATCATCTATACCTAAGTGAATCTCATGCACACCTAACTCTTTTGCCCTTTGCTCTGTTAGATGGCATTTTCTACCGCTAATAATACTAACAAGACCGCCGTTTTTTATCCATAGTGCTATGCCTAAGCCATCTTTTGTATTAAAACTCTTGCTTTCATAAATGCCATTATTTGTGTGTATAAATGTTATAGAGCCATCTGTGAGTGTGCCATCTACATCTAATACTATCATTTTTATCATAAGCTCCCCTTTGTGCTTGGAATCTCTACTCTCTCATTAATGCTAATAGCTCTCCTAAGGCTTAGCGCAAATGCCTTAAAACTAGCCTCTACTATGTGGTGTAAATTCTTTCCTCGTTTCAAAACTAAATGTGTGCTAAGACCTGCATTCATCACAACTGCGCGGAAAAATTCCTCAACCAACTCTACATCAAATTCCCCAATCTTGCCAAAGAATCCATTACTAGCATTACTCATATCAAATAGTAAAAATGCTCTATTGCTAATATCTATATCGCATTCCACACATGCCTCGTCCATGACGACACTGCCATTTCCAAAACGTTCGATATTTTTAACAGGAAAGATTCCCTCTTTAATAGCGTTGCCTAGCACAATGCCGCAATCCTCAACGCTATGATGAAAATCCACAAATACGTCGCCATCACATACTAAATCAATATCCATTAGGGAATGTTTGCAAAAAGATTCTAACATGTGGTTAAAAAATCCAATCTTTGTATCAATCCTGCCCTTTCCGCTACCATAAATATTTAGCGACAAGGTTATATTTGTCTCTTTTGTTTTTCTCTCTAATTTTATCATGCCTATCTTTCACTATTTTTTGAATTTATTTTTTTGCATTTTATCTTAAATCGTTGTATAATCAGTGCAAAATCAAGGTTTGTTACGTAATGAAAATCCAATTTAAAAAAGTCTCAAGCAAAGCTAGGGAAGTAAAATTTGTCTTTAATAGCGAGGATTGCGAGTTCTTGCAGGAGGGAGAAAATATCACATTAGAGGGGCATATACAGAGAGTAGATTCTAAACTTGTAAAATTCTATGGTAAGATTACAGGGAATCTTTGCCTAATTTGTGTGCGAAGTGGCGAGGATTTTAGTAAAATAATAGATGAGGATTTGATTTTGTATTTCTCAGATGGATTCTGGGAGATGCAAAGTCAAAAGCACGACTATGACTTAGATGTCATAGAGTTTTTTGATGGATTTATCGATTTTTTCTACATCGCTAGTAGCGAGGTGGAATCTATTCGGACAGACTATAATATTAAGGAGTAGCAAATGGCAGTTCCTAAGCGAAGAGTGAGCAAAACTAGAGCGGCAAAGAGACGGACACATTACAAAGTGGCATTGGCAAAGCCTATTAAGGATAAAGACGGAAGCTGGAAGTTACCTCATTTTATCAATAAGTTTAGTAACGAATACAAGTAGCATTATGTTGAGAATTGCCTTAGATGCAATGGGAGCTGATAATGGCGTAACACCCGTGTTAGATGGTCTCATAAGTGCATTGTCTGCTAAGGATTTCAAGGTATTTTTGATAGGAGATGAGAATCCTATCAAGGCTTGTTTGGATTCTAAGAATCTAGATTCCAAACTGCTAAATAATATTGAGATAATCCACACAGACGACTATATCAAGATGACAGAATCTGCAAGTAACGCCACAAGACGCAGTGAAACTTCGATTTTTAAGGCAATAGAGCTTGTCAAAGATGATTTAGCAGATGCCTGTGTGAGTGCGGGGCATAGCGGAGCTACAATGAGTCTTGCTACCTTAAAGATAGGTCGCATTAGCGGGGTTTTACGTCCTGCGATATGCACCTGTATGCCTACTATCACAGAAAATAAGAGCCTCATACTAGATGCGGGGGCAAATACAGATTGTAAGCCCGAGTTTTTAGTGCATTTTGCCATTATGGGTTATGAGTATGCCAAATGCGTTTTGGGATATGAGAATCCACGCGTGGGACTACTCTCTAATGGCGAGGAGGATTCTAAGGGCAATGAGCTGACAAAGCAGACATTTAAAATGCTAAAAGATTTTGAGTTTTTCAAGGGTAATGTAGAGGGGTCTGATATTTTTAATGGCTCTGTCGATGTCATTGTATGCGATGGCTTCATGGGGAATCTCGTCTTAAAGGCAAGTGAGGGCGTGGCTAGTTCTATTGGCAGGATTCTAAAAGATGAGGCTAAAAAGTCTTTTAAACGAATGTTTGGCTTCTTTCTTATAAAACCTGCCCTTCGTGCCTTAAAGATGAAAATGGACTATGCAGAATATGGCGGTGCCCCATTGCTTGGTATTAAAAAGCCTGTGATTATTAGTCATGGAAAGAGTAATGCTAGGGCTATCGAGTGTGCGTTATATCAGGCTATGAGGGCTTACGAGACTAAGATTTGCGATAGAATCACAGAGGCTTTTATGGCTCTTGAGGGCAGTAGTCTAGATTCTAATGTAGGCTAAAGGATTTGTATGTCTGCACGTTTTGCTTCTATTAAGTCTGTGGCATCTTATGTGCCTAGCAACTGCATTTCTAATGACTTTTTTACGCAGTTTTTGGATACAAGCGATGAGTGGATTACCCAGCGAACAGGTATAAAGACTAGATATTTTGCTAATAAGGAACAGAAAAGTAGCGATTTGGGATATGAGGCGGCGAAGTTAGCATTAAGCAGGGCAAAGATGGAGGTTAGCGATATTGATTTGCTACTTTGCTCTAGTATTAGTCCAGATTTTTTTGGTATGCCATCGACTGCGTGCATGATTGCCTCTAAGCTTGGTTTGCGTGATAAGCCTGCCTTTGATGTAGTCTCGGCTTGCACTGGATTTATTTATATGCTCTCATGTGCGAAAAGCTTTATTGAGAGTGGTGTGTATGAGAATATTTTGGTGATAGGTGCAGAGAAGATTAGCTCTGTGCTTGATTTTAGCGATAGAAGCACATGTGTGTTATTTGGAGATGGTGCGGGGGCATGTGTGATTTCAAGGAGTGATAAAATCGGCATAAAAGATGTGCACATTTCATCAAATGGTGATTTCTCAAGTCTACTTTACACGCCAAAAAGAAATAATGGCAATGAGATAGATTTACTCTCTCCTATCATAGATGATGAGGTGCTAGATTCTCAAACGCTAAAAATGCGTGGCAATGAAGTCTTTAAAATCGCAGTAAGGACGATAGCAAATGACGCTAAAGAGATTTTAGAGAAAAACAATATAGATTCTAATGATTTAGATTTTTTTATACCACATCAGGCAAATCTTAGAATCATTCAATCAGTCGCAAATGCCCTCATGCTACCGCAAGAAAAGATTGTTTTGACCGTGCAGAAATATGGCAATACCTCTGCTGCTAGCATTCCTATGGCACTTGAAGTTGCATATAGTGAGAATAGAATCAAGAATGGCGATTTAATGCTTTTTGATGCGTTCGGCTCTGGCTTTACATGGGGAAGTGCACTTGTCTATGCGGATTTTGTGTAATTATTTTCTAAACAACCAATACCTTATATTTCCCTCCTCTTTTTCTAATATATCGCAATGTGCTAGGTAGAAATCATCTAGGCTAGTTTGATGAAAGATTCCCCCTGTGCGAATGCTAGGTGCGATATATCCCATGATGCAATCTATACTATCTTTTACATTTGAGAGCATAGAAAAGCCACCCTCTATAATATTAAAACCTTCCTGCAAATGATTTAGATTCTCTACAATCTCTACTTCTCTATTTTTGATATTATATGAGCTTATATCTTTTATGTTTTTGCTAAAAATATATATCTTTGGATTTTTATTGCTTTTATAAGGTGGCAGAGCATAGCGGGTATCTAGGAATGGATTATCATCTCGCAGTGTCCTGCCAGAGATAGTAATAGAATCTGCTACTGCCCTCATATTGTGCGTAAAGATTCTAGAATCCTCATTGCTAATAATGCCACCCTCATAGCTGCCATCTAGGCGACTTGCTATCTTGAAAAGATTGAATCTCCCCCTCTGCAGACACTTAAAGGGGTAGAGTAGAGATTCTGCCTTGCTACTTAGTACCAAAGAGACTTCAATGTCTTTTAGCCTAGCTGCCCCGCCACTTGCAATCTTATGAGTATCATTTGTGCCGATGATGATACGTTTTGGTTTTAGCTCTTCTAGTAGCTTTGCACAAGGCGGGGTTTTGCCATAATGATTGCATGGCTCTAGCGTTACGAAAAATTCGCAATCTTTAAAGATATTATTATGATTGGCACTTAAAAATTCATGTATTTTATTAGAATCTTGTATATTTTCTAACTCTCTATTATCGCTTAGTTTCATAAATGCACTCTTACATGCCAAAACTTCGGCATGGGGGAATCCACTTTTTTGATGAGATTCTAGAGCTAGAATCTCATTATTATGCAGGATAAGACAGGCTACAGCTGGATTTGGCAGTGTTAGAGTTTGTGTTTTCCATGCTTGTGATATGGCAAGATTCATATATATTTCATCTGAATTCATAGCTTTCCTTAAGATATAATGCTAATAGATTCTAACACAAGGATATAAAATGAAAAAGTTGCTATTAGTACTGCTGTGTGTCATATCTTTAGAGGCAAAGATGACAGGAGGGATATGATGATAGTTCTGAAGACACGAGGATTTGCCCCTTTCCTTTGCGGGATTATTCCTTAGAGTGGGAAACACCAGTTGTATTTGAGCAAATCAAAGAGTCGCTAAAACAACGTGAATTTAATCTTGGCACTCAATGCACTAATGACAATGAAGAGGAATGCTATGCAAAAGATGTTTATTATATTATAAAAAATAGTGTCATAGATATTGTAGGGAGCGAATATATTACTATTACTGGAATGATTTCTGCGATATCTGAGAACATAAGAGAGAAAAGTGTATGCGATGGTAATATATGCACTACCACAGGATTCATTGATGATAGGATTATTTATAAATCTCGCTGCAAAGATGGAAAATATGATGGATTACAGCAAGTTGCCTTGTCACAAAATGATTTAAAATCAGAGGATAACGAAGAAGATGACGACCTGCTTTTTCGTCATGAGTTTTCTCTAAACTACAAAGATGGCAAACTAGATGGCAGAGTGAAAGAGGATTATTTTTACACATCTAGTAAATACAATTATATACGCAAGTATTTAGATATAAATATACGTAATGGTAGGATACAGGACGATTTTAAATATAGAAAAGCAGAATACTACGAAAGTGATTATTCATATAATCTTAAGGATATAACAGCAAAGTTTGTTGATGGCGTGCCAAGAGAGTTTCTTGTGGAGACTAGATTCCTAAACGATAATGGAAAGGGTGTTGATTATTATATTTATGGAAAGGCAGATGATGATTATAAACTAAATGGCATGTATTTTGTAGCTAGCAAATCTCTAGGCTACATAGGATATCATGGCATCGCACGTGTTGATATTGGTCAATATGAGCATGGAAAGAAGATTCAATCTGTATCTTATGAAGATGGCACAGCCACATCGGCATTATGTCGTTTAGATGATAGCTTTTGCAATAGTGCAAATGAATATGTTTATTATTTATCTTATAGTGACTGCTTTGTTTGGTGCAGAAATGATGAGTTTATAGCTAATGTCTATGATATAAAGGCAAGAAAGCTAGATGATGAGAGGAAAATAATACAAAAATATATATCATTTGCTAGTAAAAACTTCCTAAAAGGAGGTGAGGAGAGCAGAAATGCAAAAGGAGAGCTAGAGAGCAAAATGTGGGTATGGTATGGGAGAGATAAATTGGCAAGGGAGATTGTAACGAATTATGTAAGTCATAAAATGAAATACAAGACATTTTTATTTGACGGAAAGCTTATTCAGGAAGGTGAAAAACAAAATTATTAATTTGTGATTTGTGGGTGGTTTTTCAATATTAAATTCTTAAAAACAAAAATATGGAATCAATGCAGTGTTTTTAGGGCATTAAATAAAAAGTTGGTAGATGGGAAATAAATTTATGAATGGAATGTCGGTTGTTTATCACTGAGCGTATGTTAAAAACAAGAATTTTAATAAAAAATCAAGAAAGCGGATTATGGAGATAGGATAGAGTTTTATAAAATCAAAATATCTTTTATCTATCTCTCCATAGTTGTCAAGACACTATTTTGCAATAATAGTTTTTACCTCACCGCTTATTACATTATAGGCTAGAATCCTCTTTGTTTTACCATTAAAGGTTTTTATAGCATTTTGGAAATCCGCTATGCTTTTTATCTGCACATTTTCTATCTGCGCTATGACATCGCCTTTTTGGAATCCCGCATTACTAGCCTTAGAATCTCTAGCAATATCACTTACGATGACGCCATTTATATCATCTGGGATTCTATAATTCTGTCGTATATCCTTGCTTAGATTTTCAACTCTAAGACCATCGAATAATCCCCCGCTATCTTTTACACTAGATGGTTCTACATTATAGGATTGCTGACTTGCCTGTGGTTGCTCTGCCAATACTAGCGAGATTTGCTTTGTTTCTGTGCTATTTTTGCCACCTTTCATAACACTTCTTACGATAGTTAGCGTAATTTTTTGTTGTGGAGACATAGCGCCGATTGTGTTTCGCAGGTCTGCGGCGTTTTTAATCTTCTTGCCATTTACCTCAGTAACGACGTCCCACACTGCTAATCCAGCCCTTTGTGCAGGGGAGTTTGCCTGCATACCTACGATTAATGCACCTGTTATATCGCCATAGATTCCAGAGACTTCAGAATCTACATCTTTGATATTTACGCCAAGGAAGCCTCTCTTAACCCTACCTGTTTTGATAAGCTCCATAGCGACATTTTTTACCATTTCGGAGGGAATGGCAAAACCTATGCCGTGATTGCCTCCTGTCCGTGATATGATAGCAGTATTCATTCCTATAAATGCACCGCGACTATCGATTAGCGCACCGCCTGAGTTGCCCGGATTAATGCTTGCATCTGTCTGTATGAAATTCTCATAACTGCTAATGCCAAAGCCTGTTTTATTGAGTGCAGAGATGATTCCCTGCGTTACACTCTCACCCACGCCGAATGGATTCCCAATGGCAAAGACGACATCACCCACTGCGTATTTCGTGCTATCCGCAAAGGGCAGCACGGGCAGATTCTTTTTATCTATGCGAATCACGGCAATATCGCTTTGCGTATCCTCGCCTACTAGCTTTGCATTATATCGTTTGCTATCGCCTGGGAGTGTTACATATATCTTATCTGCACCTCTTACTACATGACTATTTGTAACAATATACCCATCGCTAGAGATGATAACGCCAGAGCCTATGCCACCTTGTAGTCTGTCCTGTGGAATCATATTGCCAAAAAACTGCTGGAAAAAAGGGTCGTTAAAGAATGGATTAGCCTCTGCACCCACTTTCTTTTCTGTCATGATATTTACAACGGCTTTTGTAGCATTTTTTATAGAATCATGATAGGATAGAATGCTTCTTTGCTGCGAGGTGGGATTGCTTCTGCTAAAGTCTGGAGCCTCTGTTATTTGGAAGGCTTGGCTTAGGCAGAGGCTTAGGGGCAAAATACACAACAATTTTTTAATCGATGTAGAGTGATGTTTTTTAATAGTTTTTTTCATTATGAAACTCCCATTAAGTATTGAATGAGGAAAAATTCTAATATGTGTTAATAATCTTTTTTCAAACAAAACAACACAACAAATAAAAAAATATATAAATATTTTAAATATATAAATAAAAATTTTTTAAAGATAATTTATGTGGTTTTGACGCTAAAAATGAGTTTTTGAAAGCATGATATTTTTGGGATTAATATCATATAATAGCATTTTGCAATGTGAGGGTATGATGAAAAAAGAGTGCATGATGAGGGCATTTATCAATGCGGAATCTAGCTATGATGATAATGCCTACATTCAGCAATATATGTCTAAAAAATTATTTTCCATGTTAGAGAAGTATTCTTTAAATACATTTGATAGCATTTTTGAGTTTGGCAGTGGCACGGGGATTCTCACTAGATTACTATCACAATTAGCATTTAAACGATATATTTGTAATGATATTTGTAACTATAAAAATAAATACACAAATAGCAGGATACAGACGCAGATATTTGACATGGAGGATATTTGCTATATGGATATTTATAACGAGAGATTTAATCTCATCGCATCGAATGCTTGTTTGCAATGGTTGCCATTTAATAAGACCATAGAGAATCTATACAATATGCTAGATTCTAATGGTGTGTTGCTTATCGGGACATTTGGGGTGCAGAATCTAGTGGAGGTTAGGGATATTAGCGGTGTGGGGCTTGTGTATTTAAGTTTAGATTATATATCTAAATATATTGGCGGCTTATTTGAGATTCTGCAAATAGATGAGGAGATAAAAAAACTAGATTTTTCACATTCGCTAGGGGTATTTAGACATCTAAGAGATAGTGGGGTAAATTCCCTAGGCGACAGACTAAAAACATCATGGATAAAGGAGTATCAGGAAAAATACAAAGGCGAGATTAGCTATCATTGCATTTACATATTAGCGAGGAAAAGTTAGTTTGTCTTTTGGAAAATTAATGTATAAATTGAGTGGCATTGCTAGGGCTATTGTGCCTAGATATTTCACACAATCAGCCTTAGAGAAAACATTGCAATCCCTTTTTAGAATCTATGATAAAAAATTAGAATATATATCTCATAGGGTGAATTTCTACAACAAACTATCGCGACATTTCATAATGCCAGAGAGTAAAGATGATTTGCCAAAGAACTCCTCTTTTGGTGAATATGATTTTAAAAAATATCTTGGCGGAGAGGGATATGGTGAGTATATATATAGCCTAGAGCATAAATACTCGCAATTTAGTAGATTAAATAATATGCAATGTCTATGTCCTAATCTATCAAAGCTATCGCAAAATAGTCCAAAGTATGGCTCGGCTTATTATTTTGATTCCTATGAATGGAGTAGGTATTTTCGCGATGATATTACGTGGTGTTTTTTGTTTAAAGATGTATGGCATTTGATAACCTATCCTAGCATTGTAAAATCTCGACCGATTATGCAGGAAAATATCAATTCGATATTATTGCAGTTGGATAAATTTAGGCATTTTAGTTTTGTTAAGGATAATATAAAATTTGAGGATAAAAAGAATATTTTATTTTTTCGTGGCGCAGTTCATCAAGAACACAGAATCAGATTCTTTAAAACGCATTTTAATAATCCAAAATGTGATTTAGGACATGTGGGAAATATCAATGACTACAATAAGGCATGGCATAAACAAGTCTCTCCTATAAAAGAACATTTGAAATATAAATTTCTCCTTAGCCTTGAGGGTTTTGACGTGGCAAGTAATCTTAAATGGATTATGGGGTCAAATAGTCTATGTGTGATGCCAAAGCCAGAAATGGAGACGTGGTTTATGGAATCAACGCTAAAACCAAACATTCACTACGCAGAGATTAGTGAGGACTATAGCGATTTAGATAGTGTTTTGGATTTTTATTTATCCAATGAACGCATAGCAAAGGAAATCGTGCATAATGCAAATGAATATGCAAGGCAGTTTTTTGATAAAAGGCTGGAGGGATTTATAAATTTACTTGTTTTGAGAAAATATTTTTATCTATCATCTCAGATAAAAATAAGTAATATAGAAAAACAGATATTTAATGTCTAGCATATTTGCACTCTTTGCGATAGAATGGATAGTTTTATTTGGAGCTTATTATGCGATTTGGAAAAATTGAATATTTAAATTTAGTGATTTTTGATGTTTTTGCGAAAAGATATAGTGCTACCTCTAATTTTAAATCCATTTTGAATCTAAAAAAAAGCTATCCCTCAAAACTTAACACAAAGTTCCTTTTTAATAGAATCGATGCGGGATTTATATCATCTATCGCGGGTATGAAATCACATTTTGCAAATAAAGTTTGTATGGCAGGCATCATAGCCCAAAGGGAAGTGTGGAGCGTATTAATACTAGATTTGGAATCAAAGAGTGATTATCAATCGGCGACCTCAAATGCCTTGTGCAAAGTGCTTGACAAACATGGCGAGGTAATCATAGGCGATAGAGCATTAAAGCTATTTTATGAAAATAGGAATCATAATGCAAAGATTCTTGACATGGCAGCCCTATGGTATGAGAAATATTCGTTGCCCTTTGTGTTTGGCAGAATGTGTTTTAATAAACATGGGAATTTTTACACAAATCTCATTAATAGCTTCAATAAAAAATTAGGACGTAATCATAAAAGATACAAGGGAGTAAAAGTCCCGCATTATATCATTATGCAATATGTGGATAGAATCCAAATTAGCAAGAAATTCGCCCTAGAGTATCTTGAAAAAATCTATTACACCATTAGTAAAAAAGAGTTAATCGCATTAGAGCGATTTTACAGATGCATTAGACTAAAGGGCTTAAAAGCACCGAAAAGATTCTAAATAGATTCTAAGAGTGCAAAATTAAATACATTACCCATTAGATTTTTTATAGGCAATTATCATAGCATGCACTTCATCTTTTAGTTTTAGTTTTTGCTTTTTTAGTACATCTATTTCTTGATTGCTAAGTAGCTCTATGCCACTCTCAGCATTTTTAATCCTCTGGTCTAATTCATTATGCTCATTGAATATTTTCTCAAAATGTGCGTCATTTTGTTTTAAATGAGTTATTTCATCTCTGTATTCATGAAACATATTTACACTCCCCTACTTGCCACTTAGCTCTAAGTTAATCATAATATTAACACTTTCACCCATAGTAGCACTAGAAGTATCAGTTGCTATATTAAAGTCTTTTCGATTAATTGTAGCACTTAGCTGCAATCCAAACACCTCTTTTTTAGTCATAGGATGGCTAACAGGTCCATTTAACATTCCCTTAAATGAAACTTTTTTGGTTACACCTTTGATAGTTAAATTAGCATCAACTGCTATGCTTCCATTTTTTAGCATGGAGAATTTAGTCATTTTAAACGTTGCCTTGCCAAACTTATCTGCATCAAGGTATTTCTCTGCCATGAGATGACTATCTCTATCCTTATTGCGAGTATCTATTGATTTAATAGACATTTCGCCCTCTAGCTTATTAATAACCCTTGTCTTAGGGTCTATATCAACGACTCCAGAGAAGTCCGAAAAACTACCATTTACATTTGATACAAGCAAGTGCTTAATCGTAAAATCAATCGATGAATGAGCCTTATCTATATCATAAGGCACAGCATTTGAAATACCTAGCCCCAGCATACTCATAGCAACAACACTAAACAAAACCTTTCTCATAAATCACCTCATAAAGATTAAAGATTTTTGTAAGGATTATATGCAAAAAAGACAACATAATCAAGTGTTTTAGAATCTCTGTTATTACGGAATTTGTGAAAAAGCACTCGTAAAACTCTATTGTGATTCTATAAGAATAAAATATTTTATATAATACAACTCAACAAATATATAAACAATAAACTAATATTACTTTATATTACTACTATAAACTATAAAATTTTTAGCACTTGTTAGTATAAATTGCTAAAAATCATGCTAAGATTCCAGCAATTCAATCAAGGAGACAGCGATGAATGTAGATAAATTCACACATCAACTACGCGAGGCATTAAATAATGCACATCATTTTGCGGTGCATAATAAAAATCCAGAAATGCAGGTCTGTCATATCCTTTTGGCTATGGTATCAGATAGTAATTTCCTGCTATATCAGGCATTGCGGAGGAATAATGAAAATATAGATTCTCTAATATCACATATCACAGCGGAGATAAAAAGGCTACCAAGTGCTAACAATATCACAGATGATAATATCAGAATGTCAAAAGAGCTAAAAGATAGCCTAGATAAAGCAGTGAAATTCGCTACTACGCAAGGAGATAGCTTTGTGGGGGTAGAGGCTTTCATTTGTGCAAATATTGATTCAAGCCTTGATAAACTGCTAGGTAGCATTGATAGGCTAGAATTGCTAAATACCTTAAAAAATATGCGAAATGATTCAAAAATAGATTCCCAAAATAAAGAGGACACACTAGATTCGCTAAATAAATATGGCATAGACTTAACGCAAATGGCTATGCAAAATAACCTTAGCCCTGTCATTGGCAGGAGCGAGGAGATAGAGCGAATGATGCAGATTCTAATCCGCAAGACAAAAAATAATCCTATCCTGCTAGGAGAGCCTGGCGTGGGGAAAACGGCGGTTGTGGAGGGACTTGCGATTAAGATTGCCAAAAAAGAGGTACCGCTATCATTGCAAAATAAAAGAATCATAAGCCTTGATATGACTGCTATTGTGGCGGGGACGAAGTTTCGAGGTGATTTTGAGGAAAGGATAAAGGCAGTCATAGATGAGGTAAAAAAGAGTCATGACATTATCCTTTTCATAGATGAGATTCACACCATTATAGGAGCCGGCGATGCATCTGGCGGCATGGACGCTGCAAATATCCTAAAACCCGCATTAGCAAGAGGAGAGCTAAGGACGATAGGTGCTACGACACTTAAGGAATATCGCAGATACTTCGAGAAAGATGCCGCGCTTGCTAGGCGATTCCAACCTATAAATGTCAATGAGCCAACGCAGAGCGAAGCCCTGCAAATCATGCGTGGTATAAAAGAGAATCTAGAATCTCATCATAATGTAAGCATACAAGATAGCGCACTAATTGAGAGTGTAAAGCTATCTAGTCGCTACATTACCAATCGCTACCTGCCAGATAAGGCGATAGATTTAATCGATGAGGCAGCCGCAGAGCTAAAAATGCAAATAGAATCTGAGCCAAAGCCCATATCAAAAATCAAACGTGAAATCGAAATGCTAGAGGTAGAAAAGGTCGCTATCAATATGGATAACAGCGAGGATAATACCCAAAAGCTACAAGAAATAGAAAAGCAGCTAGGAAGTGCTAAGGAGAATCTAGCCTCATTGCAAAATGCCTTTGATAGCGAAAAGAGAATCTTTCAAGACATCTCTAAGCTAAAATCAGACATAGAGGGGCTAAAAAAAGATAGCGAGTTAGCAAGGCGAAATGGGGATTATGGCAGAGTAGGAGAAATAGAGCATGGCAAGATTCCCCCTGTGCAAAAGCAATTAGAAGAGCTAGAAAATAAGCTAAATGAGATTCAGAAAAATGGAGCATTGCTTAGAAATGCCGTTACAAAAGAGAGTATAGCTGAGATTGTATCGCGCTGGACGCAGATTCCAGTGGGGAAAATGTTGCTTTCAGAGAAAGAAAAGATTTTGGGCATACAGAAACATCTAAGTGCTAGTGTCATAGGGCAGGATGCCGCTATAGCGGCAATCTCTAATGCGATATTAAGGAATAAGGCAGGTCTTAGCGATGTCAATCGCCCCATAGCAAGCTTTTTATTTCTAGGACCTACTGGGGTTGGGAAAACAGAGAGCGCAAAGGCACTTGCGAGATTCCTCTTTGATAGTGAGAAGCATATTGTGCGACTTGATATGAGTGAGTATATGCAGGAGCATGACGCTGCAAAGCTAGTAGGGGCGCCTGCGGGCTATATTGGCTATGAAGATGGTGGAGTCTTATGCGAGGCAATCAAGAAGCAACCTTATAGTGTCGTGCTATTTGATGAGGTAGAGAAGGCACATCCAAAGGTATTTAATGTTTTATTGCAGATTTTAGATGATGGTAGGCTAACAGATAATAAGGGCGTGGTCGTGGATTTTAAAAATACGATTATTATCCTAACTAGCAATATAGGCAGTGATGCGATATTAGATATAACAGATAGCGAGAAAAGGGATAAGGTTATAAATGAATCTCTGCTTAGATTCTTTAAGCCCGAGTTTTTGAATCGCATAGATGAGAAGATTATTTTTAATGCACTAAGCAAAGAGAATATTATCTCTATCATCGATATTTTGGTAGAAAATGTGCGAAGTAGGCTAAAAGATAGGGGCATAGAGATTGTGCTAGAAAATTCTATGCGAGATTTTATAGCTAATGTCGGCTTTGATAGAACATTTGGTGCAAGACCCATTAGACGCGTTATACAAAGAGAAATCGAGGATAGACTAGCCCTTTTAATCCTAAAAGATGATATTCAAGATAAAAGCAAAGTTATCTTTATGGTAAAAAATGGGGAGGTGATGGTAAGGGTGTTAAAACCATAAAGCCAAAATGTATTGCTAGATTTGGCACACTATGCAAGAGGCGGCGGCTATGTCGCTATCGTGGGTTATGCTTAGAGAAATGCTTTTTAGATTCCATTGTTTTAGTTTTTCTTTATTAATGGCAATGTTTGGCGCGCCATTTGAATCTTTATACACAACTATATCATGAAAAGATACTTGTGAGCCTATGCCAAAACCTAGTGCTTTTGCAAATGATTCCTTAGCACTCCAGATTCCTGCGATACTTTGCGCTTTTAGCAAATCTAGATTCAAATCATCGCTTGGCAGAGCTAGATTTAGTCTATCAAAGATTGCTGGAGTTCTTCTAGAATCTATGTATTTGGCATAATCTACTCTAAGACCCATGGCATTTTCACTCTCAAGGGAAAATAGGAATCTACGCAGAAAAGCTAGATTTGACTTTCTCAAAAGTCTCTCAATCCTGCTAACAGAGACAATGTCTATACCTGTTTTTACAATCATTTTACGATTGAACAGTAAAATTACCAAATACTACGCCATCTATCTTACTATCTGTAAGTATGGCGTTTATGCTAGATGAAATTGTCATAGCACACTTGATTCTCCCCGCACTTCCTTGCATCTCAATTACGGAAAAACCTGTGGTTACATCTATGATGAGTGAGCGAATTATATCAACCTTTGCCTCTATTTCCTTCATAGCACCTTTGTCATCTGTTACAATTGTTACGTTAAATTTTAAATATCCGCCGCCTCTTACATTATCTGGATTATCTGGCTTGAGATTTAATATAAATTCCTTTTCAATGGGAATCTGGAATTTCGCATTTTTAAGACTTGCATAGTAATCACTACTAATATCCGCAAGGCAGAAAACACTAGAAAAACAAATGCAAAATAGCATTAAAATCGCTCTCATAACTCTTCTCCTAAAAAACCTGTTCAAATTATACAGATATTTTAGCATTAGAGGTCTTTTGTAGCGGCTAAAAATACTTTTCTCATCTTTCTAACTACGAAAAAGAATCTAAAATATCCACCCTTATACCATGCCCTTCTTGCTTTTGTGTATTGTTTAAATATCTCATCTGTAAATTCCGCTTTTGCCTTTAGCAGCGCTAATTCATTTCCCTCTAGTGTATCCTCATATCGCTTTACCTCATCAGTATAAATATCTATTTGCTGTCCTCTTTGTGATAGCAGGATTCTATCTAGCTTTAAATGTAATGAGGCAAGCTCTAACGAGGCATTTACTCCTAGCTTTTCTAACTCACTTTTTTTGTTATAAATCGAGACTGCTTCCTGTGTCCTTATGTATTCAAGCATAATATTCCACGGGTCATTGTCCATAGCTCTTAGGAATGATTGTATATTGTTATCAAATAATTTTACAAAGCTAGGGAATATGACATTGTAGATTCTCTCATCTACATCTTTTAATATTTCTATATATGACATTTTGATTTGTATAATGCTAAATATCCTATAATATCTTTTTGTATATATTATATTATTATTAAATACCTTGCAAAGCTCAGCAAGATATGTCGGTGGTGCACTTTCGTTATTTGTCCTATTCATTAAAGAGCTTTTTCGGATTCTATAGGTATAGAGTGCTTGGGTATGTATGTAGATATTATCTGTTTTGGCAAATAAATATAGATTGAAAATATTATCCTCATGTGCTATGCCATCTTTGAATCTAAGATTGATTTCCATTAAATATTCAAATCTAATAAACAAAGACCATGAGCAGTAAAATCCAATGATATTTTTCTCTTTATTTCTTTGGAATAATTCTATGTTTGTCTGTATTAAGTCCTCTGTATAGCCCATGCGTTCAATCATGGGCGTTAGATTCATTTCCTTTTCATCTACACCATCATAGAGATACTGCCAATTAAACCAAACTACTTTATGGTTTCCATTTGCACATTTTACGCAGGACTCAAGGCAGTTTGATTTCCAATAATCATCAGAATCTAGGAATATTATATAGTCGATTTGTTTTGCACTTGAGTTTGTATATTCTTCTGTGTCTTTGGAATCTTGATTATGCGGAATTATGTTTGGTGAAGAATCTTTGGAATCTAGATTCCCTGTCATTCTGAATGAATATGAAGAATCTAGATTCCATGTAGATGTTTCGCTTTGCTCAACATGACGAGCTTTTTCATCATATTTTACATTTTCGTCATTCTGAGGACGTAAGTCCGAAGAATCTTTTTGTGATTCTTTATAATATTGCGTTTCCTTAGAATCTAATAAAGAATCTTTATAATCTAACACACATTCCCCATAAACCCTAGAAATATTATAAGGATTATCATTTGTAATAATAAAGTCAGAATCTTTTTTAGCAAAATTATATTTACCACTAAAATAATCTATTCCCACATTTCTAGCGCTAGATAATCCAG
>CASEHV010000021.1 GCA_949287835.1 uncultured Helicobacter sp.
AGTTATATTATAGGCTATTAACAATGATAAATTAAATAACACATTTGAACGAAAAGGCTCCGAACAAAAACGAAATGTAATTATACATAAAAAAGCTTAAGGTTTGCTGAAAGTTGGAGAGAAAATTGGGAAAGTGGGAAATCTTCCCTAAATATCGAGATTTTAAAGATTAAAAAATCACAAAACACATGTTTTTATGTTGATAAACATAACGATACAACGCGTTTAACCTCTAAAAAAAATCCTCATCGCATTTTCCCCTAGCATTGCTTCCCTGTCTTTGCTATTTTCTACGATAAAGGAAAATGCCTCAAGCACTCTCTCATAGCTCATCGCACTCTCAAAATTGGTAAAAGGATAGTCGCTACCAAAGACGAAATTCTCTACCCCAAAATGCCTAGATAGAATCTCATACATCTCTTTAGCAAAGATAAGATTCTCTTTAGAATCTGCCCTATAAAATCCACTCACTTTAAAATATATCTTATTCCCACTATATTTCAAAAGCTCTGCCAAACCCTCCCTGCTATCATTTCCACGTCCCAAATGGTCTATCATTATCTCGCAGTCAAAAGGCACAATAGCCTCTAACACTTTGTGTAAATCCCTCATATCCCGCTGAATCTCAACCTGCATATTTAGATTCTTTAAAGACACAAAAAGATTCTCATACTCCCTAAAATCTGGAATCTCTTTCCCTAAAAGATTTAGCCTTATGCCACAGGCACCCCTTTTTTGCAAATCACTCAAAGATTCAAAAGAAATATTACTAGGCACAACCACGATAGCACTATGTTTGCTACCCTTTATGGAATCTAGCATATAATCATTCTCATAACCAAGAAAGCTAGGTTGCACCAAAACGCAACGCTCAAAGCCATGCCTATCCAAAACACTCATATAATCCTCATAGCTACAATCATAATCTGGCGTGTAGCGAGAATCCTCCGCCATTTTTAGACTTTTTAGAAAAATATGTGCATGTGTGTCAATTTTCATTATGAAACTCCCATATAACTAATAATCATGCAACAAAGCAATGCCGCACAAAGTCCGATTGGCACTGCCTTTGTTAGCAAATCTTTGAATAATCTCTCCTTATCTCCTTGTGGGGCGGCGCCTAAAATGAGGCTTCCCCCAGATGAGAAAGGCGATATGGCAGAGGCTTGTGCCCCTATGACTATGCAGGTAAAAAGTAAAGATTCCGAAAAAGATGTACCAGAGGCAAGGCTAGGGACAATAGGGAAAAGGGCGGGCGTTACGACCCCTAGAGTGCTAGAGAAAAGCGACATAATAGCGGCAACAAGACATAATGCAATGGGAATAAAAACACTAGGAATCTCCTGTTTTATGGAATCAGAGAGTAAATCTATCGTCCCAGCTTTGATTGCAACAGCGATAAGCATACCCACACCGCAAATCATTATAAGGGTATTCCAAGGAATGAGTGCTATGACACTTTTCTCATCGCCTAGCTTAAGCAGAAGTGCCAGGGCTACAAAAATCATGGCAATGAGACCTATGTCTATCTTTTTATTCAGACTAGAGAGGGTAGCACTATGTGGGAGGGCTAGGCTTAACAGCGGGATTAAAAGCACGATGAAAATCATGGAGAACATAAGCACTAAAGTCATCTTTTGCTTTGAATCAAAACTATCTGGTCTTTCCTTAATATCTATTGTAATTTTTTTACGAAAGTCTAAAATAGTAAAAATAGAAAGCACGACTATGGGCAGAATGATACTAGCCAAAAAAATCATAGCGCTATTGCTAAAGGCACCATTAGAATCTATGCCGCTTTTTTCCATAAGACCCCTAAAGATAATACCGCTTTGTGAAGTCATGAAATTCGCCCCGCCAAGTGCACCATAATTGATAGCCATAGCGACAGAAACCTGATTTATCCCAGCCCTTTGACACACAAGAAAACTTAGAGGAGCCATGAAAGCAAGCACGGTGTAAAATCCAGCGCCAAGTGCAGCAATGAGGGCTGATATAGCAAAAATGGCTAACAAAATAAGGTAGGGGAATTTCTGCATTTTATACATCAAAAGCATGGCAAATTTCTCTAACGTGCCATTTACTATTGCAAAATTATAAAAAAGCGACACTGCAAAAATGACAAAAAAGATTGAGATAGGCCAGAATGAAATCAAATCTTTGGGGGTTAAATCCATGAAAAACGCCCCAATAACATAGGCAAAAATCATCGCAAAAATACCTACGTTATATTTCGTGATATAGCCTAGTGCTATGGATATGAGGATAGAGATAATTATGGCTAGAATCATAGTTTTCCTTGAAAATTGTGATTATAACCTAAATCTTTACCCATGCTTTTTTTCATTGTTTCATTTAATTATCGCAACAAAACTTAGAATCCAAAAAAATTCAAACTCCAAAAGTAGAATAAAAATAATTTTCTCATGCAAGGATACCCGTGATTGCACTAGATTCTAAAAGATTAAATAATATCCTAAAAGCTGCTTTAGAGGAGTTACCTAGTCTGCTTGTGGCACTAAGCGATAGGAGTGGAAACATCTTTGAGTTTGCAGGGGGTAAGATGGATATTACCAAAGATTCTGATATATCGCTAGATAGTCTGCTTAGAATCTTTTCTGCTAGTAAGATTCTAAGTGCGACTTTAGCCTTTCAGCTAATAGAGCGTGGCAGACTTAGCCTCGATGATGAAGTGAGGAAATATGTCCCAGAGATTAGTGATATTAAGGTTTTAAAAGGTTTTAGCAATGGTGAGCCGATTCTAGCAAGAGCGCAAAATCAAATTACTATCAAACATCTGCTGCTTCATACCTCTGGCTTTGGCTATGAGTTTTTTGATAAGCAAGATTTGGCATTTAGGGAATATTTTAAGATTCCTAGCATTACGACAAATACCCCTGCTGCACTGCATTCTGTTTTGCTACATGAGCCAGGGAGTGCGTGGCGATATGGCATAAGTATCGACTGGCTCGGCAGAGTGATAGAAAATATTTATAATGATAGATTAGCTAATATAATGAGAAATAATATTTTCATTCATTGTAATATGCAAGATAGCTACTTTGATGTAAGTAGAGAGAATCTAAGACGCATTGCTACTATTCACTCAAGAGAGATTTATGATGAAAAGCAAGACCCACTAGATTTTCTTTTATGTAGGGATAATTTGGGGTGCAATAAGGAAAGTCGTGGAGATAATAACACTGCTCTCATGTTGAGCGAGAGCGAAACATCTCTGCATTACAAACAAAACTTAGAATTTATGAAAATACAGAATCTAGATTCTAAAGATTCCTTGCCAAAGACTTTGGATTCTAAAGATTCTTCAGCAGAGCCTCAGAATGACAATAATTTTCAATATGACGACAACCACAACTTTCTATATGATGATAACCATCGTCATGTTGAGCGTAGCGAAACATCTACATGGAATCTAGATTCTAAAGATTCTTCACATGCGTTCAAAATGACAATAGATTCTTCAGGTATTCGCCCTCAAAATGACGTAGGGTGTAAAAGCAACGTAAATTACGAGAATAAAGTAAAAGCTAAACATGAAATAAAGATTCACAATAACGCAAGTTGTTTAGACAACATAGAGAATCAAAATAGCATATCCTCTGTCATGTTAAGCGGAGGCGAAACATCTTTTGATTCCAAAAATCAAAATCTAGATTCTTCGCTTAATACTCACAATGACGTTAAAAATGATGCAATAAGATTAAAACCAGCGCCACATATAAGGCTCCCACTCAAAAGTCAGATGGATATGGCAGGGCATGGTTTGCATTGCAGTATGCGGGATTTTATGAAATTCTTACGTGCAATCTTAAATGATGGTATGGGTGAGAATGGCAGGATTTTGCGTAAAGAGACACTTGATTTTATGTGTAAAGGTGCATTTGATAGACAAAATATTAATAATGATATGTGGAATCTAGGCTCTGCCATGCCATTTTTTTCACGGGGCGGGCAGTTTTATCCAAATGTGCGTAAAAATTGGGGATATAGCTTTCAAGTTAGCCAAGAGAGAACTCCCACAGGCAGAGTGGCAGGTAGCATTATGTGGGCAGGAATTACAAATCTATTCTACTTTATAGATAGGCAAAATGGCATTGCAGGCTGCCTATCTACGCAGACTCTGCCATTTCTTGATACTCCATCGCTTAGGACTTATTATATGTTTGAGAGTATGGTGTACTCAGGGTTATCGTAGTCTTATTTCCCTATTAATATTGCCATCTAGGAAGTGAATTTCCCTATTTGCATATTGCGCCATGTCTGGCTCATGCGTTACCATGAGTATGGTTATGTGTAAATCGCTATTTAGCCTAACCATAATATCCATGACTTCATTACTTCTTTTTGTGTCAAGATTCCCCGTTGGCTCATCTGCTAACAAAAATAGAGGTTTCATGACAATAGCCCTAGCGATAGCTACACGTTGACACTGCCCCCCGCTAAGCTCGGAGCTACTATGATTTGCCCATGGCTTTAATCCCACCATATCAAGTGCCTCTAGTGCTAGTTTTGCCCTCTCTTTCTTACCCATGCCCCTATAAATTAATGGTAACTCAACATTCTCAAGCGCAGAAGTCCTAGCTAGGAGATTAAATCCCTGAAAAATAAATCCCATGTAATGACGTCTTAATAGTGCCATTTGCTTTCTATCAAGAGAGAAAACATTTAACCCATTAAATAGATATTTCCCACCACTAGCAACATCAAGGCAACCTAGAATATTTGCCATAGTGGATTTACCAGAACCAGATGGTCCCATGAGTGCTACAAATTCACCCTTTTCTATCGCAAGATTCACGCCATGAAGCGCCTGAAATGTATTTTTCCCTTTTCCATAAGTCTTTGTAACATTAATTAGCTCAATAAAGCCCATTCAACCCCTTTTCACCTAAGACGCCTTAATAAAATGCTCATAAAAGCTACTTACAAACACGGCTAAAATCACAAATGGTATAATGTATTTGATATATACAAACCATATATTAACAATCTTTTCATACTTTTCACTTCCATTTAGAATCTCCTTTTTAGCCTCATCGCCTAGCACATATCCTACGAAAATAACGCAGCCTAGTGAAGTAAAGATGAAAAATATCGTGGCACTTATATCATCAAAGGCATCAAATATACTTTTACCAAATATTGTTATATCTGACCATACATTGTCGCCTAGTATCGATGGAATATTCCCTAGTATAAAGATTAAAAATAACACGATGAATACCGCTAGTTTCTTTCTCACATGGAGTTTCTCCTCTAGCACAGATATTAGCACTTGATAGATTGGCAGTGTGGTCGTGAAAGCAGCCAACATTAAAAGCGAGAAAAATGCTACCATGAAAAATGTGCCGCCGTGCATGTTGGCAAACACGATTGGCAGGGTCTCAAACACAAGTCTAGGTCCTTTATCTGGCGCCACATTAAAGCTAAAAAGAGAGGGGAAAATCATAAATCCAGCCAGCACGGCTATAAGCGTATTTATTACACCTGTTATTACAGAAGTCTTTATTAACTGCTCGTTTTTATCCAAATGTGAGGATAGGGTAATCATCACGCCAAAGCCAAGCGATAGTGCAAAGAAAACCTGCCCTAGCACATCTATAAAAAGCTTAATAGATAGTTTGCTAAAATCTGGGGCAAGATAGTATTTCACTCCCTCCATGGCGCCGGGCAGAGTTAGATTCCTAATCACCATGCCTATCATAATGATAAATAATAATGGCATGAGAATCTTAGCCGCTTTCTCTATGCCATCTATCACGCCACGCGTTAATGCGTAATAATTAATCGCTACAAAAACAAAGGTCGCTATGATAATCTCTTTGGGCGCATACTTTACATGCTCTTGATAGAATTGTGCCGTAGCCTTTGCGTCAATATCTGGCGATAACGAGAAATTCCCCACTACCGTGTGATAGATATAGTTTAGCACCCAGCCGCCAATCGCCATATAATATGCCATGATTCCAAACGCACCGATTAATCCCGCTACTCCTACGATTTTCCAAAGTGGTGAGATAGCCCTGCCATTTACACTCCCGCTAAAGCAGTCATAGCAATTCTTATGTGCTCTTCTCCCTATGGCATTTTCTACCAAAATCATAGGAATGCCAATGACTATCATCGCTATGCAGAATACTAGCACATACGCCCCGCCACCATTCTGCCCTACTAAATATGGGAATCTCCATGTCGCACCAAAGCCTATCGTAGCACCAGCAACTGTGAGAATATAGGCTATCTGAGAGCTCCACACCTGCCTTTTACCGCCATGTCCAGCCATGAATTCTCCTAAAAACTTTTAATATAACATACAATAATTATTTAGTTTTTTTAAAAAAATTATTGATTTTAGCATGTTTATACTACCTAATTTTGAGATTTTTACTCAAATAAAGATTTGATATTGTATAATTTCCCCTTTGTGAAATACACACATGCTAATCCTTAAGATTTGGTTGCGTTACAGACGCTAAGGAGCATGGCGGATAAACCACATCACAAAGATTTTTGTTAGGAGAATATTATGGTTACTATGAAAGATTTGCTAGAGTGCGGTGTGCATTTTGGGCATCAGACAAGACGTTGGAATCCAAAAATGAAAAAGTTTATTTTTGGCATTCGTAAGAATATTCACATTATTGACTTGCAAAAGACACTACGATACTTTCGCTACACATATAGCATTGTCAAAGATGCCGCTAGTGAGGGCAAGGTAATTATGTTTGTAGGCACAAAGAAGCAGGCAAGCGAGACGGTAAAGGAATTTGCCGAGAAAGTTGGCTGTCCGTATGTGAATTATCGTTGGCTAGGCGGTATGCTTACAAACTTTGATACCATTAAAAAATCTATAAGAAGACTAGAAGTCATCGAGGAAATGGAAACAAGCGGACAAATCGAGCTATTACCTAAAAAAGAGCGATTAATGCTATCGCGTAAAAAAGACAAGCTAAATAAATATCTAGGCGGTGTTAGACATCTGCGACGTGCGCCTGACATGCTTTTCATCATCGATACACTAAAAGAAAAAATCGCAGTAGGCGAAGCAAGGAAGCTAGGAATCCCAATCATAGCCCCACTTGATACAAACTGCGACCCAGACCTCATAGACTATCCTATACCCGGAAATGATGATGCTATCCGCTCTATACAGCTTTTCTGCAAAGAAATTAGCGATGCCATCACAGAGGGCAGAGAGATGAATGATGAAAATTATGTCCCTAGCGAGACTTCTTTAGCAATACAAAATGAGGGAGAAAATATCGAGGGTGATAATGTGAGTCAAGATGAAGCTATGGATTTAATGGAAAAAGGAGAATAGCATGGCAGAGATTTCAGCAAAGCTAGTAAAGGAGCTAAGAGATAAAACTGATGCGGGAATCATGGAGTGCAAAAATGCACTTAAGGAATGCAATGGAAACTTAGAGGAAGCTATGGAATATCTGCGAAAAAAGGGCTTAAGCAAAGCCGCTAAAAAAGCAGATAGAATCGCCGCAGATGGCGTGATAGCTATGATGGTTTCCCCTGATTTTAAGAAAGCTACACTTGTTGAGGTTAATTCTGAAACAGACTTTGTGGCAAAAAATGAGGCATTCCAAGAGCTAGTGGCAAAGGTGCTAGATTTGGCATACAAAAGGGCGCTAAATAGCACAGAGAGCATAACAGAGCTAGAAATAGATGGTGATACATTTGGTAATTATCTAAATCAAAAGATTGCTACCATAGGGGAGAACATCGTCATTCGCCGAGTTTGCACAGTCGTGTGTGGGGAGAATGAGATTCTAAATGGCTATTTGCACCACAATAAAAAGGTGGGTGCTATTAGCGTTTTTAAATTTAAAGATTCCAAAAATGCCTCTGCCATAGCTGAGTTTGCCAAATACATTAGTATGCATGTCGCCTCTATGAAGCCAAAAGTGTTAAGCTATAAAGACTTAGATTCTACACTTGTGTCAAAAGAACGTGTAGCTATAGCAGCCGAGATTGAGAAAGAAAATGAGGAGTTAGCTAGACTTAAAAAGCCACTGCTCCGCATTCCAGAATACGTTAGTCGCTCTGAGATTACTTACAAGATACTTGAGAGTAAAAAGGCAGAAATGAGAGAGGCACTAAAGGCTGAGGGCAAACCAGAGAAGATTTGGGATAAGATTATCGAGGGGCAGATTGCTAGATTCATAGCGGATAATACGATTTTAGACCAAAGGCTTACATTGCTATCGCAGTTTTATGCCCTTGATGAGAAATTCACGATAGAGCAGATGATAGCACAAAAAAGCAGTGAGCTAAAAGATTCTATTAGCATTGAATCTTTTGTTAGCTTTGAGTTAGGCGAGGGACTTGAGAAAAAGGTAGATAATTTCGCCGATGAAGTAGCTGCACAGATGAAGTGATGGTTATTGTTTTATAAAAAAATCACCTACTATTTAGAGTATAGCCACATATAGCTATAAACAAGAATTGTCTTTAAGATTCTTAGAAATATGGTTATTGAAAGGCGATTTGTAATACTATTAATATAATTTCTTCCTACCACAAAAAAGTGGTAAGCTATAAATATTTCAAATTGTGCTACACCCCAACCCTATCGCCATATTTCTTAAAAATATCCTGCGTTATCTTATAGCTACAAAACTTAGGACCGCACATAGAGCAGAACTCCGCGTCTTTAAAGACTTCCTGCGGCAAAGACTCATCGTGATATTCCCTCGCTCTATCCCCATCTAGGGCTAACTCAAACTGCCTATTCCAATCAAACGCATATCTAGCATCACTCATCTCATCATCTCTATCCCTAGCGCCAATCCTGCCTCGTGCTATATCAGCGGCATGTGCTGCAATTTTGTAGGCAATGATTCCCTCCCGCACATCATTTGCATTCGGCAGTCCTAGATGCTCCTTTGGCGTTACATAGCATAGCATTGCCACGCCTTTCCAAGCGGCTACGCACGCACCTATGGCACTTGCGATATGGTCATAGCCTGCCGCTATGTCTGTAACAAGCGGTCCTAGCACATAAAATGGCGCCTCATTGCAATACTCCTTTTGCAACTCGACATTTCGCTCAATCTGATTTAGCGGCACATGTCCTGGTCCCTCTATCATGACTTGTACATCTGCTTCATAAGCTCTTTTGGCAAGCTCCCCTAGCACTCTTAACTCTGCAAACTGTGCCTCATCACTTGCGTCAGCAAGGCAGCCCGGTCTTAGAGAATCCCCTAATGAAAGCGACACATCATACTCCCTGCAAATCTCTAAAATATCATCGAAATACTCATAGAAAGGATTCTGTTTATGATAGTGCAGCATCCAACTAGCCATGAGACTGCCGCCACGCGAGACCACGCCCATCTTGCGTTTTGAGACAAAAGGCATGTGCTCAAGCAGGAATCCGCAATGTATCGTAAAGTAGCTAACGCCCTGTTTTGCCTGCTTTCTTAGCACATCTAGCATGGTTTTTATATCTAGCTTTAAGACATCGTTTTGCACATCATGTAGAATCTGATACATAGGCACGGTGCCAATAGGCACACTAGATGCCTTGATGATAGCCTCCCTTATCCTATCTAGGTCGCCTCCTGTGCTTAAATCCATCACGGTATCAGCACCATAGCGGATAGAAGTCCTTAGCTTTTCTACTTCCTCATCTATGTCTTCTACGATTTGCGATGAACCTATGTTTGAGTTAATCTTCGTTCTAAGTGCCACCCCGATTCCCATAGGCTCTAAATTTAGATGATTAATATTAGCAGGGATTATGAGCCGTCCTTTTGCGACTTCCTTGCGTATCAACTCAGAATCTAGATTCTCAATATTGGCAATGTATCTCATCTCCTCTGTGATGATGCCCCTCTTTGCATAAAATAGCTGCGTTTTTACCCTATCGTTTGACCTTTTCTCTATCCATGCGTTCCTAAGATTTTCACTCATTTAGAATCCTTTTGTTAATCTCTAAGTTTTCATTATAGCTAAAATTTATTTGCATGTAATGGGGAATATTTTTTGCTTTTGTATCAAAAAACTCTAGCTTGGAATTAATCATGCGTGTAACATTTGGGACAAAATACAATCAAATGCTAAATAACAATGGGCATATCACATCAAATCTCAATGATTTGAATACAAAAATTGCTAGTGGTAAGAAGATTCAATACGGATGGCAGGACGCTAGCGTATCAAATCAGAATCTAAAATTAGAATACGATGAGGTTACACTCCAGCAGGGCATAGACGTGGCAAAAACTGCCGAGGTGCAGACATTAAATACAGATAAAGCATTGCAGGAAATGTCTCAGGCTATGGTCCAATTCAAGCAGAAATTAATATATGCCGCAAATGATTTGCATACCCCTACCTCAAGGGAGGCTTTAGCAAGGGATTTAGAGGCTATAAAGGCGCATATCATTAATATCGGGAATACCTCTGTTGGCGGGAAATTTATTTTCTCAGGTAGCAAGGTAGATACGCAGCCCTTTGATAAAGACGGAAATTATTTTGGAAATAGCGAGGAGTTAAGTGCACTTATTAGCTCTAAGAATCTTGTGCCTTTTAATGTTAATGGAGATGAGCTTTTCTATGGCTATGATAACGACAAACATAGAATCATTACCACAAATGAAAGAATGCTAAATCAAACTAAGCTTCACCCCGCAGTTATGGAGCATTCTGAGAAACACGCAGAGCCTAGCGAAGTATATTTAAATGAGCATGATACATTGAGGGATATGGTAGGCGATGACGATGATGACCCATCTAATGATGGCAAGGAATATTTCTATTTGCAAGGCGTAAATAGCAGAGGACAGAGCTTTAAGGATAAATTTGAATTAGACGTAGGCTATACAAATCCCACTAATGCTACAAAAATGCAGGATTTGCTAGATAGGATTGGAAAAGCTTATGGAAATACAAATGCCACTAGAGTGGTAGATGTTAGGCTAAATAAATGGGGGCAGATTGAAATTAGGGATTTAAAATCTGGTAGTTCTAGCATAGATTTTCACATGATTTCTAGTAATAAAGATGTGGAAAATGTTCGCGATTTGGAAAAAATGGGCGCAAGGATTAGGACGTATAGCAGTCAAAATATGACTTCAGAATTTGATTTAGATACCCTTAGCGGTGTAAATGATTTATATGACCACAGGGTTACGCACATTCCTACAACACTCATTCGCAAAGATAATGTAATGAGTGAGATAGATACCAAGCTAGAGGATATATTATCTAGCAAAACGCGATATATTAGAATCTCTGGCACACCTCCAAATGAAAATGATAAAAGCGTTAGTACTAGAGATTTAGGAGAGCCTTTTGTATTTGACATAAAGGGCAAGGAAGTTAGAGATTTATTTGCAGCGATTAAGGATTATTTTGGCGGGAATCTAGATATAGATTTGGATAATGGACAAATTAATATTTATGATAAAAATGTCGGCAGAAAAAGTAAAGATGTAAAACATCCACCATTTGATGGCGATAGAGGATTCTCTATCAAGCTAGAAAGCCTAGATGAGGGCGGAAATCTCACAAATGGATTCACACCAGCCCTAGGTGTTAGCTACTCAAAAACCTCATTTCATAGACTAGGCTCTGAGTTAAAGGGAAATGTTGTGCAGTCTATATCTGGGACTTCTGAATTAGCAAAAGATAATACAAAGCTGTCGGAAGTAACAGATGGTAGCCTAAATGGCAGGACGTATGGAATCAAGCTGCACGACCATAATGGCATAGAGCTAGAAGCATCTATCACATTTGCAAAAAGCGGGAGTTTTTTACGTCTGCCCTCGCAGAATGATAAAAACTCTTTTATTGATATTCCATTATTTAATCCCTACGATGAGCCACCAGAAGTTAGCGTTAGCGATGGGGATTCTGTAACCTATCGTCAATTAATGGACGCAATGTCTATTGCACTAAATTATAGCAATGAAGATGACGGGACACTTCGTATGCCCTCAACCTCTGGGAAACCAACCCAAAAGGAAAAAGATGCCTATGAGGAATTGCTAAAAAGGGCAAAGGTGAATATGGATATAAATTTTGATTCTGAAGGCAAAATCACGATTAAGGATAATACTCGTTCCATCACGAGAATGACAATGATTTTCTATGATACGAATCAAGATAATTTTAGCAAAGAAGCAATACGAGATTCTGCGGCTAATATTAGAGTAAATGCCAACAATGCCATTATGGTAGATGACCCAAAGATACATTTTTTCCGTGCGTTAGATAATGCAATAGAATCTGTACGAAGCGGTATTTACAGAGCGGGGGCATTGCATGGGCTAAGATACGATGATACTATGAGGAATCAAGGCGTTCAAAATGCCATTGAAATCATAGACCATCTAAGCGACCACATAGAAAAAGTCATTGCAAAAAATGGTGCGCACACAAGGACATTCCAAAATGCAGTGCAAAGAAATGAGCTAATAAAAACACAAGTAAGTGGAATCAAAGGCGATACAATTGGCACAGACATAGCAGAGACATATAATAAATTTACAAATCTTAGCAATAACTATCAGGCAGTTCTATCCTCTACAAATAGAATCAACAATCTCTCGCTGGTTAACTATCTCAACTAAACTACAATCCGCTTTATAAAAGGTGATAGTCTTACCAAAACCTCATGTGGTATTGTGTCAAATATTCCTGCTACATAGTTAGCGTCATCAATGACACATATCTCATCTAACTCTCCATAGCTAGAGAAGCAATCCATGGAGTTTTTCGCAATGATTTCATTGCCATTTGGCAGAAATAGCTTTCTGTCTCCATTTAATCTACACAATCCATCGCCATAGCCTATATCATAGGTGCTAACTATTACCTCATCATTCATTTGGCTTACACCATCATATCCCACTCTATCACCTTTTTTTAAGATTCTGCTAGATACTTTATTTGCATATAGTTTTAGAACAGGTTTTAGATTAGATGCTGATTGTATATCACATGCAAGGTAGCCATACAATGCGATTCCAATCCTAACAAGACTATCGCTGCAGGTTTTTACCCTAAATGTAGATGATGAGTTTAGGGTATGGAATCTGGGCATAGGAAATCCTAGAGTATTAGATAATTTTACAACCCTGCCCTTTATGTCCTCAAATCTCTCTATCTCTGCGTAAAATTCTGCGTCTTCGCCATCGCCATATCCATTATGAGCAAATACGCCAATTAATCGCATATTATTTTTCATGATTTTTTCTATGACACTCTCTAAATCGCTAGGGGTGATTCCATTGCGATTCATACCCACATTAACCTTTAGCTCTACACCCAAATCGCTAAGATTCCCTAGAGATTTTTCAAATCTATCAATGTCGCTTAAATGATGTATGCTAGGGTAAATGTGAGAAAACTTTTCTCTCATATCATCATAAAAGAATGTTATGCAATCAAATTTATCCTTTATCCTTAGTGCCTCATCATAGTTTTTTACAAATGCAGTTTTTATTCCATAGCTACTTGCCAACTCTGCCATTATCTCTAGTCCATGTCCATAGGCATTATCTTTTAATACCGCTGCTATCTCTATCTCTCTGCTAGGTTCTATTGATTCTAAATGTCGTTTTACTACGTCTATGTTGTTTTCAAAATGCTTTCTGTTGATTGTAATATATGCCATGATGTTGCCTTTTTCTTGATTATATCTTATATCGTAGCTAAATCAACTGCAACTTTTAGTTGTGAGTAATGTGAATTAAATCTCAAAAATATCCTGCATACTATACAATCCATTTTCTTGATTAACTAGCCATTGTGCTGCTCTTAGGGCGCCTTTGGCAAATATTGCTCTTGAGTTTGCATTATGAGTTAGCTCTAAAAATTCACCATCTTGATAGAATCCAACAGTGTGTCGTCCCGCTATATCCCCTCCACGAAGGCTAGATATGCCAATATCGTTTTTATCTCTGACTTTATTTCTATTTGTTATAAAATTATTTTTTCCAAGTCCCCTAGCATTTGCCGCACTTTCTGCAAGCGTCAATGCCGTGCCAGATGGGGAATCTTTCTTATATCTATGATGAATCTCAAAGATTTCTATATCATAGTCTGATAATTTTTCGCTAAGCATGGATACAACTTTATTTAAAATCGCTATGCCCTCACTCATATTTGTAGAATATAAAATAGGCATTTTTAAAGAGGCTTTGTGTATTAAATCAAGAGTGGAATCATCTAGTCCTGTCGTGCCTATGACTAATGGCTTTGGAGATAGCATTGCGTGTGTAAGCAACTCATGCGTAAGGCTAGGAGATGAGAAATCAATGACTACCCTGCTTTCTTGCAAAAAGACATTCATATCATTTGTAGCTTTAGAATCTACACTAGCATTTTCTCTTACATATAAGGCACTAATGGCTATATTATTATTTAATGCTTCCTGTATTAGTAATTTTCCTATTCTACCTGTGCTGCCTAGTATGCCAATCATAATAACCTCTTTTAGATTCTATAAATAAGCTAAAATGTTACATGATATTATTAAATGGTAATGAGTATGGATATTTATGAATATATATTAAAAGAAATACATAGTATAGAGGAGAGAATGCAGATAATGCCGCAGGATATGCTAGGAAGAACTCTAGCATACAATACATTTCTACCGCGTCTCTCTGATAGGTCGTATTTTTTTGAGAATCTCAACAAGAGTAAGGGGCTATTAGTAGATACAAAAAGCTTTGCCTCTCTTATTAAAGATTCTAAAATACTAGATAACTCCGACATGGATATTTCATGTGTATTTTTAGAGAATCTGCATAATGATGATGTGGATAATATTGCAGATTATATAGGCATGATTCGACGTTTTATGCCCGTGTTTGTGGGATATAGTGGAATTATTATTTCCACATATCAACTGCTAGAATTAGCTATATTCGGTGCAGATATGTTTGTGATAGATATGTCTCATATAAAATGTTATGTAGAGATTCTAGGCGTAGATAACAAAACAGAGATGATAGATAGCATATCAAATAAACTTATCGCATTTGGTATTAATATAGGTCTTGTCCCCATTTTGTATCTAAATGATGATAGCAGACATATTTTTTTGCAAAATAGCGATGTTTTGGAATCTGTTTTGATATATAACGAAAACTATGACATAGATAATAAAATCATATTTGGAAACACACATAAAGCAAATGTAGCACTAGAACGTATTATCACGTAAGGATTTATTCAAACATGATAGAATCAAAGTTTTAGATTTAGTAGCGAGGATAGTATGGATAAGAAAGCAAAGATTCAAGAGTTTTTGTCCTTTTGTGCAGATAATGAAGTCGAATTTGTAGATTTTAGATTCACAGATATTAAAGGCACATGGCATCACATGGGATTTTCTATGTCTGCCATTGATGAAGGCACTTTTGATGGAATCCCCTTTGATTGCTCAAGCGTGGCGGCATGGCAGCCCATTGAGAAATCAGACATGATATTAATACCTGATTTAGTTCGATATTTCATAGACCCTTTTACGGCGGATACGACTGCCGTGGTATTCTGCGATGTGTGGGATATTTACAAGAATCAACCATACGATAGATGCCCTAGAAGTATCGTAAAACGTGCTATGAATCATCTCGTGGAGACAGGCATAGGTGATGTCGTGTATTTTGGAGCTGAGAATGAGTTTTTCGTCTTTGATAGCGTCAAAATGAAAGATGATATAAACTGCCAATACTACGAGGTAGATACAGAAGATGGTGAGTGGAATAGAGACAGGGCTTATGAGACAGGCAATGTGGGACATAGACCTGGACTAAAGGGGGGATATTCACCCGTGCCGCCTGTGGATTCTCTACTTGACATTCGTGCAGAAATGGTAAAAGTGCTAAATCAAGTGGGGCTAGAGACTTTCATCGTGCATCATGAGGTAGCCCAGGGGCAGTGCGAGATTGGCGTGAAGTTTGGTGACATGTTAGAGGCGGCAGATAATGTTCAAAAGCTAAAATATGTTGTAAAAATGGTCGCACATCTAAATGGCAAAAGTGCTACATTCATGCCAAAGCCACTTTATGGTGATAATGGTAGTGGCATGCACACTCATATTAGCATTTGGAAAGATGGGGAAAATACCTTTGCAGGCAATGACTATGAGGGTCTTAGCAAGAGGGCTATGCACTTTTTAGGCGGTGTGCTAAAACATGCAAGGAGTGTAGCTGCCTTTACAAATGCTAGCACAAACTCATATAAAAGACTAATACCCGGCTTTGAGGCGCCATCAATCCTCACATACTCAGCACAAAATCGCAGTGCTAGCATTCGCATTCCATATAATCAAAGCATAAAAGGCAAACGCATGGAGTTTAGATTCCCAGATAGTTCTAGCAATCCATACCTAGCTTTCGCAAGTCTGCTTATGGCTGGGCTAGATGGTATTAATAAACAAACAGAGCCCGGAGAGCCTATGGAGATTAATCTCTTTGAGTTAAGCCTAGATGAGGTAAGGGATAAGGGCATAAAACAACTACCACATACGCTTAGAAGTGCCATTGAGGAAATGTTAGCAGATAGAGAATATCTAAAAATAGGCGATGTCTTTAGCGAGGAATTTTTGCAAGTATATAAGGCATATAAATTTGAAAGCGAAATATGGCCATGGGAAGCACGACCGCATCCATTTGAGTTTAAATCGACTTATAGTTGTTGAAAATAGGTTGTTGTTTTAGAATCTATTTTAGAAAAGCAAAGAAAGAACATAGTCTATCTTCTTGCACTTCATCTTTCAGGATTTCTTTGATTTTTAGAGAACTAACCACTCATCATTTTGCAACTTAGCCATGTCAAAATATTGAATTCTACCGCTATCGTTCGACTTCCCAAATGATTTTTACAATTTCATAGAGGAGTTTGGAGCGTTCATTAAGGGCGGTTTTATCAAATTTTTCATAATGTTTAAAGCTTATTCTTTTATTATCAAACTCTTTTTCATTAAATGTAAGAAAATCCTTGTTTGTTTTATGATAAAGCTCTTCACACAAGGAGCGTCCCCATACAAGACCATTGCTATAAGTTTTGAGCTTGTCTTTATACTCCTCATTGCCTGATGAGATATTATCTCTGCCTTTTAAAAGTAACAAACCGCCTAGCCTATTGCGTTCTCTATTAAATTCTTCCTCATTTTCAAAATATGCTTTATTTGTTTCATTCTCTGATAAGATATGCTCAATGTGGTAGCCTCTTACGTCGCCCGTTGTCATTGTAATATAAGAAACATCATTTTGTGCTTTTTGATTTGTATTATCGCAGAGATATTTTTCAACTCGTGCAAATAAATAACGCAAAAATTTAGGATTCATATTATCGTAAGTTCTTTCAAAAAAATGAGAATATTCTAAACTAGAAGTTATTTTTAATTTCTTTCTTTTTTCAATAGTATTTTTTAGCAATCCATCAAAGATTTGTGGATACTCTTGTATTGAAGTATTTTTCAAAAGTTCGTTAAGATTATAAGAAAGTTCTTGAAATTCATTGCTATCATAGACTCCATTAAGTTGTAAAAGCATCCATAATCTATCATACTCTTTTGCAATAATTTGTATTTTCTCATCTTCTTGCTCATCATGCACCTTACAAGCTGCAAGAATAATTTGATATTGCCCAAAAAGTTTATTAATTTCATTGCTATACATTAAAAACTCATTCTCATTGCTCCTAATTGTTGCATATAGCTTTGCATAATAGTCAATATCTTTTTCTATAAAATTTTTGATATTACTCTTGTGTTTCTCGTCTTGCTTTCTAAAGCCTAAACTTTTAGCTATTTCATTATCCTCAAAAATATACCGATGATAGCTGTTATTGATTGTTTTTTCACGGTGAGAATTTCTCTTAAAAATAAACTTTGATTTTATCAAATCAGCAAAAAAATTATCCTCCAACTTCCGTTCCGATAGTAAGTTAAGTGCCTTATCCCATTTTTCACAAAATGCCTCTGTGTCATTTTTATCTAGCGCTCCAATAAGCTTACCTTTGAGAATCTCAAATGGCTTTAGAGCCTCTCCTCTATCATTTATAGCTTCAAAAATCATAGGTGTGTCATTTTGGTCAATGACCAACTCCACCAGCACCAATCGTTTAAGAAAATACAAGACAAATATCTGTAATTTTTTGGATTCTGTATCTTTTAATTTAATATCAAGATATTTTGATATATCTTGATAACGTTCTGCTAGGGTTTGTTCTGTTTTATTTTTAAATTCTTTAGGGTATGGTTTATTGTTAAATATGCAATCCATAACATCATATCTTTTATCATTATCTATGTTAAAAACACTCTTAAATCCATTATGACTAAAAATACATTGTTTGATTGTCTCTTGAAGTTCTTTTAGCTCATTGTATTCTGATAATAAATGATAAAGTTTTGTGGCAATAAGCGTAAGAGTTGTGAGTCTTTGCTGTCCATCTACAATATATTTTATTCCTTCGATATTGTTTAGTAATATAAACATTGAGATAATACCAATTATACTGCTCCAAGATTTTTCCACTGATTTCACTCTCTTTGAATTGACTATAACTCAATTCAAAGGTATAAAAAATATCATCTAAAAGAGTAATTACAGTTTCTTTAGATCATACATATTCTCTTTGGTAAAAATCAATGGCATAGGGTTTTTGTTTAAGGCAAGTTTCCACGCTCTGTTTATCTGGCTCTACGGTCTTTGACATACAATTTCTCCTTACAGGGAAATGCAAGATTATATTCTAAATTATCCAATTAACGCAAATCATCAGATGCTCCCCCCCCTACCATCATATTCCATATTCTAACCACTCTACTAGACTAAATACTTATGATATATAATAAACATTTTTTATCCTACAACACACTCCAAAACTATGACTCAATAGTATTGCAACAACAAGTCTGCTCTGCTTAAGATTTAACAATATCAAGATTCTATATTAATACAAGCCCCCCCTACATCTCCTTAATCCTTGCAATCTCATCTCTTAGTCTTATCGCCTCTTCGAAATCTAGTTTTTTACTCGCCTCTAGCATTTTTGTCTTTAATCGTTTCAAAATCTCATCTTTTTTCTTTGCAGACATCTTTGCCCTCTTGCTTAGTTTCTCATAGCTTTTCGCACTATCCTCCGCTCTTAGCTCCTCCTCTACCACGCGGCTAACGCTTCTTGGCTCTATATTATGCGCCTTGTTAAATTCATCTTGCTTTTTGCGTCTATATGCGGTTGTGTCAATGGCGCTTTGCATGGATTTTGTTACCTTTTGTGCGTATAGAATCACCTTTCCTTCAACATTCCTAGCTGCCCTGCCCATTGTCTGAATGAGACTTGTTTCACTTCGTAAAAAACCCTCTTTATCCGCGTCCAAAATTGCTACAAGGCTAACCTCTGGCAAATCTAGCCCCTCTCTTAAAAGATTGATTCCCACAAGCACATCAAAGATTCCAAGACGTAGGTTTCGTATGAGATGATTTCGCTCTATGGCATCTATATCGCTGTGCAGATACTCGATTTTTATGCCCTCTTTGCTATAGTATTTTGTTAGCTCCTCACTCATTTTCTTTGTAAGTGTAGTAATTAGCACTCGCTGCTTCTTTGCCACACAACTCTTAATCTCCTCTAGCAAATCTCTTACTTGATTTTTAGAATCTCGCACAATCACCTCTGGATCTAAAAGACCTGTGGGGCGAATGATTTGCTCGCAGACATTACTGCCACTTAGCTCTAGCTCTAGCTTTGCGGGCGTGGCGGATACAAAAAGGAAATTTGCTCTTTTGGATATAAATTCCTCAAACATCAAGGGACGATTATCAAGTGCGCTAGGCAGTCTAAAGCCATATTCTACCAGCACCTCCTTGCGACTTTTATCCCCCGCATACATGCCACCAAACTGCGGGAGGCTAACGTGACTTTCATCTACTATTAGCAAATATGGAATCTTTTTACACTCAAAATAATCAATCAAAGAATACGGCGTCTCCCCTGGCTTTTTGCCTGTGAGATGTCTAGCATAATTCTCGATTCCCTTGCAAATGCCGCTCTCTCTTATCATTTCTAAATCAAACTCCGTTCGCTTCTTTAGCCTCTCATACTCTATCATTTTATCTTGGTCTTGCAGCACTTTTAGCCTCTCATCTAGCTCGTTTTCTATATTATTTAGTGCTTCCCTTAGACGATTATGCCCTACTATAAACTGATTTGCCGCATATAAAACATAGGATTTACTCTCTTTGACTAGCTTGTTATCAAGAGATTCCATAATCGCTATCCTCTCAATCTCATTGCCAAAAAACTCAAGCCGCACAAACTCCACTTCATTATAAGCGGGGAAAATATCTATGATTTCGCCCTTAACGCGGAAGTTCCCCCGCTCAAAAGTTGTATTATTCCTAACATATCCCATCTCTACAAGCTTGGTTATAATCTCTCTTTGATTATAGCTCCTGCCTACTTCTAGCTTCTCTATCATCGTGAGATATTCCTCTGGATTCCCTAAACCATAATTTGCCGACACACTTGCTATCACGATGACATCATTGTAGGCAAGCAGTGAGGTCGTAGCCGCAAGCCTCAATCGCTCTAACTCATCATTAATGCTAGAATCTTTTTCTATAAATAAATCTCGTCTAGGAATGTATGCCTCTGGCTGATAATAATCAAAGTGGCTAATGAAATACTCCACATGATTATCTGGGAAAAACTGCTTAAACTCACTGTAAAGCTGGGCGCAAAGCGTCTTATTATGACTCATAATAAGTGTTGGCATGTTGAGATTTGCAATGACATTTGCCATTGTGAAAGTTTTGCCTGAGCCTGTAACGCCTATGAGAGTATTGTATTTTTCATTATTTTTTATGTTGTTACAGATAGATTTTATGGCGTCTGGCTGGTCGCCTGATGGCTTGTAATTTGAGTTTAGCTTGAAAATATTATCCAAAATCTAGTCCTTTTTTAGATACAATTTTAACCAAAAGTTTGGATACCTTATGCAGGAGATTTCGCTATGGATAATGCAGGGCATGGAGCAGATCCCACACAAAAGCCTAGTAGCATAGGACTTTTACCGCTTGTAGAGGAACTAGAGAATTCCTTTAAAAATTTTCATTCCAAAAAAGTCGAGGAGCTAGAATATAAGATTCTAGAGCAAGAGGATATTATCAAAGATTTACAATTAAAAATAGGCACACTAAAGGCAGAAAGTGAAGAGAAAGACATAGAGCTGTGTAGGCTAAATGAGGAGATAAATGCGAGTAAGACTATCATCACATCGCTAAATAATCTCTTGAAACAATAAGGGTATGACATGGGCTATGCGGCATCTGATTCTAATATGCAAAAACGCAGCAGGATTATGAAAGTCGCACGTGGCAGTGTAGTCATCAAAGGCGTAGATACGCAAGATTTGGGTATAAGTGTAGAAGCAAATATAGATAATGACAGAAAGCAGGAATCTAAAACAGATGATTCTAAAAATCCCGTTGCAATGCAGGATTTAGAGCGGGATAAAGAACTTGTAGACAATGCGTTTAATGATTTAGATTCTAAACAAAATAATGAAATAAAAGATAGCGACACAGATATTCATAAAGCTAAAGATGATAGTGATAGTCGCAAAGATGCAGGGAGCATTGATTTAGAAAGCATCGAAAGCATTATAGAAGAAGCAAGAGACAATCTCCCCTCAAGTATAAATATTAAGGTGGAGAATAGGACGTTTAATATTTCCATGAGTGATTACACGACGTTATGCAAAATGAAAATGATAGAAACGTTTGATAATAAATCATTGAGCATAGAGGAAATTTTACGTCTATTAGTTTTGTCTATAAAAGAAACAAGCAGAGTGGAAGAAAAAATAATAGGACTAATAAAAAAACATAATATTTAGATAAATAATAGAAGTTATGCTAAAATTCCGAATTTCAAATGCAGTTACATAAGAGTAGGTTTTGTTATATGTTTCGGAGGTTTTCATGAAGTCTGCAATTAGCATTAAGCTTAAGGTAGCGGGGATTGCTAGTATAATTATCATTCTTACGATAGTGTGTCTAAGCATGGTAGGAGCACATTTTAATAAAAAAGAGGCGACTGCGAAATTCGTCAGTTCGCAAAGAGACCAGCTAAAGATTATCGATGTATTGATACAAAATATTAATATTAATGCAAAGACCGCATTACAAACAGCACTAAAAAGGGCAAATGAGATTCCATTCGATGAGATTACAAATCCCGATGATGTGCTACATAAATATCCCCAAAGTCTCCTTCAGATTACGAAAAATTCTCTGCGACTAGGCTCTATGTATCTTGGATTTCCGACGGGCGAGATAGTCGAGAGTAATGGACAAACAGAAAGTCAAGGCGTAGCGGCAGTGGGACGTGGCGGAAAATATAGCAGTGGCTACATGGCAAATCAGAGGAGCTGGTATATAGGTGCAGTAAAGAATAATGGCATGTATCAAAGTGGCGTGGAGGCAGATTCTGTAACAGGGCAGCCTACTTTATCTTATGGCATACCGTTTTATAAGAATAATGTGTTAGTGGGGGTATTTGGTGTTGATGTGTATCTTACTGAGATGCAGAGCTATTTTGACTATATAGCAAGTTATGGTCAGGCTAATATTTTCGTGCTAGATTCTAATAATATTCCATTCCTAGCGACTGATAAAAGCATTGTGTTAAAGAAAAATCAAATATATGACAAAATCGCAAATATCTCTGCAAATACAAAGGACTTTGAATACTTCGAGCTAACCGATAATGACATTCGATACTTTGGGCAGTGCAAGACTTTAAGGAGCAATGAGTTTGCATCTTATACGCTTTGTAGCCTAGATAAGATGAGTGATATTGAGGAGATTATCGCACGTGTGTTTTATCTAAACCTTGCCATGGGACTAGGCTTTGCTATCGTGGCATCGATAATTCTATATTTTGTGATTCGCTGGATGCTTAATCCGCTAAATTTTGTGCAAGATACATTGGTATCTTTCTTTAAATACCTAAATCACGAGACAAAACAAGCACCTAAAGCTATCTCTATAAAATCAAAAGATGAATTAGGCGTAATGGCTTTAGCGATTAATCAAAACATACAAAAGACTCAAAACGGACTAGAACAAGACACCAAAGCCATCAC
>CASEHV010000022.1 GCA_949287835.1 uncultured Helicobacter sp.
AGTTATATTATAGGCTATTAACAATGATAAATTAAATAACACATTTGAACGAAAAGGCTCCGAACAAAAACGAAATGTAATTATACATAAAAAAGCTTAAGGTTTGCTGAAAGTTGGAGAGAAAATTGGGAAAGTGGGAAAAATTAGATAGATAGACGTGAAAACAAGGATTTTAGGGAATGGATTTGTTATAATCCATAAACCATATAGATAAGGTATTACATGCTTACTTTCTCACAAATCATACTAAAACTACAAGATTACTGGGCAAATGTTAGATTCAATGACAAAAATGGTTGTGTTATATTGCAACCATACGATATTCCCGCTGGAGCAGGGACATTTCACCCCGCTACATTACTAAGAAGCCTTGATAAAACACCGTGGGCTACTGCCTATGTAGCACCATCTAGGCGTCCCACAGATGGCAGATATGGAGAGAATCCGAACAGACTTGGTAGCTATTATCAATTTCAAGTATTAATAAAACCATCACCAGATGATATTCAAGATTTATATTTGCAAAGCCTAGAGGCATTGGGGCTTGATATTAGTAAGCATGATATTAGATTTGTAGAGGATAATTGGGAATCACCTACACTTGGAGCATGGGGGCTTGGCTGGGAAGTGTGGCTAGATGGTATGGAGGTAACGCAATTTACATATTTTCAGCAGGTAGGCGGCATACCATGTGATAGCATTAGTGTGGAAATTACCTACGGTATAGAAAGACTTGCTATGTATATCCAAAATGTAGAATCTATCTTTCAAATAAAATGGAGCGATGATGTAACCTATAAAGATGTGCATCTGCAGGGGGAATATGAATTTTCCAAATATAACTTTGAAGTAGCAGATGTGAAATTTTTATTTGATAGCTTTGATAGGTCAATGAATGAGGCATTAGAGTGCATACAAGCAGAGCTACCTCTCCCTGCTTATGACTATACCATGCTATCTAGCCATTTTTTCAATGTCTTAGATGCACGTGGAGCAATCTCTGTAGCACAAAGACAGGAGTATATATTAAAGGTAAGAGAGTTAGCAAAAAAATGTGCAACGCTATATAAAGCACAAGAAGAATCTCGCATAGAAAGATTGAAATAAAACATGGCAGAAGAAGAAAAAACCCAGGCCCCCTCACATAGAAAGATTCAGAAAGCAAGAGAGGAGGGCAGTGTAGCTAAAAGTCCTGATTTAGTGGGATTAGCGGGGCTATTATGTGGGCTATTATTGCTATTTCTTATCTTTCCTTTTTGGGTAGATATGTTTAAAGGATTCTATGTTGAGTGTATGAAAATGCTAAATTTAGAATTCAATGTAGAAATGCTATTTTCCACAAGCCTAGTCGTATTAAAGGTCGCCCTACTCTGCGCTCTGCCATTTTTCATAGCTTTAATGATAGCTGGAATCATCGGCAATGTCGCACAATTCGGGCTTTTACTTAGCTTTAAAATCATAAAACCAAAGCTAGATAAGATAAATCCCATAAAGGGCGCCAAGAATCTCTTTTCACTAAAAAAGCTACTAGATGGATTCATGATTACCCTCAAAGTCTGCATTGCCTTTGCCATAGGATTTTTTATCTTTGTAAGCTTCCTAGATGAGATAAGCGGCGTCTCGCTAAGCCCCTTAAACCAGCAGTTGATATGGTTTTATAAAAAAGCACTCATTCTTATCGGCGTATTATTATTACTATTTTTGGTTATGGGAATCTTAGATTTCCTTATCAAACGTTATCAGTATATAAAGAGCCTAAGAATGAGCAAACAGGAAGTAAAAGATGAGTTTAAACAACAAGAAGGTAACCAAGAGATAAAAGCAAAAATTCGCCAAATGATGATGAAAAATGCGATGAATAAAATGATGTCTGCCATTCCTACCGCAAACGTAGTGGTTACCAACCCAACGCATTACGCAGTCGCACTTAGATTTGATTCCAAAAAAGAGGCAGCGCCTGTGGTAGTGGCAAAGGGCATAGACCATCTAGCTATTAGAATAAAGGGCGTAGCAAGGGAGCATGAGATATTGATTATAGAGAATCCACCTCTAGCAAGGGAGTTATATCGGCTTGTAGATGTGGATAGAATGATTCCTACAGAGATGTTTGAAGCAGTCGTAGAGCTATTCCAACAAGTCGCAAGACTAGAGGCAGAACGTGGCAGGACGCCTGAGTTTATGAAGCCTATAAGAGAAAGACAACAAAATACTCAATAATAGATTCCAAACAATGCTAAAAGTTTTTGTTTATGGAATAATTCCCTACACAAACAATCACTATATTTTCACTACAAAAAGAAGAAAGCTTACTTTGGATTTGATAAATATTGCATGTCATTTAAAGATTACCATTCTCCCCTCAAACAAACACCTCAGGAACGACTTTTAATATGAATTTAAACATTCTAAGCCAAATGCTAGTGTTTGGTGAGGTTTTAAACTGCTTTGTCTGATTATTATTTGTGGTTTGCCAATGACATCTTTTATCGCAAATTATATGATAGGAACGATTCATTTGTGATTGTATAACGCTTGATAGCTTTTTCGAGAATGCTTCACTATGGAAAAAGACCATACTTTCTGTATTAAACAAAATAGAACGATAGTCAAGATTAAAGCTCCCTATGGCAGAGATTCTGTCATCTATAACCATGCTTTTTGCATGCAGACTTTGCCTGTGGCTCCTGCTATGATAGAATCTTTTATGCCTTAATGTGGATTTTTTATTATCATAGCTTGGATATTCATACACAGAGATTCCCATTTTTGCTAATTTATTGCGATAATTTTCCCAACTAGAATAGACTACTATCACATCAATAGCTGCAAGGGAATTTGTCAAAATACTAATATTTACACCTTTATGATTCATCTCCCCTAAGACATTTAATATAAACTTATCTGGCACTAGATATGACGAGGTGATTATTGCATTATGCTTGGCTATGTAGAGATAATACATTAGCAAATCTAGTATTGGCATTTTTATTTTTTCCCCTCTTGTATCGACTTTACTAGGCGCATCCGCTACAAATATTGCATTCCCCCATGATAAATCTAGCTTTTTTTGCATATATTTTTGCTTATATGATTCTATATCTTTTACATATACACTCCACTGCTCTTTGTCTATATTGTAGAAATGTATTACTGAATCTTGATTTGTTGGATTTTTGCCTTTTGTGAAAATTTTAGCTGGAATGCTACGTTTATAATTCCAAAACTCCTCAAAGCTTTTTGTCGCATCTTTTGCCACATTTCCTATAAACAAAGCGTCCATATCTGTAAAATTCACATCACTATTCTCGAAATATTCATCGCCGATATTTCGCCCCCCCACAATCAAAGCAGTATCATCGAATACAAAAATTTTATTGTGCATTCTATGATTAATGCGATTAAAGTCATATAAAGATTCCAACCATTTTAATGTAGCGATTCTAATAGAGTATGGATTAAAGATTCTAACCTCTATATTTTTATGGTTGTCTAGCATGGCTATATCTCTAAGGCTTGTTGCAATTCCATTATCATCTACTAGAATGCGGATTTTTACCCCTCTATTTGCGGCACGGATTAGCTCATTTACAAGTAATCTTGAGGTAAGCTCATTTTTGTAAATATATGTCTGAATGTCTATGCTCTTTTTAGCTAGAGATATGAGGGCAAGTCTATGGAGTAGCGCATCGCGTCCATCTGTTATTAGCACTCCTGCATCCATGCCGCTTTGTATTTCCTCTTTATATGGCTCTGCTATTTGTGAATAGAATCTGTTATATTCTGGCTTATATAAAGATGGTTTATGTGTTACAAACGTTGTGCCAACACACGCACAAAACGTTATGCAAATAATGCCTAATAAAATTCTAAGCATACACTTCCAAAAAATCCTCCAACACATCAATGATAATGGAAGCACTCTCTACCCATACTCTCTCATTGATTGAATGCGGGGAATGTATCGTAGGACCTATGCTTAACGCATGAATATTATGCAGCCCCATACTAGCAAGTCGCTCCAACAAAACGCCGCACTCAAGACCTGCGTGTAACTCTACGACTTTTGGATTTATATTAAAATCCTTGGTATGTACTAACATGCTCTCTAATAATTTATCCAAAATAGTGGTATTATTACTTGATAATCTCTCCCATGGTGGATAATAATCTTGCGTCTCTATTTTTATACTATCTTTCTTTTGTCGTGGTAATTTTTGGTTTAGCTTAGATTTTAGTTTATCATGATTTGAATCTAATAGTTTTTTGACATTTGCCCTGCCCATGAATGCTAGTTTTAAGATTCCATTTGCAAAGGATATACTAGCAAGACTTCGAGAGTTAATAACCAAATCCTCTCTACAATCCATAACGCCTATTTTTATGCTATCTAGCAATTTTGTGATAATTGAAAGCTCTATGCCACTTGGTGTTTTTAAAAATATCTCATTTGTTTTATTTAGCAATTCATTATCTACATATCGCAACTCCTGAATGCTAAAGAATTTGCTATCTTTAATCTGGTTTTGTTGAATCTTATCTTTAGTGGCAAAGATTAGCTTTGAGCGCATGGGAATGGAATTTCGCTTTTCGCCACCATTCCAATTTATCACATAAATATCCTGTTCTACATTTGATAAAAACTCTATGCTTTTTAATATGGCATTTTGAAAATTCTCTGCCTTATTATTAATATCAAGTCCGCTATGCCCCCCTGCAAAGCCTCGCGCCTCTAGTATATAATAATTCCAATTTGGTGCAATCTCTATGCTATCAAAACAGCTTTCATAAAGTAAATCAAATCCCCCCGCACAGCTAACCGTAACCTCCCCTAATACCTCTGAATCAAGATTGATTAAAAGATTAGATTCTATAGGAATCTCTAACTGCTTTGCGCCTATCATACCTATCTCCTCATCACTTGTAAAGAGAAATTCGCATTCATACCCCCTTTTCATAAAATACATCATAATGGCTATACCCATACCATTATCAGCACCTAGGCTAGAATCTTGTGCCTTTAGCCATGTGTAAGTTTTATCTCCCATAATATCCTTTGAGAAACTAAGCTTTAGTGGCACATTATTTACAGCATTCCCAACGCATACCATGTCATAGTGGCTCTGATAGCAGATTTTTGGTTTTACGCCAGATTTAAATGCCAATAGATTCTTAGCGCTATCAATCTTTACCTCATATCCATTATCAATGGCAAAATTTTTTATATAGTTTAGCATTTGGTCTGTATTGCCACTACCATGTGGAATGGTTGTTAGCTTACAAAACATATCTAATATTTCCTGCGTATTTGACTGCATACATACTCCTTTGCAGAGCGATTTGCCGATTATAGCATTAAAGAATAAAAGGTTGATATGAAAAGTCATAATCACGCAGTTAGCAGTGCTTCTATAAGCCTCTTAGAAATTCTAATTGCAATACTCATAGGAGGAATCCTAACAATAGTTGGCATGAAAACTCTAACTCATATAAAGAAACAAAGCGTATCGTTAAATAACTTTGTGCTTAGAGAATCTAGCATTTATGAAACACAGATATTTATCAATAAATACCTAGAGATTGCAAAAAAAGATTCCATTATCATTACAAATAACAAAATGGAATGGGAATCTTATAGCAATCTTTTCAAAGAAGGAGATAATAATGGCGCTATGGACTTTAGCTTTGCGTTAAATCATTGCATTTTAGAGTTAAATGGCAATAATATTTACTTTAATAATCAACTATTACTAGCAGGAGTGAAAACTCTTAGTTTTTCTATTTCTGGGGATATATTAGAGTATAGAATCTGTGCTAGACATACATGCGTTGATGATTTTGTTATACTAAGTGATAGTGAGATTACTTTATGAAAAGCGGTGGATTTATTAGTATTTATGCTATGTTACTAACACTTGCCATTAGCCTTACGGGATTATATTCTTTGCGGACATTAGGCATGAAAAAAGAAATAAATTTATCGCTATATTTTCAGAAGCAATCTATGCTCTACGCGCTTAGCACAAGAGATATTGCCCTGCAATGCCTAGAAAATTTTAGTCTAACAGATTGTAGCGAAGATAGAATAGACTTTGGAGATGGATTTTTGGCACAATATATTATTACAAAACACAATTCTATCATGCTACTTGATATATCAGTCTATGCTAATACACCACTTAGCACACATGTATTACAACATTCACGAAGATTTATTATAAAGGAGAAACCATGAATACCTTAATGCAAACTCTACAATATGCAATAACCCATGGCTATGATTATCATCTCATAAAAGAGAATGATAACATCATAGAGAAAAATAATCTTTATGTGCCTAACATATCACAGTTAAAAAATCTAGCAGATGGTGAATACAATCTAGCACAAATAGCCACCCTAGCACTAGAGAAAAAACACACAGAGCTAGATGAGATAATACAACATGCAGTGTCGCAAAAAATTACAGATATACACATTAATCAAAGTGGCATTTACTTTAGGAAAAATAAAAGTCTGCAACGCCAAGAGCTAGATTGCAACACTATTTCTGAAATTCTTAGTGCTATGCTAATTTTAACGCATAAAGATTCTCTGCTTTGCAAACAAGAAATTAGCACAACCATAACAATACTAGATATTAAATGTAGATTGAGTGCTTTTAGTATGGATTCCAAACTCTGCTTTGCTATTAGGATTCTAAACACTACAGCACCAAGTCTGCAATCTATAAACGCCCCGCAGATATTACAGAATCTAGCACAAAGCGACAATGGATTAATAATAATATGCGGTGCTACAGGAAGCGGAAAAAGCACAACCCTAGCAGCCATGATAGATTTTATCAATAAAACTTATAGCAAACATATCCTAACAATAGAGGACCCGATAGAATATGAGCATAAAGCACAAAAAAGCATTATAACGCAACGGCAGATACAAAGAGATTCTAAAAGCTTTGAATCCGCACTAATCTCCAGCCTAAGACAGGACCCAGATGTGATATTAATAGGTGAGATTCTAGAATCAAATGTCTTACGATTAGCACTAAATCATGCCCTAAGCGGACATTTAGTTCTTACTAGCTTTCATGCAAATAGTTGCTCACATGCACTCTCACGTATGATTGGTATGCTAGTAGATGACCCATTTGCAAAGCAGAATATATCTGACTGCATAAGGGGAATTATATGTCAAAAGCTATATGTAGAAAATGGGAATCTAAAAACAGATTTTGAAATCCTAGTAGCCACCCCAGCAGTTAAAACACTCATCAATGAAAATAAAATTAACCAAATCAACGCACAAATATCAATGGGAAGAGAATATGGTATGCAACACTTTGCCACTCATTAAAACCCATAGCCAAAATCTTGATACTCAATCAAGCAAAAACCATAAAGACACCACTCATAAGCTCAAAGAGATTTTACTGAACTATCTTCTCCAACTGCCCATTTTCACCAACACATACTTCAAACATCTCAGAATCCTGTGTGAGAATCCTATAAGTAGATTCTGGGAATCTACGAAGTAATAAAATCTGTATATTATCTTTCCAGCTAGATTCTGTCGTAATCTTTGCCTCTTTTAGCTTGGCATCAAGCTCCTTTCCCACACGTGCATTCTCTAGTGTAATTTGCTTTAATTTATCTATCATATCCTTATGTTCTTTGATTTGTTTTAGCAGATTTACATACATGCCTAATGTCTTTTTAGTATCTGCGTCCAAATCCTTGCCCTCCTTTTTGCTCCTATCTATCACGGGTTTTAGCTTATCTATGATGGGCTTTAGCTGATGACTTCTATCCACTAATGCCTTGCAGAAAGCCACCCTAGCCTTTACCGTGCGGCTAAGTATATTATCTCTATAAATGATTGTGCTTAGTCTTTCGCGTTGCTCTAAACTTGCAAATAAATCAAAGCTAATTTCATTATCATTGCCATTTATCGCCTTTAAATGCAGTTTTTCACAGAATCTAATCTTGGTATTTGAATGCAGATTCGAAATCACAATGCAATCGCCATTTATCCTAGCCCCCTGTGCCTCTATGATATTTAAATCCTTTCCATACACCTTTCCACCCTCTAGCTTCTCAATGTCTCCCTCATTTGTATGTAGTGTGCCTTTGTGAATCTTAATCGTGGCCTCCTCAGCATATAGCATGGAGCTTTGATGAGTTTGCCCATTGATTGTTAGTCTCTTTGCACGTATTAGCACTTTCTCGCCAACCGTGCCTTTGACATTTACCACCTCTGCCTCTATGACTGCGCCATTTTGCACCGCATCTTTTGAGGCATCTGGGCAGTCTATGTCAATCTCTATGCCTTTATCTAATCCCCCTAAAATAGAGTTTGTCCTCGTAATCTGCTTAAACGTCCCTATATCTATAAGACGCAATACTCCCTCTACAAACTCCACGACACCATTCCCACTAGCCTCGTATTTTACGACGTTACCCTCTTCGTATTTGTTGATTCCCTCCCCTGCCTCTGGGGGCGTTTTGTAGTTAAATGTCCCGCTTTCTACTTCCTTTAGATCATCATTTTTTGGCGTATTTTGATGCAAGTTTTTCATATCAATATACTCGCCTTGCAGATTTCTACCAGAGGTAGGAATAGAATCTTTTAGGAAAAATCCTATGTGGTCGCCCTGATTTACCGCATACATGGCAGAGGGCATTGGCGTTTTATTATTCTCCCTGCACCATTTCTCCTCTAAGAGATTGGTAAATCCTTTTTTCTTTATCCCAGCCTTTGCTCTTAGGAAAGTAAAGATTCTATCCTCCATAAGTGTGCATGGCGGATTAAAATGTGTGCTGATAATCTGCTCCATTCGCTTTCTAATATTATCTATGCTTGTTATAATAATCTTTTTTTGTATCAAAAATGCTACTATATAATCCACAAGCTCGTTTAAATACTCCTCTCTAATTCCAATCAAAAAGCCCTCTTTTAGAATCAAGATAGCCTCTAAATGCCGATGGCTAAAGGAGAAACTAAGCTTTGAGAAGTCATACTCCTTAGGCGTTACCTCAACATCAAAGATTTGATAAATCTCATCTTGCACTTGATTATAACTCTCTTTAAAGAAAGAGCTAGGCAGGGGTTTATCATCTTTTTTTAGCATAGTATGGACAGCGGTTACATGAAAATTACAGGCAGCAAAGCTTAAATCAGAATCTTGACAAAATTTCGTAAGCTCTCTGCCCCATTCTTTGATACCCTTGATTTTCTTAGGTGAAAAAAAGGTCATGCTATATCCTTGCTATAAAATTTTGCAAAACAACAAACAACTATAACATTCTACTACAATTTTAATTACTACATTTTACTCAAGGAAAGATATGGCTAGTAGAGAATCTAGCAAAAGAGCAAAACGGGGACTAAAAGGATTTTTTCTAACTAATGCCTTTGGCATTTTAGCCTCCAGAATCTTAGGCTTTATACGCGATGCGATGCAGGCAGCACTGCTTGGCACGAGTATTTATAGTGATATTTTTTTCATAGCTTTTAAGTTTCCAAATATGTTTAGACGCGTAGTAAGTGAAGGCGCATTTGTGCAAAGCTTCCTGCCATTTTTCCTAAGCGCAAAGCACAAGGGAGCATTTAGTGTTAGTTTATTTTTTATTTTTAGCTTTGTAATTTTGATACTTAGCCTCCTTGTAATGATAGGAGCGCCATTTATAACGCAGATTCTAGCGCTAGGCTATGATTCCACTCGCATAGAACTTGCCATTCCGCTTGTTAGAATCCACTTTTGGTATCTGATTTTGATATTTATCGTTACATATCTTAGCACACTCTTGCAGTATAAAAATATCTTTTGGGTCAATGCTTACAATACCCTGCTTTTAAATCTCTGTATGATAATAGCAATGATGCCTTATAGCTTTACCCATGTAGATGAGGGTAGATTGTATGAAATAGCACTATTCCTTAGCTACTCCGTGCTAGTTGGGGGAGTATGCCAGATTTTGCTGCATTTCTACCCGCTATATGCGAGTAGAATTTGGCTTATGCAGTATGTGGGCTTTTTGCGATTAAAAATGTGGCTTGTGAGGGGCGGGGTTGTATCTTTGAGAAATAAAGATTCTTCGCTTAACGCTAAAAATGACAACCATAAAAAAGAGTATCGGCATGAAGTAAATCAGTGCGCATTGAGTCACGGTGAGTCTATCCTAAGTCATGTTGAATCTATCGCCCGTCATGTTGAGCGAAGCGAAACATCTCTAAACTCACAACAAAACATAGATTCTAAAGAAAAACAGAATCTAGATTCTAAAAACACAAAACTATCAATATCTAAGAAAGATTACAATGTTTCTAGCATGGAATCCTCATTAGATTCTAATACCCCTCCCCAAAGCACCCTCCCACAAGTGCAGGGGGTAGGCATCTCTTATGCAGATTCTCAAAAAGAAGTATTAAAGAATCAATACTGCAAAACACAAAAAGATTCTTCGCCTTTGGCTCAGAATGACATAAGAAGTCAGAATGACGACTCCACCGTCATGTTGAGCGTTAGCGAAACATCTTTGCAGAATCTAGATTCTAAAAACATTCAAAAAGATTCTTCGCCGTTGGATCAGAATCACAAAAAAACCCAAAAACGTAATATCCTAAAACTCCTAGCAGATATAAAGGCATTTTTTAAGGCATTTTTCCCTGCCATGCTAGGAGCTTCTAGTTTGCAAATCATAGCGATAATAGATTCTAGCATGATAACCCTACTGCCAGATTCCACAGGGGGGGTCAGCATTATTAATTATGCAAATAGAATCTTTCAGTTACCCCTAGCACTTTTTGCCATAGCACTTAGCACTGCGTTATTTCCTACCATAGCAAAGGCTATTAAAGATAAAAATGAATTACTAGCGCTAAGGCATCTAAAAAATGCTTTTTGGTTTTTGCTTATCGCGCTATGCCTTTGCACTCTTGGGGCAGTCATGCTTAGCAATGAGATTATATGGCTCTTATTTGAGAGGAAAAACTTTACACGTAGCGATACACTAGAGGTTTCATTGGCACTATGTGGATATATGATTGGTTTAGTGCCTTATGGACTAGCTAAGATTCTATCACTATGGCTATATTCGCACAAAAGGCAGGGCGTAGCGGCAAAGATTTCTGTTATTTCGCTAGGTGGCGGGACAGCACTCATGGCATGTTTTATTATCTATATGCGTTATGTGGAGGGGGATAGTATTTTGTGGGATTATCGCTATTTTATTATCACATTATGCAGTAGTCTTGCTGGGTTTGTGCTGCTTTTCTTTAGCATTGCAGAGTTTGGCTTTAGACAATTTTTAGCTATAATCAATCATAGAAAATTCATGATTCTACTAATTTTTCTACTATTGTTAGAGTTTGCATTACTAAAGATTTTTAGACTATTCTTTTTTATTTCATAAGGGCAGATGATGAGATTATATGATTCTAGTTTGAAACAAAAAGTGATTTTTACCCCCATAAAAGAGGGTGAGGTGAGAATGTATATTTGCGGTCCTACCGTCTATGATGATGCACACCTAGGACATGCTAGGAGTGCGGTTAGCTTTGATTTACTAGCTAGATTCCTAGAGGTGCTAGGCTATGAGGTCTTAGTGGCAAAGAATTTTACAGACATTGATGATAAGATTATTAATAAATCAAGGCAAAGTCGTATAGCCATAGAGGAGCTAACAAGCACTTACACAAAGGCATATCTAAACGACATGGCACAGATAAATGTAAGACGTGCAAACCTAGAGCCAAAAGCGACACAATTCATAGAGCAGATAGGGATATTTATAAAGGATTTAATAGATAAGGACATTGCCTATTACCTGCCAAATGGCGATATTTGCCTAGAGGTAGCAAAGGATAGTAGATATGGGAATCTAAGTGGGCATATCGAGAGTGAGGAGGCTATACATAGGGTAGAGGTGCAGGAGGGAAAGAGAGATTGGAGAGACTTTGTCCTATGGAAGAGTGCAAAAGATGATGAGGTGGGCTATGAGAGTATTCTTGGTCGTGGCAGACCTGGGTGGCATATCGAATGCTCTGCGATGATAGATTCCATACTCTCATACAGCAGTGGCGAGTTTTGCATTGATATACATGCAGGGGGACTTGATTTATTTTTCCCCCATCATGAGAATGAGGCAAGTCAGACGCGATGCTTTAGAGATATGGAGTTGGCAAAATATTGGCTACATAATGGATTTGTGAATATCAATGGCGAAAAGATGAGTAAAAGTCTTGGTAATAGCTTTTTTATGAAAGATGCGTTAAAGATTTATCATGGCGAGATTTTACGCAATTATCTCATAAGCACACATTACAGAAGTAGCCTAAACTTCAACGAAGAAGATTTACTAAATGCAAAAAAGAGACTAGATAAGATTTATAGACTAAAAAAGAGAATTGATTATAAGATACCAGATGAACTTTTGATGCTAAATGAAAAAGATTCTTCGCTTAACGCTCAGAATGACGGAGGACGTCATGTTGAGAAGCAACAAAACATCTATTCAGACAATAGAGATTCTTCGTCAGAGCCTCAGAATGACAACCATAAAAAAGAGTATCAGCATGAAGTAAATCAGTGTGTATTGAGCCATGACGCGTCTATCCCCCGTCGTCATGTTGAGCGTAGCGAAACATCTTTGCAGAATCTAGATTCTAAAAACATTCAAAAAGATTCTTCTCCGTTGGCTCAGAATGACGGAGAAAACCAGAATCACATGGAATCCAAAAGTTCGCAATCCCAGCCAACACAAGAAAACAGACAAATAGTCAGCAGTAGTGCTGACTATGGATTACAAGATTCTCGTGGAGAACATGGCACTCCCCCGATAAGCGAAAAAAGCGGCGGCTTTTTTGGCGTGCGGGGGAGCGGGGTGGGGGAGCAGCCCTTTTTTGCGCCAAAGGAAGAGAATCTAAAACAGGAAAAAAGCAAAGAAATAGGTCAAGATTACAAGGGGAATCTAGAATCTGCTAACGTAGATTCTAATACTCCTCCCCCTAGCACCCTCCCGCAAGGTGAGGTGGTGTCCTTAGGTAAAGATTCTTCGCTTAACGCTCAGAATGACAATGTGGATTCTCAGAATGACAGAGGATGTCATGGCAAATCAACATTACGTCATGCTGAGTCCTTAATCCCCACCGTCATGTTGAGCGGTAGCGAAACATCTTTAAAGCAAAACACAAAAAAAGCACTCATAAATAAACTAAAACAAAACGCAGACAAAGCATTAAAAGAAGGAATCATAGAATCTCTAAGCGATGATTTAAACATATCTTTAGCGCTAAGCCACATAGATGAGTTTATAAAAAACACAAATGAATATTTAGATTCCAATCCAAATGATAAAGCCTATAAGCAAAGCATAGCACATAGCCTAGCATTCATTGACTTTACATTAGGGCTAGGCATGATTGAGTATGTGGAGTATTTCCAGCTAGGAGTTAGCAAAAGTCAAAGAGAGAGAATAGAGAGACTACTTCAAGAAAGACTGGAGGCAAAGAAAAATAAAGACTTTGCAAAGGCAGACCACATACGCGATACTCTACTGCAAGAGGGCATAGCCATTATGGATAAGGCAGGAGGCATTAGCGAATGGGAGAGGATTTATGTGTGAGATAAGTGTTTAGTAAAGAGAATCTAGATTCCATAAATTCCAAGAGGTAAGTTACATCGTCATTCTAAGACGAAGTCGAAGAATCCAGATTCTATGTAGATGTTTCGCTATGCTCAACATGACGAAGTGGTGAAACATGACTTTCGTCATTCTTAACGCATGTGAAGAATCTAGATTCCCCCTGTCATTCTGAGTGTAGCGAAGAATCTTTAGAAATCCAAATTCTTCATATTCGTTCAGAATGACAGAGTATGTCATGTTAAGGACTAAGTCTAAAACATCTAGCGAAAGCAGAGCATCTCTAGTTTTAAGCAGAGTCTAATTTCTATTTTGTGAAATAAAACTTAATATATCAACGAGCTAGGTGTGATTATTCTAGGTGTTTCTAACAAATCTTTCTGTTATATAAAAGACATATTAGAATCTGCATATTAATAATGTTACTTTTCCACATATTATAAAGTCCATTTTTAGCCATATTCAAGCAATTTTTAATTACTTCCTTCATCATAAGATAAAATTTTTACACATTACGCAAGACTTTGCTACAATAAAATAAATAATGAAAAAAGGTATATCATGCAAGATATTATTAATATTTGCGTTGTGAATTTTCATGCGACATGTATGGATAAAGAAAGCAATATTAATAGAATCTATGGCTTCATAAGGGCAGCGGCAAAACGTGGCGCAGACCTTGTGCTGTTTCCTGAAATGTGTGTCAATGGCTATGACTTCTATGACTGCAAGACTAACAGATTCTATAATACACCTGAGAGTGTTGATGGTGAATTTGCCCACAATATACTAGAGTTAGCAAAGAAGCATGAGATTATCATAGTGCTAGGAATGGCAGAAGAAGATGATAAAACTTCTAAAATCTATAACTCCGCCCTAGTAGTTTCACCGCAGGGCATACATGGCTGCTATCGTAAGATTCACCCCTTTGGTGATGAGAATCTATGGTGCTCTAAAGGCGAAATGCCCTTTATGCTGGAATCAGAATTTGGCAAAATCGGCATTGGAATCTGCTATGATACCTATCAATTCCCCGAACTGATACGATACTACACACACAAGGGTATGCGACTATATCTTAATCCCACTGCCTTAATTTATGAGGTTTCAAAGTCGCACTATGAGGACGCATTCCTAGATTATTATCTCAAGACTCTGGGGTATGCTGTGATGTGTAATAGCATTTTTGTCGCAAGTGCGAATCTAGTCGGCAGGGATAGAGAAAATTTTTTCGCCGGAGGCAGCTGCGTTCTTGGTGTAAAAACCACGCCATTTTTCGAGACACAGGCGCATTGCTACTGCGGAAGTGTAAGTGAAAATCCACTCAGACTGGATAATCAAGTAGGCATGAGCCTTTGCACTCTTGACTTATCCCTTGCCACAAGAAGACTTTGCGTTGAGAATCCACATACAAAAAAGCCAGATTATCGCAACGAACTTTATGCAAAATGGCAAAGTGATGATATATGAAAAATATATTAGATGAAAAATATATTTCTTGTAATTTTTTTGCGATGGTGTTAAATGAAAGTTGTTTGGATTCTAGTGTGTTAAAAGATTATTTGGATAGTGCTAAGAATGATGAAAATTTACAAAATCTAGATTTTATTTTGAATCAAAAGATATTTTGATTTTACTAAATATTTCTGGCTTTGCCATCAACGTGATGTCTTTTGTGATTATAAAATATTCTGTCATTCCAAATGAAAGCGAACAATCTTTTTTGGAGTTTTGATACTGTATTTTTTTAGAATCTGTTTTTTATTTTAAATGCAGAGATGTTTTACCTAACGCTCAACATAAAACGTATGGTTGCAATAAGTGTAACACAAACAATTACCACCAACAAACAAGAATATTTAAAACAACAAAATCCACCCTACAAACACACCTCAAAATCTGCTGTGGTGTTTTGCTTGACTTGCTCTAGGCTGACGCCCTCTTGGAGTTCTACAAGCTTCATCTTGCCATTCTCAAAGTCAAAGACGGCTAACTCTGTAATAAGACGATTGACAACGCCCTTGCCTGTAAGCGGCAGTTCGCATTGCTTTTTGACTTTGCTTTGCCCATGCTTATTGACATGCTCCATGACGACAACGATTCGCTTCGCACCGCTGACTAAATCCATAGCCCCGCCCATGCCTTTTACAAGCTTGTTTGGAATCATGTAATTTGCCAAATCTCCGCTCTGTGAGACTTCCATGCCCCCTAGTATCGCCAAGTCGATATGTCCCCCGCGTATCATGCCAAAGGACTCAGCACTATCAAAGAATGTCGCACCCTTTGTTATAGTAACCGTCTCTTTACCTGCATTAATCAAATCCGCATCGACCTCGTCCACACTAGGATATGCCCCAATTCCTAAAAGCCCATTTTCAGACTGCAAGAAAACCTCAATGCCTAGCTTCTCCATCTCATTTGCCACTAGCGTTGGGATTCCAATGCCTAGATTCACATACATGCCGTCTTTCACTTCCTTTGTCGCTCTTTGCACAATGATATGTTTTGACATAACTTCTCCTTATCTTGTAATCACTTTCTCAATACGTTTCTCATAGCCCACACCAAGATACACGAAATCCACATAGATTCCAGACAAATGTGCAGAATCTGCAGGAATCTCATCGACTATCTCCTCCACCTCGACTATAGTTGTCTTCCCTGCCATAGCGCAGAGAGGGTTGAAATTCCTAGCAGTTTTATTAAAAATAAGATTCCCAAATCTATCTGCTTTTTGTGCCTTCACCAAGCCAAAATCTCCTCTAATGGCTCTCTCTAAAATATACGTCCTGCCATCAAAGTCCTTATGCTCCTTACCCTCAGCCACCGCAGTGCCAACGCCAGTAGGCGTATAAAAAGCAGGGATTCCCGCTCCCCCCGCCCTTAACTGCTCTGCAAGAGTGCCTTGCGGTGTGAGAATCACCTCTATCTCTTTATTGATAAACTGAGATTCAAAAGTCTTATTCTCCCCCACATAAGAGGCGACCATAGTTTTGATTTGCCGATTTTTTAGCAAGATTCCAAGACCAAAGTCATCAACGCCGCAGTTATTACTCACGACAACCAAATCCTTGATTCCAAGACTTGCTACCTTAGCAATGCAGAACTCTGGAATCCCGCACAGACCAAAGCCCCCCACAAGGAGCGTATCGCCATCTTTAATGCCCTTAAACGCAATGTCTAAATCCTTAATAATCTTATTCATAAAAACTCCTTAATCCCTAATCTCTACCAACGCGCTAATGCCCTGCCCGCCGCCAACGCAAAGCGTAGCAAGACCGAGATTCTTAGACCTCTGTCGCAGTGCATAGATGAGTGTAGTGAGAATCCTAGCACCACTTGCACCTATGGGGTGTCCTAGCGCTACTGCACCGCCGTGGATATTGACTTTTGCAACATCTGCCTTGAGTTCTTTGATGGTGGCAAGACTTTGTGCAGCAAAGGCTTCATTTGCCTCTATGATGTCTGGGGAATCTATACTCATGCCCTCTTTTTCTAAAAGCTTTTTTGCAGCAAATGCGGCACCTATACCCATAATCTCTGGTCGCACACCAACGGTAGCAAAGCTTTTTAGTGTGGCTAAAATGGGGAGTCCTAACTCAACTGCCTTTTGCCTTGAGGCTAGAATCAACATTGCAGCACCATCATTAATGCCTGAAGAATTCCCAGCGCTAACACTTCCCCCATCTTTAAAGGCTGCTCTTAGCTTTGAGAGAGATTCTAGATTTATATCACGGCGGACAAATTCATCTTCCCTAAACTCCACCTCGCCTTTTTTACTCTTAAGCATCACAGGTAGAATCTCATCATTAAACTTTCCGCTATCGATAGCTTCTATTGCCTTTTTGTGCGAATGGTAGGCAAACTCATCTTGCTCTTGGCGCGAAATATTGTATTCACTAGCAAGATTTTCTGCTGTGATTCCCATGTGATAATCATTGATAGCGCACCACAGACCATCTTTTATCATAATGTCTGTGAGGTTTTGATTCCCCATTTTAAAGCCCACTCTGGCATTATCTAAGACATAAGGGCAAAGCGACATATTCTCAGTGCCACCTACCATAACAATCTCTGCGTTACCTAGCTTAATGCTATTAAATCCTAACTCAACCGCCTTTAACCCAGAGCCGCAGACAAGATTCACTACATAAGCACTCTTGCTTTTATCAATGCCGCTTTTTAGCAAAACCTGCCTAGCGACATTCTGCCCCTGCCCTGCCTGCAAGACATTGCCGAGTATGACCTCATCGATACTGATATTTGGGAACTTCTCTAAAAGATGTTTGGCTAGATGTGTAGCCAAATCTACACTGCTAGTCTTTGAGAGACTACCTAGAAATGACCCTATGGGGGTGCGCTTTGCTGCGATTACTACTACTTCTGTCATGTCAAGACTCCTTTTAACAAGTAGAATACAACATAACAGATAAAAGAGAATATAAAGAGGGAATATTATATGTGAAAATAACGGTTGTAGTAGAAAAGTTACATATACAATATTCACATCAAATTCACGTATATTTGGTTTTTTCTTAGCATTTAAATGTGCTATTTCTAGGAATTTTTAATCTTAATTCACAAATTCACATTTGTTTTAATAAAATAGCATGTGAATTAAAAAGGTAGAATTATGATAGAGATACTAAGGAATATAGCCACAAAGGCGGAGTATGATAAATATCTAAGTAAAGTGGAGTTTGATAGAGAAAATTCAAGCAATGAGGAAATCGCACTCTTGGCGCCAAATGTTTTTATAGCAAATTGGATAAAGGCAAAATATCTAAAAGATATACAAAAAGAGCTAGAAAAAACGGAGGGTAAAATCAAGGTAAAAATCACGACTAAAAAAGAGATTAATAAACAAGTAAGTAAGAAAATGGTGATACAAAATAATAGTAATTCTACCTATACAAGTATGAAATTTGATAATTTCATCGTAGGGGAGAATAACAAACTAGCCTTTGAGAGTGCAAAAGACACTATAAATCAAAGAGGGAGATGGAATCCGCTTTTTATATACGGCGATACAGGTCTTGGCAAAACTCATCTGTTAAACGCAATCGCAAATGAAATATTTAAGAAAAACTCAAAAGCAGATGTTATATCTATTACGATGGAGGCTATGATGAACGAATTTACACATAGACTTCAAAACCCAAAAACACTAGGGGACTTCAGAGAGCGATTTCGAAACTGCGAGTATTTGCTGCTAGATGACGTGCAGTTTATAGAGGGTAAGGAAAAACTGCAAGAGGAATTATTTAATACATTTAATGAAATCGTAAAAAAAGGGGGGCAGGTCGTCATGACATGCGATAAGCCACCAAAGCTTATAAAAAAGATTCCAGATAGAATGAAATCTAGGTTTGAGGGGGGATTAATGGCAAAAATCAACCACCCAGAGCTAGAAACAAAGATAAAAATCATAGAGCAAAGATGTATCCAAAACGATATAAAGCTAACAAATAATCAAATCAGAATCATAGCGCTAAACTATGGGGGGAATATAAGAGCAATTGATGGAATCATTATAACGCTTAGGGCAAATGCGGCTATCATGGGTATGGATATAAATGATAATATGATAAATCAATCTATAAAAGATAGAGATATAGATAGCGATGAAATAACCTTTGAGGATATAATAAAAGTTATAGCGACAGAATACAATATAAAAGCCTCAGAAATTAGGACTAAAGTTAGGGCAAAAAATATGATAGCAAAAGCTAGGAAAATAACAGCATTTATAGCAAAGCAAGAAAGTAATCTAACAATGCCTCAAATAGCCTCAGAACTAAATCTAAGAGACCATAGTGCCGTTAGCAAACAAATCAAGATTCTAAGCGCGGAGATTAAAAAAGACAAAGAGCTAGAGGGACATATAAAAGAGCTAATTTTAAAAATAAAAAGGGTAGATAGTGAATTTAGTGAATTAAATGTGAACTAAAAAGTGTGAAAAAAGTGCGTAGCAGTGCAGAAAAACAACTTTAATTCACTAAATCACGTAATATACTATATAATAATAGATTTAGAATCTAAAAGAGGGCAGAGATGAATAGCATAGAAATAGAAAAGTCGCTAATAGAAAAGTGTATAGCAAATATGAATAATATCATTAATAAAAAATACTCTACGACACTTGATATTACGACAAATATTATGATAGAAACCATAGATGAGAATCTAATCTTAAAAGCTACTGACTATGAACTGGATTTAAAAATCACAGCTCCAATTAATGCTAAGAAAAAAATAAAATTTGCAGTCAATGGAGAATCTATTAATAACATTCTAAAAACTCTAAATGATGGGGAACTCACTATTACACAAGAGAGCGAAAATATTATAATAAAGCAGAATAAAACCTCTTTTAAGATTCCAATAGTAGATATAACAGACTTTCCTTTCAATAAAAGCTATCTTGAAATGGAAAAGCTAGAGATAGATTCTAAAAAACTCTTAAATGCCTTTAAAAAAGTTATGCACAGCTGCAATGAGAAAGATGACAATATAGCCATACAAGGCATACTTGTAGAATCCATAAATAAAACATTAAGCATTGTAGCCACAGATACAAAGAGAATGGCATTTATAAGAGAAAGCGTAGAAAATAATGACTTTGATTTTATACTACCCAAAAAGGCATTGCTAGAAGCCATAAAGATATTTAATGATGATTTTGATTTTTATATTGGAAGAAAACAAGATGGTGTGGATACGATATGTATAACAAATGCTACACATGAGTTTTATGCTAAAACTTTGAGAATGAAATTCCCAGATTATAAGAAACTACTGGAGGATAAAAAACCAAAGGTAGAGCCAATAGTTATTAAAAAAGAGAATCTATTAAAATCAATCAATCAAATAAATGCTATATGCCAGAGACTAAAAATAGTCTTTAATGGAAATGAAGCTACGTTAGAAACGATTGAGGGTATGAATGGCTCTAGTGCGTCTATTAGCATAGGAGAAATCAATAATCCATTTGATAAAGAAATAAAAATTGCCTTTACAAATAGGCATTTACTAGATTATTTATCCACTATAAAAACAGAGAGTATTGAGATTCTAATAGATGACCCAAACTCTGCTGTATTTTTTCTATCTAGCGATTTAGATGAAGTTATTATGCCAAGAATTTTATAGATTCAAGCAAGGTAAATAAATGAGTGATAAAGATTATAAAGCCACTAATATTAAAGTTTTAAAAGGTCTTGAAGCAGTTAGAAAACGTCCGGGTATGTATATCGGCGATACAAATGTCAATGGTCTTCACCACATGATATATGAAGTAGTAGATAATTCCATAGATGAGGCAATGGCTGGACATTGCAAAAATATAAAAATAACGCTAACAAAACATGGAAGTGCCATTATAGAAGACGATGGACGTGGAATTCCTGTAGATATTCACCCAAGTGAGAATCTACCTGCTGCCACTGTTGTTTTAACGGTATTGCATGCAGGAGGGAAATTTGACAAAGACACATATAAAGTCTCTGGCGGTCTGCATGGTGTGGGCGTTAGCGTAGTAAATGCGCTATCAAAACATCTCATACTTACCATTCATAAAGACAATAAAATATATAAACAAGAATTTCAAAAAGGCATTCCCACAACTAAGCTAGAGGTTATCGGCGAGACAAAAAAGAGGGGGACTATTATAGAGTTTATCCCAGATAATGAAATCATGGAAATAGTTGAGTTTGATAGCTCTATCCTTACAAAGCGATTTAAGGAAATGGCATATCTAACTCATGGAATCACAATTGACTTTATTGATGAGAGAAATAATATCAAAGAAAGATTCTGTTTTGAGGGTGGTCTTAGGCAGTTTATAGAGGATATAAATAAAAAACCTTTTATTTCTGAGATTATTACTCTTGAGGCAGTTGAAAGCGATGTTGAAGTCGAAATCGCTTTGGCTTATAATGAGGGCTATGATGAGAAAGTTCTTAGCTTTGTAAATAATATACGCACACCAGAGGGTGGTACACATGAAAACGGCTTTAGAGTTGGTCTTAGCAAAGCGATTTTAAAATACATAGATTCTAATGTTAAAAACAGAGAGAAAGATACAAGAGTGCTAGGTGATGATGTGAGAGAAGGATTAGTTGCCATTGTTTCCACTAAGATTATGGAGCCACAATTTGAGGGACAGACAAAAGGCAAACTTGGAAACTCCTTTGTAAAAGGCATAGTTCAAAAGCTAGTCTATGAGAAAATAAATAGATTCTTTGAGGAGAATCCAAATCAAGCAAAGCTAATTATGCAAAAGGTTATAGTTGCTGCAAATGGTAGGGAGGCTGCAAAAAGAGCCAGAGATTTAAGCAGGAAGGAATCTAAAAGCTATGTTTCTACACTACCGGGCAAGTTTGCCGACTGCCAAAGCAGAGACCCAAGCATTTCTGAGATATATCTTGTAGAGGGTGATTCTGCGGGTGGCTCTGCAAAGCAAGGTAGGGATAGAAAATATCAGGCAATCCTGCCACTGCGAGGAAAGATTCTAAATGTAGAGAAATCAAGGCTAGATAAGATTCTAAAAAGCGAAGAGATACGAAATATGATTACTGCCTTTGGCTGCGGCATAGGAAATGAATTTAGTATTGATAAATTGCGTTATCATAAAATCATTATTATGACAGATGCCGATGTCGATGGTAGTCATATACAGACGCTTTTAATGACATTTTTTTATAGATATTTTAGAGAGCTTGTAGAGGCAGGGCATATTTATATAGCTCAACCTCCACTTTATTGCTTTAGGAAAAATAAGAATACTTTTTATCTCAAAGATGATAGTGCGCTTAGCGAGTTTTTGATAAAAAATGGAATCTCAAATTTTAGCTTTGAGGGCATAGGAAATAATGAACTTTTAGAAGTGCTAAAAAATATTTCTATGTATAGAGCATTATTGCAGGAGCTAGAGAGAAAGTTCCAAGTGCAGTATGTCATTAGATATTTGATAGAGAATGATTTTGACGATATTGATTCTGTAACGCAAAGTATAGAATCATATCTAGCCTCTAGGAATTTTAATATTCTCAAAAAAAGCATTGATGATTCTAGAGCGACTTTTAATATCCAAACTCACCTGGGATTATCACAGATTAGCATTCATAGCGAGATTTTTGATGACCCACTTTTTATAGAATCAAGAATACTATTTTCTAAAATCAAGGAAAGAGAGCTAGAATTTTTAGAGGGCAGGGATATGATTGAATGCCTAGAGGAGATTGAGGATTCTGCTAAAAAAGGTGCATATATACAGAGGTATAAGGGGCTAGGAGAAATGAATAAGGAGCAGTTGTGGGAGACTACAATGTCGCCACAGAATCGCACCTTAGTGCAAGTAAAGATTGAGGATAGTCAAAAGGCTGAGGAGATGTTTAATATCTTTATGGGAGATGAGGTAGAGCCTAGACGAAAATATATCGAGGAGCATGCAAGAGATGTGAGGAATTTGGATATTTAAATATTTATGACTGCTAAGAATATGTATTATGAATTACGAGAGTATTTAGGTATTAATGAATTGGCGCAAAAATTAAATCTTCATACAGGCACGCTAAAACGTTGGGAGAGTCTTGGAAAGATTCCAAAAGATTATATTTATGATTTAAATTTTTTGTTAGGAAATAAATATAAGATTGCAAAGCAAGATTACAGAAGTCATAATGAATTTTTCACTAAAGATAGAGTTGCTAAATACTGCTATGAAGTCTTGCTAAAATTTTTAAAAAACCATAATATTAATACAGAAAATTACACTTTCATAGAGCCTAGCTGTGGCAATCTTAGTTTTTATAAACTCATGCCAAAGCAAAATCGTATAGGCATTGATTTGGAGTATAAAAATGATGAAATACTTTGTCAGAATTTCCTCTCTTTTGTCCCGCAAGAGGGAAAATTTATTATCTTAGGAAATCCACCCTTTGGTCTTAGAGGGAATCTTGCCCTGCGTTTTATAAATCACGGCGTTTTTGCGGATTTCATAGCTTTTATTTTGCCCCCACTTTTTGATAGCGACGGTAAGGGTAGTCCTAAAAAGAGGGTGAGAAATTTCACTCTAGCCTTTAGCGAAAAACTGCCACTAAATAGCTTTGAGTATCCAAATGGTAAAGAAGTAGAAGTCGCAACGCTTTTTCAAATTTGGATCAATAATGCCTTAGTGCAGACTTTAAATTTAAAAACAGAGCCTAAAAAAACCTGCAAGGAGTATATTAAAATCTACTCTCTAAGCGACGGCGGAACACCATCTAGCACAAGAAATAAGGCAATGCTTTATAAATGCGATTTGTATTTACCTAGCACTTGTTTTAATTCCGCAAGCAATCCTCAGATGAGAATCTATAATGATTTTGAATCTCTGCCGCACAGAAGAGGCTATGGCATAGTGATTTTAAAAGAGAAAGAAAAGATAATGCAAATTCTAAAAAGCATAGATTGGGTAAAAATAAGCTTTTTAGGGACAAATTCAAGTCTTAATTTACGCACTTCATTAATAGAAAATGTCCTCATAGAGCAAGGCTTTTATGATAAGGATTTAAATGGATATTAAGGATATTGCAAATTCTGTATTTGATGAGTTAGAAGCCGAAGTTAATCAAACTTCTCTGTGGAAAAAGAGCAAATGCAAGAAATCAAAACTAGAGAAGAAGTTGTAGAGCTTTTTTATGAAAAAATGGGATTTGATAAAAAGAGTATTAAGAAAATGTTGAAAAATTGATTTTTTATGAAATTGTATGGTGATTTGAAAATTTTTTAAATTATATTGCAGTGTATAGACGTTACATTTTTAACCTGATTGCTATGTTATTATCCTATATTATCTTTTGCTTTGCTTTCATATTGATAATTTGTTAACTGAGAGGTTAGAAAATTATCCATTAGAACTTTAATGAATAAAACTTTTGAAACTTTTGTATCTAAAATTATTTTGCTTTTATCCTCATTAAATTTTATTTTGCCTTTTAATGTGGGATGAGAATTGCAAAAATTTATGATTTTATCGTTTGTAACTTTTGCTTTTAACACGGGTGAATGCTGAGTGATGTTTGTAAGTTTTCTTGCGTATTTCACATCATCTAGCAATTCCTCTAAAGGTTCAACATTAATGCAGTCAAAGGTTTGCCGCATGGATGTTTTTTTGATGGCTATTTATAATAATGAATTAAGAAATAAACAAAGTGAAGGCATTTTGCTTAGAGTTATTGGGACCGCTGAAATTCCGCAAAAGAAAGAAATTATCCAAAGTCTTACAGATGCCTATATTCAGAGAAAAGAGAATAGAAAATCACTGGATCCAGATATTTATACGAAATATTTTTATCAATTTTCTGGTTTATCTTGCAGGGTTTTGGGAACTTTTTTCTCTGATGATAGTAAAAGTCTCATTTTTGGAACTGATTTAGAAAATTTTTTAGGAGCACATAATTATAGAGTGTATAAACCACAGAAAGAACAGCTTAAAATTATTGTTAATGAAAATAAAAATACAGAAAAACAAGTGCAAGAAAAAATAGGTGTGTTACGTTATGCTTCTAGTCAATCTTATGATGAAAATAAAAGTTATGCACCCGATGTGTTTTTAAAAACCTTGGACATTGTAGCAAAACGCACCGCCTTTTTTGGAATGACAAGAATGGGAAAGTCTAATACTATAAAAATTATTATTAGTGCCATTGAGAATCTTAATAAAGCGCATAACAAGCAAATAGGGCAAATTGTTTTTGATATTAACGGGGAATATACATTTAGCAACCAGCAAGATGAAGGCTCGATTTATAATAAATTTAAAGACAGAGTAATTCGTTTTAGCTCATCTTTAAATAAAACCAAAGAACATAAAGATGTAAGAGCTATACAATATGACTTTTACAATGATGATACGCTTGAGGAATCTTTTAGTTTATTGTGCGATGAAATCAATGCTGAAAGGAAAGTTGATTATTTGTCGCATTTTACAAATATTGGCATGTTTAAAGATATTGATACTAACGACAAGAAAGAAAGAGAAAAATTTCATCGTCATCAAGAACGTAAGAAAGCTCTATATAAATGTATTTTATATAGAGCAAAATTTGATTGCAATCCAAACTTTAAACTTAAATTCACAGGTTTTACTTCATCTTCTTTACGTTCTATACCAAGAGATGGTTGCACTATAAGTGAAGCATGTGAGTATTTTAAGGGAGTAGATCAGAATTTAAGCAACATAGATGAAAAATATAAACAAGATAATGATTGGTCTGCTCTTCTTAAAGTGTTTAAGGGAGAAAGTGTTTCTGGATATAAATTTTTGACACGTTTTAACTATTTGCATTCTCTTAAAGGTGGTAACGATTATAAAAAAGACATAGATTCCGCACTGCGTGATGGAAAAATAGTATTGGTAGATTTATCGACCGCCTCTACAGAAACCCAGCAAAAGTATATTGATAGACTTTGCTCTTATATTTTTGCTAAGTCTATGGAAAAATTTACCAATGATATAGAGCCAGAATCCATACAAATGTATTTTGAGGAAGCACATAATATCTTTCCAAAAGATGATAAAGATTTAAGAAATATCTATAACCGTCTGGCAAAAGAAGGAGCAAAACTTAAAATTGGTATTAGTTATTCTACACAAGAGGTTAGCTCTATTTCTCCTAGTATCTTAAAAAACACACAAAATTGGTTTATTTCTCATCTTAATAATAGAGACGAAATTAGAGTATTAGAAAAATATTACGATTTTTCGGATTTTTCACAAAGTATTATTCGCAATAGCGATATAGGCTTTGCAAGAGTGAAAACATTTTCTAATAACTTTATTATTCCTGTGCAAATAGAAAAGTTTCGAGTATAAAATTAAGGGATCAATATGGCATACTTTAATGAAAAAGCTTCCAAAATCAATCATCAATATATTATAGAGAATAAACAGGTTAAAGAATATCTTTTGAAATGTGATAAAATTGAGGGCAAAGTTCCATTAGAAGTAGATGTTGATAATGCAAAAATAGATTGGGATACAATTACAAACAAATTTGCTACTCATTTTGAACGTGTTATTACCGTTGATGGTGGCTATCAAGAAATTAGCGTCAATGATAATTTTCCTTCTTGCAAACTTTGCTATTATAGTGTCGGGATTATAACTTTTAGCATTCATGATTTAGAAAAATTAGAGGATGTTCAAACGATAAATCCAGATGATATAAGCAAACTAGAAAATCTCGATAGATTTACTTTTGTGGTTCCTATGCAGAATATTCGCTTTAAAAGTGAAGATTTTATTACCACTATACGTAAAAGCCTCTTTGAGATTTTTAAAGACAATAAATTAAGCGGTAAAGATGGGGACAGCAAAGATTCGCTTATCAACACTATCAAATGGTTAGTATTTAAAGAATATGAAGATGGAAATTCTTTTATAGAATTTGCCTGTCCTAAGTGTAAAGACATGCAAAGACTTAGCAAACAAACGCAAAATTACACAGATGAGAAAAATGATTTTATAGTATGCAATAAATGTAGCGAGACTATTTATATAACAGATTGTTTTGATTTGCATACTTTGGTTGATGAAATTAATGGAGCCACATTGATACAATCGTATATTATGAGTATTTTTGAAATTGTTTTAATGCTTTCTATGTTTAGATTTTTCTTTGAAAACAATGCTTTACATTGGCTAGAAAAAGTTTTATTTATAAAAGATGGACCCCTTGCTTTATTTAGTAGGCTCGATGATTTTGCCTTTAAAATTGTACGTCCATTTTTACAATTTTTATATGAAAAATCGCTACAAGATGCCAAAAGTTATACAAATATCGTAGGGTTAGATAAAAGTGGTATGTTTGTGGAGCATTTTTTACATATAGAATCTAAGATTTCAGAAAATAGTATTATTTTGCCAAATTTGGATTATATGAGAAAATATATCACGGGAAATAATTCCTCTGTTTTTGGTGAAAATACCTATTTTGGTATTAAAATATTTGTTAAACAGGATAAAAATCTGTCATTTCTTTTAGATGTAGCAGTGCCATTTGGTCGCAATATACAATATAAGGATTACATCAAAAACCCTAATATCAAGGATTTTTTAGCACTCAAAGCAATCCTAGAAGTTTTGTGTAAACTCAAATGCGATTTGTATGAAAAATCTTTTATTCCTATTGCTATGATAAATAAGCTGGTTTCATTATCTAGCTCTCCTGGTAAAAAGATTTTAATACTTTTTTCAACAGACGTTTTAAGCAAGTAGCTATAATATAAGTGCAATATGTGAAATACATTGCAAATAAATGATTTTTTCTTGTTTTTATAGGCAAAGTTATATTCCCATTGCATTGAATCTTGTTTGAATATTTTTAGAATTCTATTTCATTTCAAAATTCAAAATACCCCCACCCATATATTTATTATTATAGTTTAGCAGTTATATACCAAAATATCATACTTTTGTCTGTGTATACATTTTTGGTTAGGAATGTTTCCACTAGCTTAAAGCCGGGTTTATTGAGAGTTCCTGCCCACTCTAGCCTTACATAGACATTAAGATTCTTTGAAACATCATAATTTACCAATAATGCAATAGAGTTTTCATTTGAGCGAGGGCTAAATAAGTATCTCCCCACGACTTCATAGCTCCATTTGTCAAATTTCTGCCCATAAAGTGCGAAAATATTAAACGCGTCATGTGAGAAAAAATCGCTCCATGTAGGACCTGTGCTATAAGCAGTATATACCCATGTGTTAAGCCCTGTTGGGTCTCCATAAGAACCTATCATATCATTTGGATTTCCAAAGTTTTTATAGATTCCGCCACCAAAGTGCTGGTTATCATAGCTTACATCTGAGCGTAAAAATAATGCCGTTCCACCCTTGCCATGCGTCCTACCTAGATATTGTCCATTAACCACGAGTGAATTAAAACCCCAGTCATAATCAGATAATACATTTTGCGCTCTTTTCTCATGTATTGCAAAAAGCATTAGCAGTGTAGTTTTAATATCAAATCTCTGCCCTACATTTTTTATCGTATGCACGACTTTAAAACCAGGGTCGATATAAGCACCTGGTTGATAGTATAGATATGGTCGCACAAAGAGATTGTTGTTTTCATTTATGTCTATATTTCCATCTACACCTAATACAAATGCACCAAATTTATCTACGCTTCTATTTTGCGGGTCAAAGTGATTAATTTTCTCTAAATTTGAACTACTCCGAGTATGAACATAAATAAAATAAGCTTTCCAATTATCTATTCCACCATAGATTCTAACACCCTGGTTGTGTCCGCTCCACCAGTCTGTCCCCATTACTTCATCTGGCGCACCAAAGCTATATCTACCACCTATGATTCCAAAATAATCTTTGTAATCATAGCTAAGATAGGCATTAATTAATTCCGCGAATGCAGGTGTATATGCCCTTATGAAAACACCATTAGAATCAATGCCATTATAATCTGTGGGTAGAATCTTAGAGCCACTTGTAGTATCTAGCCCCACTGCCGCTAAAATCCCCCTTATACCAAATCTCACTCTGTGTTCATCTGTCTCTAGCAAATTAATGGTTGCACCCAATTGAGAACTAAACAAGGCAAAACTATTATTTGGATAGATTCCCTTATCTACATCAATTTTATAATTATTGCTAAGACCAATTCTTGTTACCTGCGATACATTCGCATCTATTTTATAATCAAATCCATAAACACTACCCAAACAAGCAAGACCTATCCCTAATGTTTTAACTATATTTCTCATAATAACATCTCCATTTGTAATAAAATCACAACAAAATTAGACTTTTTGAAATATTTGATGATATTTATAACGTTGCATACATTTTTCCGCATTTTCATTTAAACATTGTTATAAAACATCAACTAACATTAGGACGCTCACATAGCATAGAGGCGCCATATTAATATGGCAGGTTAGCAATTCGTATCTTTGTATATGAAATGAATTACAGGACTCATACTACCAACACACAAATGAATCCCAAACACACATCTTTATAACAAAGCTACTCTCAATGCTAGGGGCACCCCTAATCAAAGTCCAATAATCCTAAATACTACTTAGCACCCGTGTTATACTGCATATATACAACATGAGTAGCCAAGTATTCCTCTAAGCCGTGTTTCCCATCTGCGCCACCTATGCCACTTTTGCGAAATCCAGCATGGAATCCCTGCATAGCCTCAAAATTTTCGCGATTTATATATGTCTCGCCAAATTTGATTTCTCTACAAGCGCGCATTGCTACATCAAGATTGCGTGTATAAATAGAGCTAGTGAGACCGTACTCGCAGTCATTTGCCATATCTATCGCCTCATCTAATGTGTCAAATTTTGCAATAGGTAGAATGGGCGCAAAAATCTCTTTTTGCATAATCTCACTTTCATGTTTGACATTAGTTAGCACTGTGGCGGGGAAATAATATCCACTGCTATCGCTAATCTTTCCTCCCACCTCTAGTTTTGCTCCCGCATTAATAGCTCTATCTAGCATACCTTTTGCGTTATCAACTCCCGCTTGATTAATAAGCGGTCCCATGTCATAATCACCCTTTAGAGTATTGCCAAAGCTAACCTTACTCATCGCCTTGCAGAATTTATCAACAAACTCATCATATACGCTTGTATGCACATAAGCCCTCTCAGCACAATTGCACACCTGCCCATTGTTGCAGATTCTACTAGCCTTTATTGCCTCCACTGCTAAGTCAATATCTGCATCACTGCATACAATGGCCGGTGCCTTGCCACCTAGCTCTAGCGATACTTTAATGATATTCTTAGCGGCTGCCTGCATAATCTTTACACCAGATTCCACGCTGCCTGTAAGGCTAACCATGCCTATATTCTCATTACTTGCTAATTCATTCCCTACCACAGAGCCTCTGCCACCTACGAGATTAAAGATTCCCTTTGGCAGAGAGCTTTGTGAAACTAGCTTTGCAAATTCATAGGCATTATTTGGTGTTTCGCTACTTGGTTTTAACACTATGGTATTTCCTGTGATAAGTGCTGGTGCCATTTTCCTTGCGATGAGGAAAAATGGGAAGTTCCACGGCAGGATTCCGCTTGTTACGCCTATTGCCTGTTTGAATAAAAAGATATTTTCGTTTGCTCTATCACTTTGGATAATCTCACCCTCATAACGTCTAGCCCATTCACTCATGTAGTCCATATAATCCGCAGTGAAATTAATCTCCACTTCTGCTAGGGAACGTATTTTTCCTTGCTCCTGCATGAGTGTTTCTGTTAGCATTTTGGCATTTTGTCTAATCAGAGATGCTATCTCTCGCACAAATCCCGCACGTTCAATAGCACTCCTTGCTTCCCATGCTTTCTGTGCCTTTTTTGCGGCTAAAATCGCTTCTTTTGTCTCCTCTAGGCTGGTGTCTGGAATCTGTGAAATCAGCTCTTTTGTAGCTGGATTATAGACGGGGATAAAATTCCCCTTATGCTCTATAAATTTTCCATCTATGAAATTTTGATATGTTTTCATACCGCTCTCCTACAATAAAATTTGCTCTGCACCCATTTCTATGCAATGTTGCATTTTAGATATGGCGCCTTTAGAGAATCCAAGATTCCCTAAAGGCGCCATAGGCTAATCCAAATGAAAAACCTCACACATATCTAGCCATATTCCCTCTTTGACTTCTTTAAATGGAATCTGGCAAGAATCTGTAAGTTTCCACCACTCTCTTGTAATGTTGCATTGTGCGATTTTTTGCATATCTGCTTTAAAATCCTCACCCACATACTCAAAGTAGGCAAAGAGAAAGTCGCTGTAATGATAAATGCTGTAATTTCTAATATTTGCTCTCTCTAGCGTATCTAGCACACCGCTCCACGCATTTGCATGTAGTTTTTTGTAGAGTTCAAATTTCTCTGGTTTTACCTTTATGATTTGCCCAAATCTTCTTGTGGCTGGTTTGAGATGATAGATTCTCATGGCATTTCTTTCAAAAATATCTTTTATGCCCTCAAGACTTACATTGAGATTCTGCAAGGAATCAAAAACTCTAGTTGCCCACTCTTTTGGTGATATATTGCTAACAGGATAATTGCTGCCAAAAAGCAGTCTTTTTTCTCCAAAAGATTCTAGGGCTAAAGAGATAAGAGATTCTATGTCTGTCTGCGTTGTGTCTTTACTAAAGCAGTCTTTGGCTGATAGTTTCATAACGACATTTTCTAGTTTGCCTAGCTCTTTGATATAGTGATTTTGTGCTTTTGCATTGCCAAAATGATTTAGCACAAAACTGCATTTTATATTCTCTGCATCTATATCCTTTATCAAATGCAAAACACTTTGCAAATCTTCCTCATTAACGCAAATCTCAAAGAGTGGATTCTCTAAACTCCTAAGATTTTCCTTAAGCCTTGTGCGAAAATCTTTGTCATTAATTTTTCCTTTTTCTGTATGCAGGACTTCTCTAAAACCACAAAGCTTTTTATGATTTTTTCCATGATTCTCACAAATATAATTCTCACAAAACGGATTTAGCACAAATCCTAGCATTTTACTTTTCTGTCTAGCTAGATTGATAATATAATCTCTCTCTTTTTGTTTATTTATAGAATCTAGCTCTACAAAAACTCCCCCGCCAAAATTTAGTCCCTCATACTCACTCTCATAATCCTCAAAGCTAAAATCTCTATCTAGTGCAGTGCCTTTTATCCACTCTAGCTCTAATAGCTCTCTATCCCATATATGAAAATGACTATCAATGATTGTTATATCTTTTAGACTATTCATTTTTTGCCCCCTTTACTCTGCTACCAAAGAATCCATACCATGCCACAAAAGCAAAACATGGGGTAAGCATAGCAAAGCCTACATCTGTGCCGTGCTTATCATTCACCATTCCCATGAGAGAGGGCATAATGGCGCCGCCTATGATACTCATGATGAGTAATGAACTTGCGAATTTTGTCTCAGATGAAGTGAGATTTGCAGTTGCAAGAGCAAAGATAGTGGGAAAGGAAATACTCATAAAGAAAAATAGGGCAATCAAAACAATGATGCTAAAAAATCCAGTGGCAACATACAGCACGATACACATCACTACATTAATCAAGCTATAAAGACCCAGAATCTTAGAAGCAGAAAAGCGTCTCATAAGCGGCGTAGTAAGGATTCTACCTAGCATAAACGCCGCTAGGGCAATGCTAAGATAATATGCCCCCTTGCTATCTTTTAGCCCCTCATAATGCTCTACGGCATAATTAATAAAAAATGCCCCTGCACCAACCTGTGCTGCTATGTAGAGAAATTGCGCCAATAATCCAAAGCTAAAATGCCCTTTTTTAAATACGCTTAGTGGCAATCCACTATGAGAATCTTGCTTTGTATCATTCGCGTTGTATTCTGGCATTTTACTAAACATAAAAGCTAGGGCAATGAGGACTACGATAATCGCGATGCCTACATAGACAAGCTGCACATTGCCCATATTCTGCAATAAAAGCTGCTCTTTTAACTCATCGCTAGCATCTTCTGGTGCCTTTGTGATTGAGAGAAATAAATATCCTGCAATAAGCGGTCCTAGCACAGAGCCTAGCCCGTTAAAGCTTTGTGCGGCATTGATTCTAAAACTCGCTCCTTTCTCTCCTCCTAGCTTTGTAATGTAGGGATTTGCATTTGTCTCAAGACTGCCTAGCCCACATGCCAAAACAAAAAACGCGAAAAGAAAGAAATGAAAATTTGCCATATTTGTCGCTGGAATGATAAGCAAACAACCTATGGCATACAGAGATAGTCCAAACAAAATACCAATTTTATAAGAGAATCTCTGTGCTAAATATCCCGCGGGAAGCGCGATGATAAAATAAGCACCAAAATATGCCATCTGCAAATATCCGCTTTCATGCTGTGTGATGTGTAGGTGATTTTGAAAATTCTTATTCATCACATCTACAAGACCATAGCTAAGACCCCAAAGGAAAAATAGGGAAGTAACCAGCACAATGGCAAGTTTTACACCGACATTATTTTCTGCTTTCATCTATCCTCCTTAATCCCAGTTTAATGCCCTATCCAAATGCACATAGCCGCCATCGATATAGAAAATCTGCCCTGTGGTATGGCTACTTTTTGGACTAATAATAAATGTCGCAAAATCTGCGATTTCCTCTATGGTTGTAAAACGTTTTCCTAGCGGAATCTTAGAAGCTATGGAATCATACTGCTCCTTTGGATTTGGAAAATTTTGTAGCCATTTCTCATAAAGTGGTGTCATTACCTCCGCTGGGGCAATGGCATTTACCCGCACATTATCCTTTGCAAAGGCACATGCCCACTCGCGTGTAAAGCCCATTTGTGCCGCCTTTGCGGAGGCATAGGCTGAGGTTTTTCCCTGTCCTGTCGTGCCTGTTTTACTGACGATATTAAGGATATTTCCACTTGTTTCTTTAAGCGTTGTTATGAGGTTGCGGGTTAGCTCGTAGTAATGAAAGAGATTATTTGCATAGCTGTCAATGAGAGATTCCACTGGATTGTGAATATCTAAATTATCATTTGCCCCTGCATTATTGACTAAGGCGTAAATATGTTTATACTCGCTTAGAATCTGCTCTACTAGATTCTGTATTCCTGCATAGTTTTTTAAATCAAAATAATAGATTCTATACTCCTTTGTGATTTCCCTTATTTTTTCCTCAAATTCCGCATTTTTTGAACGCGCTATGACAAGAGGAATTGCCCCCTCTCTTGCCAGGGAAAGTGTGATTCCACCACCTATGCCACTTAAACCACCTGTGATAACAACCGCTTTATTTTTCAATCCTAAATCCATATCTATCCTTTAGAGTAATTTTTCAAAAACATCAATGTAAAAACACCAAAAAGTGCCACCAAAGCAACAGAGACTAATCCCAAAGAGCTATTTTGTGTAGCGCTTTCCACAAAAGACTTGAGATTTGGTGTGATAAATCCACCAAGATTCCCAAGTGAGCCAATGAGTGCAATCCCTGCTGCTGCACTTGTACTACTTAGCATTTGTGTTGGAAGATTCCAGAAAATGGGCTGCACGACAATAAAGCCAATAGCCGCAAAGGAAATAAAAAGTAAAAAAATCCAAAGCGAAGTAGAGAGTGAGGCTAGAATCATGCTGCACACCGCTAAGCCTAAAAGAGACATAGCAAAGATTCTCCATGCCTTTTTCCTATCTGCTAGTCGCGTAACAAAGGGAAGTGCTATAAAAACCGCTATCCAAGGAATCGCCGTTAGCACTCCTGCGTAAAATCCGACATTTGTGCCAAGAAAATCCGCAATCCTCGTAGGCAGATAGAATACAACCGCATAATTACTAAGCTGCACACAAAAATACACAAAGACAAAACGCCACACAAGAGAATCCCCAAAAGTGCTTAGGATAGAATGCTTTTTTGTTTTTTTTGTATCATTATTTAGTGCGGCTTGCAAAATTTCTTTTTCCTCTTGTGTGAGCCATTTCGCATCGCTAGGTTTTGAGCTTAGGACAAAAAAGGCTAGGATTCCCACAAGAATAGTTGCAAAACCTTGAATAATAAACATCCACTGCCAATTGCTAAAATAAAAGGGTGGCATATACTCCAAGATAGCACCACTAATAGGCGCACCAAAGATAAATGCTATGGGAACGCCCATTTGGTAGATTCCATACGCACTACTGCGGTGGCTTGAGGGGAAAAAATAACTAAGATAAAGAATGATTCCAGGGCTAAAACCTGCCTCTGTGAGACCGAGTAAAAAACGTAAAATATAAAAGCTAGTGGAATCATGAATGAAAATCATACACATCGTAACGATTCCCCAGCTTATCATAATGCGGCTTAGCCAAATTTTTGCGCCAAGTTTGTGCAATAAAAGATTTGATGGAATCTCAAAAAGCGCATAACCTATAAAGAAAAGTCCCGCACCAAGCGCATAAGCCGCCTCACTAATACCCGCATCTATTGCAATGTGATTTTTTACAAAGCCAATATTGCTTCTATCTAGCATAGAGAGGCAAAACATTAGCACGATAAGAGGGAGAATCTTAAAACGCATTTTTTTGCAAATGGAATCTAGATTCACTAAATTTTTTGACACGGCACTTAGTGTAGTGCGAGAATCTGTGTTTTCTTGTGTATTGTGCGTGTTTTTGGGATTTTCCATAATAATCCTCTCTAAAAACCTCTCTAGCCCTAGCAGGTGGTCGCTAATCGCCAGATAGAAAAATCATTTTGCTCATTGATTTCTGCCTTTGTGAGTTCGCCCTCTCCTAGCCTTATGATGAAATCCACTAGTTCCTCTCTTTTTTCCTGCAAACTTCTACCCTCTAAAATATCCCCTGCATTAATATCTATGCAATCCTGCATTTTGAGAAATGTAGCGGTATTTGAGGAAAGCTTGATAGTAGGTGTTATGGGCGAACCTGTGGGAGTGCCGCGCCCTGTGGTAAAAACACAGATATTACACCCCCCTGCTACCATGCCAGAGAGTTGCTCTATATCATTTCCGGGCGTATTCATGAGTGTTAATCCCTTGCTTGTGATTTTATCTGCATATTCTTTTACATCTACTAGAGGCTTTGTCCCTGCCTTATAGATACAGCCCAAAGATTTTTCCTCAATGCTAGATAATCCCCCTTTGATATTCCCAGGACTAGGATTTGCCCCCCTAATGTCTGCGTTGCTTTGCAAAACGAGATTCTCAAAACCATTGATAACCTCATAAACCCTGCGTTCAACTTCTTTATTAACCGCTCTTTTTGCCAAAAGATGCTCCGCGCCGATTAGCTCTGTGGTCTCTGCTAAAATCACAGCCCCACCTTGCTCAATGACAAAATCACTCAATGCCCCAAGGGCAGGATTTGCAGAAAGACCAGAGAAAGCATCGCTACCGCCGCACTCTGTGCCTAGTATGAGGTCGCTAAAATCGCCACTACTTTTTGGCACTTTGCTTGCATTTTCTAGCATGGATTTCACAATACTACTGCCCTTTGTTATTGTGGGGGCATTGCCACCTTCTTCTTGAATCACAAGTGAATGCACCTCTTTATAAGGCGTTTGCTCCTTGATTCTTTTTGCTAAATCATGTGCTTGCACGACTTCACACCCAAGTCCTACAATGAGGATTCCATAGACATTAGGATTTGTGCCATGCCCTGCTAATACTTTCTTTGTTTGCTCAGCGTCATAGTCTAGCTGAGAGCAACCATGTTGGTGTGTGATATATACAGAATCTGGATTGTTTTTTGCGATTTTTTCTACGCATTTGTTGGCACAATGCACACTGGGAATAATTAAAACTTTATTTCTTAATCCAAAGCTGCCATCTTCTCTTCTGTAACCTTGCAATGTGTATTTCATAATTTATTCCTTATAATCTTTAGGTTAAATCACCCCTGCCTCGTATCCCTTCGATATTATGCACGTGAACGTGAGAACCTTTTTTAATATCACAACTTGCCTTTCCTATAGCCTCGCCATATTTCATTATAATCTCCCCTTTGGCTATATCTTTTGTAGCAAATTTATGTCCTTTGAAAATATCCTCTAGCAACATGCATTCACCTAGTGTATCGCCACTTTTGCAATCCTTAAGTGCGGTTGCGACATTATCCTTTTCATTAATGACTATAAAATCCATTTGGATACTCCCTTAGGGTTTTGCTAAACCCACTTCTTTATCTATGCAAAGAAGCACTGCCTTAGCTTCACTTTTTTTAGAATCTAGTTTTTCATAAAGCTTAGATTCTATGGGGTGGATTGTAGAGAGATTATTAAAATTAAATCCTCTAGCCTCTAAAAGCAGGGCGTAGCCAAGCGGGAATGGCATACTTCCTGCAAAGCGGATTGCTTTTAGAATGGATTGTTGTAGCTTTTGTGCTTGTGCGTAATCTTTTTGTAAAAAGCTTTTATAGATTCCACTCATAATCTCAGGGAAAACGCCGCCGCATGAAGTCATAGAGCCTTTTGCACCAGAGATTAATGCACCAAGATAATATTCCTCACGTCCCACAAAAATATCAAAATCAGACAGCACATCACTAAAGTGTGAAAAATCCACTGCACTACCAGCAGAATCTTTCATGCCTACTATATTATCCATCTTGCTTACAGCCTCCACAACTCTAAGACTCATGGCGGGGGCAAAAAGTGGAATATTATAAACATACAAAGGCAGTTCTATATTCTTTGCGATATAGGCAAAGTAGGCAATCATATTTTCTTCACTCAAGGGGTAATAAAATGGCGGTTGGAGTAGGAGGGCATCTACCCCTAGTTTTTTTGCCTCTCTTGCTAGGGCTAGGGTTTCATCATAGACACAGGAGCCTATCCCGCTAATAACAGGAACACCCTTTGATTTTGCAACCTCTACACTTAGTCTCATGAGTTTGACTTTATCCTCAAAGACTAGTGCTAAACCATCACCTGCAGAGCCATTGCAAAAGATTCCATTTAAACCTTGCGAGATTCCAAACTCTGCTATTCTCTGATATTCTTTTTCATTAATGCTTTTGTCTTTGTTGTATGGGGTAAGCATCGCAGGAAATGTGCCGTGTAAAATAGACATATAAATATCCTTAAAAATTTGGTTGAATTATTTTTCAAACATAGCATATTTCAAAAGTCAAAATCAAAAATAAGTATTTAAAGGATACATTGAAAAATTATATTTGATACAAAAAGTATCATTTTTGAAAATAAAAATGTGAAAACATAGCTTATCTGCAAAGTTTTATAAATAGATAACATTTGATAGCATGGGTATTAAAGAAACAGGCAGATTCTATTTGTGGTATAGTTTGGATTATTTTTTGCTTTGATTTAAAAAAATTCAAGGACGAAATTATGCAAACAGGATATTACGGCGCCACAGGTGGCATGGTTACGCAGTTTAATAGACTTGATGTTATATCAAATAATCTAGCAAATCTTAATACAAACGGATATAAGAGAGATGATGTAGTCATTGGCGATTTCTTGCGTATGGTGCAAGAATATCAAGACACATTGCCAATCCCAGATGAGACAAGGGCAGCGGCAAGATTTATAAACCGCACGATGACAAGAGTGCCTACCATAGCGGAGGAATACACAGACCAAAGTGTAGGCTCTATGGAGCAGACTGAGAATCCACTTGACTTCGCACTTAAATCCCCGAATACATTTTTCGCAGTTCAGACGCCAAATGGCATTGCATATACTCGCAATGGTAGCTTTAGTGTTAGTGATGATGGATATTTGGTTACCAAGGAGGGATTCCATGTGCTATCTCGAGATGGCTTTGATAATGGCGGTGGAATCTTAATGAATCCTAGTATGCAAATCTCAATTGATTCTAATGGCAATATTAGCTTTACAGATTTGGCAGAAGGCGGGGAAAATATACCCGGCGGGAGCCTTGCTGTCGTTACATTTGATAATCCAAAATTCTTAAAGAAAATGGGGAATAGCCTTTATGTCGAGGATAGGGCTATAAAGGGCGATACAAACTCAGAGGGACTAGCAGGAGGGCATCTATCCTACACTAGTGGCGCGGTCGCACAGGGCTTTTTAGAGAAAAGCAATGTAAATGCGGTAATTGAGATGACAAACATGATAGAGACTAATCGTCTTGTGGATATGTATTCACGTGTGATGAAAACACACATGGATGATATGAATCAAGAGGCTATTAACAAACTTGCTGTAAGGGCATAGATTTTTATAAAAATATTGTAAAATAATCCGCTAATCTCAATTAGGAATATAGATGTCAAATGATGATATATATGAGGTCAAGAGTGGCGGGTTTCGCACTGCTATAAAAGTATTTAAAATCATATTTTATGTATTATTGTTTGTGTTCGTTATTATTGCTGGAATTGTTGCATATTATGGCTATCAGTTATATAAAGAGTTATCACCACAGGTTCAAAAGATTATAGAATATCACCCAAATGAAGTAACACAGGTTTTTGATTCTAAAGGCAGATTAATCGCAAATGTTTTTGATGAGGAGTATAGATTCTATACAAAGTATGATGAGATTCCCGGACGCGTCATTGAGGCATTATTAGCAATAGAGGATACAATGTTTTTTGAGCACGATGGCGTGAATTTCGATGCTATCGCTAGAGCGGTTTTTAAAAATATTGTAAATATGAAATACATGGAGGGAGGTAGCACATTAACGCAGCAGTTAGTGAAAAACATGTTGCTAACAAGTGATAGAACGCTAGATAGGAAACTAAAGGAGTTTTTATTATCCATAAGGACAGAGCAGGTATTATCAAAGGAAGATATACTAGAGAGGTATCTAAACTATGTATATTTAGGGCATAGATATTATGGTATAAAGACCGCAGCACTAGGATATTTTAAGAAAAACTTAAATCAACTAACATTAAAAGAAATAGCCATGTTGGTAGGACTTCCTAAATCACCTGTGAAATATGACCCCACTAAGAATCTAGGACATTCTCTAGCTAGGGCTAATACCATACTAAAACGAATGTATGATTTAGGCTGGATTACTCAAGGTGAATTTAATCAAAGCGTAAAAGAAGTCCCTGTGGTATACGACCAAACTCTAACTCAAAATAAAGCACCATACGTAGTAGATGAGGCATTGCGGGAGTTGGCAGATATTCCAGACTTAAAATCTGGGGGATATAAAATATATCTCACAATAGATATGGAATATCAAGAAGCAGCAAACAAAGCATTGTTAAAGGGATATGAAAATATTAAATATAGGATAGCACAAAGAGAGCAGAGTATTAGGCAGTCAAGGAATCTACCAAAGCTAAGTGAGGGAGAGTTGAATGAGTTTTTAAATGAAAACTCAAATACTCTAAATGGTGCCATGGTGGTAACTAATCCTCATACAGGCGAGGTTTTAGCATTAATTGGCGGCGTAGATCATAATCAAAGTTCTTTTAACCGTGCCACACAGGCAAATAGGCAATTTGGCAGTGCGGTAAAGCCATTCGTGTATCAACTAGCTTTTGATAAGGGATATTCTCCTGCTGAGATTGTTATAGATTCTCCAAAAAGATTTGGCAAATGGGTGCCAAATAATGATTCTAGAAAATATCTAGGACCTGTTAGTATGCAAACCGCACTAGAAAAGTCATTAAACATTCCCACCATAGACACTGCACAAAAGATTACGGAGTCGTCTTTGTATTCTGGATTGCAACAAATGGGTTTTAGCGATTTTCCACATGATTTAACCGTAGTACTTGGTAGCCTATCTGTTAGCCCTATAAAAGCCGCTATGCAGTATAGCCTATTTTCTAATTATGGCACAATTGTGAAACCCTACATTGTAGCAAAGATTGTAGCACCAAATGGCAAGGAGACTATTTTCCAAACAACGCAGACAAAAATCACAGATGACAAACAATCATATCTAGTTATCTCTATCCTAAAAAATATAATCCAAAGAGGCACGGGACATAGAGCTAGAGTGAGTGGCATAGAGTTAGCGGGTAAAACAGGCACATCGAATCTATCCAGAGATGTTTGGTTTTGCGGTTTTGCACCAGATTTACAAGTAATTGTATGGTATGGAAGAGATGACAATACATCAATAGGTGGTCAGGCATACGGTGGAAATGTAGCTGCCCCTGTATTTGCAGATTTTATCTCAGAGGCTCTAAAAATCAATCCAGGTATGAGAAGAAACTTTAGGATACCTAGTGGCGTATATCAGAAAAGGATAGGAAATGAAATATTTTATTATACAGACATATCAAGAATTAACTATGAGCAACTAGAGGAAACAAATAGATTAATTAATAGTGAAGATGAGAATCTATTTGGATTTTAAAAATATTTCTAGTGATTTTTAATACAAAATATTTACTTATATTCTGTAGAAGATTCAAACGCAAAAATATCAAATTTTGCGTTGTATATGATATTCATCTAAGATTTTATCTGTGATAGATATTGCTTTATAGGTAGTTTATCAATAGAGATATTTCCGGCATCATATATGCAGTATGGGTCTTTAGCCTTAGCCTCAAGATATGCAAAAGAATGATATATGGGCAACAGTAATTTTTTTATTGTAACACCGCCATGATGTCCATCATAGCTAGATTCCTTGCCTCCTGCGGTGGTGATAATCTGAAATGTTTTTCCTTTTAGCATTTTGTTTTTATTTTTACTATCTATCGTATCTACGGCTACTAGCACTTCATCTTCCCATTCTTTTAATAAACTAGGTGTGCTATACCAAAATAGTGGAAACTGCATAATAATCTTATCTGCCCATGCTAGAAGTTCAATCTCTTTATCAACCGCTATCTTAGCATTTGCATACTGCTCTGTTAAATTGTGAATCTTAACGCCCTCTATCTTTGATGCCTCACTTAGCAATTTTCTATTAATCTTTGAATCATTCCAATAAGTATGTGCAAATATAATTAATATACGTTTAGGGCGATTTGTTTCAACAGAAAGTGCATTAAGAGTGCTAGGCATAGCAGATAATAATCCTAACCCACCTAGCAATGTAGCACAATTACCTAAAAATTTTCGTCTATCCATAAATTTTCCTTAGTAACAAGTTTTATTACCATTCTATTATGCTAGTGTTAATGTTTTATCTATCATTATAAAAACATCATTAAGACAATAACTACTCCAAACTCTTTATCTCCACCACTTCTTTCTTGAATCCCCTTGTGATAAATGCAAGATATAAGACACCAAAAAGTAGCCAGATGCCACCTAAAATCATGGCAAAGGATTCTAAATTTATCCACAAAGCAAAGGTAAAGATAGCACCAATTAGTGGCAGTATAAGATATTTAATAAAATTTACTCTTTTCTTTAATCGCACAAAAAAGTAGGCTATGACGCAGAGATTTACCATGAGGAATCCAAGCAATGCACCAAAATTCAGCAACGAGGCAGCGGTGTCAAGTGATAAAAATAACGCCGATAAGCTAAAAAAGCAGATGAGGACTATGCTAAATGTGGGAGTTTTATATTTCCTATCAAGATAGCCAAAGAATCTTTTCGGTAGGATTCCATCTTTGCCCATGCCATAGAGGATTCTTGAGGCAGAAGCGACAGAGGATATAGATGAGGCAAGTGTGCCTATGCAGTAACAGAATGTAAAGAAATATGCCATTAGATTACCCGCTAGTCGCTCTATGACTTCATAGGAATTATCAGGGTCTTTCATCTCAAACCATGCATTACTCCATGCTATCTGCAGGATATATGTCATGACTATGAGTGAGATTCCAGCGATTAGGCAGGATAAAACTATTGCCTTTGGGATATTTTTCTTTGGCTCTAATGCCTCCTCGCTTAATGTCGCTATGGCATCAAATCCTAGAAACGAAAGCGCAAGAATGCTAGCTGCTGCAAAAAGTAGCTTTAATCCAGAAGAAAAATCGCTAAACTCCTCTATTCGTATCAATGCATTTATGTCAAAAAAACTTTTATCACCAACAAATAATGTCCATATCACAATGCCAAAAAATAGCACCAAAAATACAATCTGCAAGGCTACTATGGATTTGTTGAATATATCTGTGATTTTGATTCCAAAATGATTGATGACTAACACGATTAATGCCATGCCCACAACCCACACCCAGCTTGGTATAAACGGCGGGGCAGAACTTAGGAAAATAGCGGATATGAGGAAATTTAGCATAGGCAGAAAGATATAGCCAAGCAGTATCGCCCAGCCAGATAGAAAGCCTAGAGTTGGATTCATAGAATGCAGCACAAATGTATAAACAGAGCCAGAAGTAGAGAAAACCTTTGTCATTATCGCATAGCTTAGGGCAATTAGCAGCATACATGCAGTCGTGATGATATATGCTAGGCTAACCATGCCATGCGATGCACTAGCGGCTAGACCATAAGTCGTAAATAATGTCAAAGGCACCATGAAAGCTAGTCCATAAAACACTAGCGAGTAAAGTGAGAGAATCCTATTTAGCTTAACCTCGCTTTTATTATCTTGCATATTTTTTTCCTTAAGATTCTTCAACAGAGCCTAAGAATGACATCTATGTTTAATAATGACATTTTAAGTTATATTTAACAATTAAGTTATATTGTTTGATTACATATATATTAAACAATTACATCATGTTTGGCGATTATGTAATGTCGAGTGTAGTTAAATATCTCAGAGGAAAACAACACACGTTGATGTGGTGGTTGGGGTGAAGCTAACTACATCTTTAGATATGGAATCTAAAAAGTTTAAATCATCAAAACCTCAACACAAAATATTCTTTAATGCAAACACTTTAAAGCGTTACCGACATAAAACAATCCAGCATTAGTCAAACTAGATTCTAATCCCCACTAAGTAATTTAGCCACTTCCTTAGCATGATAGGTAATGATAATATCTGCCCCAGCTCTTTTAAAGCCTATTAGCATTTCTATCATGACTTTTTCATAATCTATCACACCTGCTTTCTGTGAGGCTTTTAGCATGGCATACTCGCCACTTACATTATATACCGCTAGGGGCAGCAGCGTCCTCTCTCTTATATCCCTTACTATGTCAAGATATGAGAGTGCAGGTTTTACCATTAAAATATCTGCGCCCTCTAGCTCGTCATTTAGACTCTCAGATATTGCCTCACGTCTGTTGGCAAAATCCTCTTGATAACTTTTTCTATCACCAAACTCTGGCGCACTATTTGCCACATCACGAAAAGGTCCATAAAATGCACTTGCAAACTTAGTAGAGTAACTCATAATAGGTAGATTCACAAAATCATTAGAATCTAATATGCCCCTTATAGCCTGTATCTGTCCGTCCATCATGCCGCTTGGTGCTATCATGTCAGCCCCGCTTTGGGCTAGTAGCAAAGACTGCTTCGCGATAATCTCTAGCGTCTTGTCATTATCTACCATGTTTTTGGAATCTAGGATTCCACAATGCCCGTGGCTTGTGTATTCACAAAAGCATAAATCCACTATGACATACATCTGCGGAAAAGAGGTCTTTATCTCTCGCAGTGCCTTTGCCACTATGGAGTTTTGACTTAGTGCATACGAGCCTATGGAATCTTTATCGCTATCATTTGGGATTCCAAACAATAATATGGCATAGATTCCAAGATTGCATAGCTCCTCACATTCTTTGAGGATATTATCAATACTCATCTGATAGACTTCTGGCATGGAGGCTATCTCTCTTTTTATGCCACTGCCCTCAACCACAAAAAGCGGATAGATGAGGTCATTTATATCTAGCCTTGTCTCTCTTACTAGATTCCGCACCTTCTCATTAACTCTAAGTCGTCTTTTTCGTCTAAACATATTGTTCCTTTACTTTTTTAGTTTGCCAAATAAAAATAGCCCTATTTTCTGAAATAATGTAGGCTTTTTCTTTGTGTGCTTTAATAATAAATCTATAATTTCCTTGCGTCTAAACATAATAGCACAATTCATAGGCGTAAGTCCCATGCCATTATCTAAATCTGGGTCTGCGCCATATTTGATTAATAGCTCCGCCATTTGCAAATGTCCCTTAAAGCACACGCCAGCAAGGGGGGTATGCTGCTTGTCATTTTTCTTATCCACCTCTGCACCGTGCTTTAATAGTAGCTCTGCGGTCTCTAAATTATTATTATAAGCCGCAAGCATTAAGAGAGTGTCTCCTTTGTGATTTGCTAGATTCACATTTAGCCCTGCATTTAGCATAATTTCTAAGGATTCTTTATCATTGTATCGTGCGAAGTCAAAGGCTTGCGCGACAAATGCTTGCATTTTTAGCTCTTCCTCAGGGGTTAGCTGCATGTTGTTTCCTTTTAAAAAAACTTTTATATTAGATTCTAACAAAACTTAGCTAAAGGGAAACCATGAAAATATTTCTTGCGTTATTTCTTGCTTTCACCCCACTTTTTGCAGATAAGCTAAAAGTTAGCGTTAGTATCGCGCCCCTAGCCTTTTTTGTGAAAAATATCGCTAATGATAAAGCAGAGGTTAGCATTATTGTGCCGAAAAATAAAAATGCTGAGTTATACGAGCCAGATTTCCAAGCTATGCAGAGTATGGGTAAGGCAGATATGGTTGTGGGTATCGGCATGCCTTTTGAGAAAGTATGGCTGCCTAGAATCCTAAAAAGCAATAATTCAAAGGCACATATTATAGCGCTAGATAGTAAGTTAGATTCTAAAAGCGAAGATGCACATCTTTGGCTAAGTATTAATAATGCTAGGATTATTGCTAATATTTTAAGCGAGGAGTTTGCAAGGCTAGATTCTAAAAATAAAGAATTTTATGTCGCCAATGCTAAAAAGCTAATAGAGAGGCTAGATTCTCTAAAGCAAAGAATAGATAAAAGACTGCAGGATATGCCAAAGAGGGTTTTCATAGTCTATCACCCTATGTTTTCGCATTTTGATAGTGAGTATGGACTAGATGAGATGGCATTAGAGAAACATGGTAAAAAATATGGACTGCAAGATATTACAAATCTCTCAAAGCAGGGTAAAGAGCTAGGCATTAAAAGGGTATTTTCACAAAGTGCAAATAGAGACATGAATGCGTTGGCAAAATCTATGAATGCTAGTTTAATTATCATAGACCCGCTAAGTGAGGATTATATAAATAATTTAGAATCTATCATTGATAATATTGCGAAAAGTTATGAGTGATATTTACCCTTGACTTGTTTTTTTTTTTTTGTATCATATCCGCTTTTAGTAGGATATGTGCATGGATTTAGAGGGTAGGATACAGAGTTTTTTAGAGGGTGCATTTAATGATTATATCCATAATCATGGTTATACCCTAGATAATGTGGAACGCAGTAGATTACTAGCCTTTGCAGGTCATATTTCTAGCGAAATATCAAAGATGCTAAGAGAATCTCAGGGTAAAAGTAATACTAAAACATCACAGTCCATATCAAAAAAACCAAAAAATATAAAATATGATAAAAATTTGCTTTCATTGCTAGGTGAATATGATAATTGCATTATTACCTCAGATATTTTATGTAATGATAGTTTTGAGAAATACTATAATGAAAAGATTATCCCTACTTTAAAGAAATTAAAACAAGATGGCAAAGAGCTAGTCATTTATCTACCAAACAGTGAGGCAAATAGAATCATAGATAATAATGCTAGTAAGAGTGTCTATGATAAATATCTAGCAATGCAGACATGGATAAAGATAGATGATGTTAGTATAGATAGCATAGCACAACGATTTTTGAATAAAAGTATTCTAGTCATCACAAACGACCACGCAAGAGCAAATGATATTAAATACTATACCCAAAATAGCTCTGTGAAATGCAATTTTAAATCCTTTAATAATAGAGGTTTGATTACATATAAAAAGCCAGAGAAACCAATAGATACCCGCAAAGTGATTCTAAAAAATATTCCAAGACTACATGAGAGTATAAGATGTGGCATAGGAGGTAGTGTATTTACAGATACTTTAACAAATAGAATAGGAGGGGGTGGCGAGTCTATTGTATATCGCATAAGTAATGGATATTTGGCTAAAATCTATGAGCCAAATAAAAATGGCGAGGTATATCCAGCCTATACGATAGATAAGCTAAAAAGGCTAATATTCCTTAAAGACATAGTACCTAGCGGGATTTTCCTGCCACAAGGGCTTGTATATAACGACAATAATGAATGCGTTGGATTCTTAATGAAAGAGGCGCAGGGATTTATAATTCAAAACATTTTTAGTTCCTCAAAGATGCGGCAGCAGAAGGGCTATGTGAATTTAGTTGTGAGAGATTTATTAACTCTGTGTAAAAACTTTTTGGTGTTAGTGAAATTTCTACATAGCCAAAAGATAATGATAGGTGATGTGAATCCGCAAAATATAATGATAAATGCGAAAAGAGAGGTTTTTCTCATAGACTGCGATAGCTATCAAGTGGGGAGATTCCCCTGTCCTGTCGGCACTGATGATTTCATGTCTCCTAGGCTGCTTAATAATCGCAATAAATCGCTAAGCCAGACATTGCGGACAATAGATGACGAGCTTCATGGCATTGGTGTAATGCTTTTTTATATTATGACATTAGGCAGTCACCCATATGGTAGCAAGGTAGATTGCCATAGATTAAATAATGTCAAAATGATGAATTTTATTTTTAAGAAAAATCCTAATTTAATCCCTGCTGCTGCTAAGAAATACTGGGATAGAATGCCTCCTATTTTGCAGGATAAATTTCATAATGCCTTTGATAAAAGTGGGAAAAACTCAAGTGAGGGTAAAAGGCTAAACGCGGATAATTGGCTAAAAATCTTTGAGAGATTATTGCAGGATGCAAAGCTTTGTGAGCAGAGATTACCATAGATTCCTGTTAGGAAAAGGGCTGGGGTGAATCCGCATTTTTCTAGTATTTTGAACTTTTGAGGTAATTAAAGTTTTAAAGATTCCACAAAGCATTCTTGGAGTGTTTTATGGAATCTTTGGATTCAATATTATGCTAAAGGATAGTTATGAGTGATGAAGTATTTGATGAGTTAGCGGATAATCCTACTAAAAGAGTGCCTGTGTGTCTATGCCTTGATACAAGTAGCTCTATGGATGGTGACCCTATAAGTGAGCTAAATGATGGTGTAAGGGCATTTTATGATGCGATAAATGATGATGATGTGGCAAAGAGTGCCGCTGATGTATGTATCGTTACCTTTGGATATAACGGTGTGGTTGAGAATCAAGGATTCCAAAGTATAGATGGCGAGATTGCCCCTAGCTTTTATGCTGGTGGCAACACGCCTATGGGAGCAGCAGTTGAGAAAGCATTAGACCTACTTGAGAGTAGAAAGAGTGAGTATAGAAATAGTGGCGTAGATTATTTCCAGCCATGGCTAGTAATCATCACAGATGGCGCGCCAACAGATAATATAGACAGGGCAGCATCTCGCTCTAGCGATATGGCAAATAATGGCAAACTTACCATATTCCCCATAGGCGTAGGGGGTGCAAATATGGATACACTAAGACGTTTTTCGCCAAAGAGGAATCCTATGAAGCTAAAGGGACTTCATTTTAAAGAGTTTTTCGAATGGCTGTCTAAGAGTATCTCTATCACTTCTCGCTCAAGGGCAGGTGATAGTGTAAATCTGCCTGATACAAGCGGGTGGGGTACACTTTAAAATAAAGGAAATCTATGCAGACATATCATATCCTATCCCACAGAGTGCAGGGCAGAGGACATGTGAAAGAAAAGATTCCATGTCAAGATGCTACGTATCAAAAACAAGAGGATAATACCCATATAATCGTCCTAGCAGATGGGGCAGGGAGCGCTAGATTTTCTCACTATGGCTCAGAGGCTACGAGTAAATACGTGGCTAATATGCTTTATGATGGCTTTGATAGATTCTATGAGAGTGATGATTTAATTGGTGTTCAAAAGGAATTTATTAATGGAATATGTAATAATCTTGAGATTCTAAAAGATGAGGTTAATAAAGACAAACAAGGTGTTAAGGATTTTAAAGAAGATTTAAAACAGCTTGTTGATGTTTTATGTGAAAAGATAGAATCTCATAATTTACCAAAGTTATTAGATGTAGAGATAGGGAAGCTAAGAGATTTTTATAAACATAAGAGAGTGGATTTAATCACTCATAATAATGCGTTAAAAGAGGTGGAATCTATTTTATCAAATATCATCTTAGATTCTCTTGGTGGCTATGAGATGAGTGATAGTGATAAGCAGCTTATGCAAGAAAAAACCATAACACAGCCACCTAAAAAGAATAAGTATTCAAAAAAGGCGGATAGCGTTAAAAATTTTTGCAATAATTTTTTCAATTTTGTAAAAGGAAAAAAAGAATATGGGCAATACAACAAAGCGCTCCAACCTCAAATGCCTAGCAATGATGAAAGTAGTCTAAAAACTCAAATAGATACATTAAAGAATAAAGCAAATGAGTTTCACTCAAAGCTAAAAGAGCTAATAGAGGATTATAAACTTTTATATAAAGATAGATTCAAAACGCAAAGAAAGCCAGACAGGATAAAGAAAAAGACAATGCTATGTAAGCCAGGAGCAGAGAATCTAGCCTTTGATGATTTTAAGGGAGTTTTTAATCAATACTTGCAAGACTACAATATGTTAAGAGATTCCACAAGCCACCTTGAGAAAAAACTAAAAGATGATTTAGAGGCTAAAAAAGCGGAGTTAGAGAAACTAGATAGCGAGTATAAAAACTCTGCATTAAGCATAGATTCCCTAAAAAGCGCGGCAGAGAGATTTAAGATGGAGCTAGATAGTATTGAGTTTAATATGCCTCTTAGCACAAATCCGCTTTCAAAATACATCAATACCTCAAAGGATTTTAAAGAGAATTTCACAGATAGAGCTAGAGATTCTCTACTTTCATTGCTAAAAGATATATCTAGCTTTAATGATAAGCAAAAAGCGCATAAAAGCAAGGCAGATAATATAGCTAGATTCTATGACAAAGAGAGTTTTAGTGATAAGCCAAAGTTAATGTTTAATATAGACATAAAGGAGATAGATTTCAGCGAGGATTTAGAGCATTTTGAGAATCTAGTTTCAGAGATAGATTCTTGCATTTGTGTAAATATTCGTGATTTAGCCTCCACATTGCTATTTGCAGCGATTAAGGATTCTAAATTTATATTGGGGCATTTAGGCGATGGTATCTCTGGCTTTCTAAGTGGTGATGAGATAAAGGTGGCAAATCACCCCGATGGCGAGGGGAATGCGACATATTTTGTAACCTCAAAGGGCGCAGAAACACGACTAAGATTAATAAAGGGTGAGATGAAAAATGATGATAGAGAGATACATGGCTTTGTGCTAATGTCTGATGGCAGTGGGGAATCTTTTTATCAAAATAGCACAAAAAGCCTAGTTCGATTACTAGCTAAATATATGAATAAAGCAAGGAGTGATAAAGAAAATACGCAAAAAGAGTTAGAGAAGCTAATGGAGAAGAGGGTGAGAGAGAAAACCATAGATGATTGTAGTATTGCTATCATTGTGGAGGCTAAAAAATAATTTCTTGCTAAGATTTCAGAATCTAAAAAGTGGAGCATATATGCAGGCTGGAATTATTGGGTTAGGATTAATCGGAGGGTCGCTAGGATTAGCACTGCGAGAGAGTAAGATGTTTAAGAGAATCTTTGGCTTTGATAATAAGCCTTTGCATGCACAGCAGGCATTATCTCTTGGAGTCGTAGATGAGTGTATTTCTCTAAAAGAAATAGAGGAATGTGATGTGATATTTGTATCCATTCCTATGTCATCTGTCGTTGATACTATTAATGGATTCTGTAATCTTTTGCCGACACAGACAATAATTGACTTAAGTAGTGCTAAATCTTTCATAAAAGATAATATCAAAGATAGCGTTAGGAAAAACTATGTAGGCGCACACCCCATGAATGGCACGGAGTATAGCGGACCAAAGGCAGCACAAAGAGATTTATTTAAAGATAAGATTCTAATACTAACAGATACAGAGGATAGCGGAGAGTTTCAAGTCTCGTTTGCAAAGGAGATTTTTGTAAATCTTGGCATGAGAATTGTAAAAATGGATTCCAAAAATCACGATGAGCATGTAGCATATATCTCACATTTACCGCATATTATAAGCTTTGCTTTGGCAAATACGGTTTTAGTGCAGGAGAGTCCAGAGAATATATTAGCATTAGTCGGCGGTGGGTTTAAAAGCATGTCAAGACTTGCAAATAGCCACCCTATCACATGGCGAGATATTTTTAGATTCAATAAAAAGCATTTGATGAATGCCATAGTAGAGTTTGAGGGGAATCTTAGCTTTGCAAAGAATCTTATAGAAAATGAGAATTATGATGAGTTGGAGAAATGGATGAAAAAGGCAAATGGATTACGGGATTTTATGTGATAGCTCTTTTAGAGCGTTATAGAATCCACTTGCCATAAGTCGATAGCCGCTAGGTGTTAAATGTACATCTTTTTTTGAGAGTTTTTTCTCTATCCACTCATCTTTCCCCCCTGTTTTTGCGATGAAATCTGACATGTCAAATAAATATATTTTATTCTCTCTAGCTATTTCTCTTAGATTATGTTTTATATCATCAAATAGCGGGGAAATCTCGTATTCCCCCTTTTTATTAATCCTAACATCCGGCGGCGCCATTATGATAATCATAGCATGATGATTCTGTGAAACTAGATTAATTAAATCTTTATAGACATCTTTGTAATACTCTACATTATATTTATCATACATAGCCTCATTTGAGCCAAAGCATAATAAAATTACGTTATAGTCCGTGTTTTCTAGCTGTTCTTTGATTATTTCTCTATTCCACCGTCTCCAGAAATCAGAGCGGATTCCATTAATGCCTATACTTTGAATCACATTTCCATCTTTATTATTTATGCTGTAACCTCCTATCATTATATTTTCATCTAATGCTTTTATTGTGAGTGGAAAGCTAATATTTAGATTCCCTAAATCCCAAAATTCCCATTTATTTATTTCCTGAGGCATGATTATGTATCGGGTTAAATTAGAATCTACTAGCATAAGAGATGAATATTTTTTGGCGCTTTTTACTAGCAGTGTGAAAGAGAATTTTTTTTGTTTCCCAAAGATAGATTCATTTGGCATTAGGGAAATACTGGCGTTTGGTTGTGTTGGTCTAGCTATTATGCCACCAAGTGGGTAGTCATCTCTTTTCTCATTTCGTGAATCTAGAATCTCAAAATCATTGCTTGTATAATGCAAAAGTAGATTCTGATGACTTTGTGGCATTAGTGGCAGTACTAAACCAATGCTATTTATATCTCCCAATATCTCTCTTAGCTCATATCCCATAAAATCCCCTGCTATATGAGAGTCGCCAATCATCAAGATTTTTAACGTTTTATTATCTATGGAATCTTTTATTTCTTTTAGTGTATTTTTATTATTGCTATAATCCTCTATGATTCCCATTTTTGATAGCGGTTTGTATTCTGGGAACTTATCTATTAGAGTTTGAGAGTATAATAGAAATGGAATAAAAATTAATGCTATTTTCATGTTAATTTCCGTTATATAAAAGACTTATTGAGATTATAATAGATATGCAAAAAGGAGCAGACAATGAATCTAGCTAAACTAGCATTAATATTTATTTCATGTTGGAGCATTGCTATGGCTAAACCAAATATTGTGATTCTAGCCACAGGTGGCACGATAGCAGGGCAGAGTGATAGTCAGATTGATACCACAGGATACAAGGCTGGTGTGGTAGGCGTAGATGTTCTAATTAAGGCAGTGCCAGAGATTAGCAATATTGCCAATATTAGCGGAGAGCAGGTAGCAAATATCGATAGTGCGGATATGACAAATGAGATTTGGCTAAAACTAGCAAATAGGATAGATGCACTTCTTTCTCAAAGCAATGTAGATGGCATTGTTATAACGCATGGCACGGATACCATGGAGGAGAGTGCCTTTTTCCTAAATCTCGTTATCCATAGTGATAAACCCATTGTGATAACTGGTGCTATGCGTCCTGCAAGCGCGCTTAGTGCCGATGGTCCTAAGAATCTTTATAATGCAGTAAGCCTTGCGGCAAATAAAGATTCCAAAAATCGCGGTGTGATGATTGTGATGAATGATAGAATACAATCTGCCCGCTTTGCCTCAAAGACGCATAGAATCAATACAGATTCTTTCTCCTCGCCAAATGCGGGGGACATGGGATATATAGTCGATGGCAGAGTATTTTTTAACTACAAAATAGACAAGCCGCACACAACTACAAGCATGTTTAATATCAGAAATATAAAAACCCTGCCAAAAGTAAATATTCTCTACTCCTATGCTAATGATGGCTCTAGTGTAGCTGCAAAGGCACTTTTTGATAATGGGACAGAGGGCATAGTCGTGGCAGGTAGCGGGAATGGCAGCATACATAAATATCAAAAAGAGACATTAGAGAGGCTTATATCAAACGGGCTACTTGTGGTGAAAAGCTCTAGGATAGATTCTGGAATCACAACTAGCGATGAGAAAGACTTCATAGCCTCTAATGATTTAAATCCTAGAATGGCTAGAATCTTGCTTATGCTATCGCTTACAAAGACAAAAGACATAGGAGAGATTCAGAAAATATTTGATAAATATTGATTTATAATTTCATAAAAAGTAAGGAATATGTATGGGTAGAGCCTTTGAATATCGCCGTGCCGCTAAGGAAAAACGTTGGGATAAAATGAGTAAAATTTTCCCAAAATTAGCTACAGCCATCACCCTAGCAGCAAAAGAGGGGGGGCAGGACCCAGAGATGAATGCGAAATTGCGTTTAGCAATAGCGAATGCAAAATCCCAAAATATGCCAAAGGATAATATCGAGGCAGCCATTAAAAGAGCGGGGAGCAAAGAGGGTAGCTTTGTGGAGGTTAGCTATGAGGGTAAGGCGGCAAATGGTGTGCTAATTTTTATAGAATGTGCTACTGATAATCCTACCCGCACGGTGGCAAATATCAAAAGCTATTTTAATAAAACGCCAAATGCTAGTTTGCTTACAAATGGCTCTATTGATTTTATGTTTGAACGCAAGGGAGAATTTATTATTAGTCTTGAGGGAAGAGATAAAGATGAAGTCGAGCTAAATCTCATTGATAGCGGTCTTGACTCTCTTGTGGAAAATGAGGATTCTACACACACAGCATACTGCAAATATGAAGATTTCGGCACTTTATCTAGCGGATTAGAGGAACTAGGCATAGCACCTAGTAGTGCAAAACTTGTGCGACTTCCCACAAGTCCCATTACTCTTAGTGAAGAGCAGATGCAAGAGCTTGATAAATTGCTTGATAAAATAGAAGAGGACGATGATGTCCAAGCGGTATATACAAATCTCTCTTAGCAATCATTATTATATGACTGCTATTTTAGCTTTAAGCATGTGATTCTAAATACGCTATTGCCTCAAGTGCTGCCTGTGCACCATCACCTGCGGCACATACGACTTGCTTTGGAGCGGAGATTCTAATATCTCCTGCGGCAAATAATCCATCTACATTTGTCCGCATTTTCAAATCCACCACAACAGAGCCTGTGTCATTTGTCGCACATAGCATAGAGCCATCTTTTTGCTGCAAGATATGATTATTCACATCATATCCTACGAACTCAAAAATGACTGGGACATTCAAATCCGAGACTTCATTGGTGCCTAGATTCTTAATTTTTAATCCCGTAACGCCAGAATTATCACCGCAAATCTCCTCCACTGCATAAGGCACGAGGAAGTTAATTTGCGGATTAGACTTCGCATGCTCTACCGTAATAGGTGCCGCTCTAAAACCATCGCGTCTGTGTATCAAATGCACTTTAGTAGCGAACTTTGTAAGATATATCGCTTCCTCTAGTGCAGTGTCGCCACCGCCTAGCACAGCTACTTCTTTTTTCTTATAAAAGAACGCATCGCAGGTAGCACATGTGCTAACACCTCTGCCCCAGAACTCATCTTCACCTTTGATTCCAGATTTTCTAGGTCTGCCACCTGTGGTAACGATAACACTTTTTGCCTCCACCACTTCCTCACCCTTGCCTTGATTGTGAATCACATGGAAAATATCACCATGCTTCTCTACACGTACAACCTCAGACATGGTATGAGTAAGACCGAATCTAAAGCATTGCTCCTGCCAAGGCGACATGAAGTCAAGACCAGATTTTATCTCGCTTACACCAGGATAATTCTCTATCTCACTACTACCTGTAATCTGTCCTCCAGGCGCACCTTTCTCAAACAACACTACATTCTTAATGCCACCTCTAGTAGCATACAAACCAGCGGACAACCCAGCGGGTCCGCCACCTACAATAGCCAAATCTATCATGACAAATCCGTCTTATAGATATTGATTTAGTTTCTCGCTTAGAGCGGACTTTGTCTGTGCGCCGATTAGCTGGTCTTTTACCTCGCCATTTACCATAAAGAGGATTGTAGGAATACTGCGAATGCCAAATCTTGCTCCTAGCTCCTCTTCCTCATCTGTATTTACCTTGCAAATAGCTGCCTTACCATCAAACTCATCTGCTAACTCATCGATTACAGGTGCTAACATTTTGCATGGACCACACCAAGGCGCCCAAAAATCCACAAGTGCAACGCCGCTTTTTGTAATCTCATCAAAGTTATCTTTTTTTAACTCTATGTATTTACCCATGATAATGCTCCTTACATGATATACATTTATGGATTATAACAATCTTTCATTAATACCTTTGGATTAAAGATAATAAAAAATCGTTATTGATAAATTTTATCATTTAAAAGTGAATAAAACTATCTTATTTCTGTATATTCTGTGAAATTCCTAAGAACATCTAAGAAATTTGGAAATGAGGTATTAATACATTCGCAGTCAAGAATCTCTCCTCCACAAAGAAGACTTGCAATAGCAAAGCTCATAGCGATTCTATGATCTCCTTTAGAATCTACCCTGCCATATCTAAGCTCTCCACCTATTATTTCAAATCCGTCTTCATGTTCTATCGTATCTATTCCAAAGGCATTTAATCCCTCTATTGTGCTTTTGATTCTATCACTCTCTTTTACCCTTAGCTCTTGGGCATTACTTATTCTTGACGTGCCTTTAGCTATCGACATGGCTATGCTTAAGGCTGGAATCTCATCAATTAACCATGATATATTTTCACTCACCTCTACTGCTTTTAGCTCTCCTGCACTCACGACTATATCACCTATATTTTCATATCCGTGTCTTATATTCTCATAAGCTATATTTGCTCCCATAGTTTTTAGAATCCTAAATGCCTCTATTCGCGTGTCATTTAGCATTACGCGTTTTAGCTTTATTGTTATTTTGAGAATGCAGGCTGCGACTGCAAAGAAAAATGCACTAGATGGGTCATTTGGAATCTCTATTTCAAAGGCATTAAGCGGTTTTTCATCGTTAAATGGCGTAATATTGATTTCATTAGAATCTAGTTTTAATATTTTTTCTCTTTGGAATGATAAAAGCATGTTTTCTGTATGATTTCTACTTAGTGATATTTCACTATATGTTGATGCATCTTTTGCAAAAAGGGCGGCTAATATCATGGCGCTTTTTACCTGTGCTGATGATATGTTTGATTTATATGTGAAACCATCTAGTTCTTTTTTGCAATGTATTGCTATGGGGGCACTTAGACGTTGTTTCCCATTTACTTGTATTGTGCGAGATTCTATATTTGCTCCAATATCTCTTAGAGGCCTAATAACTCTATCCATAGGTCTTACATTGAGATACTTATCTCCGCTTAATACAGCATATAATCCCGCTCCACTAAGTAGCCCTGTTAATAGTCTCATGCTTGTGCCAGAGTTACCGCAGTATAAAATATCATCGGGTTCTATGAGATTCTTAGGTGGTGTTAGCAATAATTCTTCTCCTCTAAACTCATATTGCATTCCTAGCTTTCTACATATCTCAAGCGTTCTAAGAGTATCTTCTGCCTTTAGAAAATGCTTTATGTTACATATAGAATCTGCAAAGAGTGCCATAATACATGAGCGATGAGATATTGATTTATCACTTGCGTTTATATCTATTTCAAACTCACCCTTAAAACGAGATTTTTTAATGCCTAGATTCATAAAAATTCCTTATTACGTCATCTGAATTTTTTACAAATTAGATTCTATCTTAATTTAATATTCACCTTTTACTTGACTAACAAATATTATTACGATATAATACCTATTTTTTATTGCTGGTTTAGCTCAGTTGGTAGAGCAGCTGCCTTGTAAGCAGCAGGCCGGGGGTTCGAGTCCCTTAACCAGCTCCATAAGATTCTGGTATTTACACTTAATGTCTTGTATCAGTGTTTGACCGGTTTTAGCATAGCGGTGAGTTACTCAAGTGGCCAACGAGGGCAGACTGTAAATCTGCTGGCTTCGCCTTCCGTGGTTCGAATCCACGACTCACCACCATGTTATTATATGCGGGAATAGCTCAGTTGGCTAGAGCATCAGCCTTCCAAGCTGAGGGTCGCGGGTTCGAGCCCCGTTTCCCGCTCCATTATGTCTTTGACAACTGGGAGCTGATTTAGGTATATATTTACTTATATTTTTCCCAATATTTTTGCCCATATAGCTCAGTGGCAGAGCACTTCCTTGGTAAGGAAGAGGTCGGCGGTTCAATCCCGCTTATGGGCTCCAGTTAGTTGTTTGTCTAATTGATTTTTGGTTGTGTTTTTATCTTTTAAAGAGGAGAATTTAAGGTATGGCTAAAGAGAAGTTTAATAGAAATAAGCCACACGTAAACGTTGGAACAATAGGTCACGTAGACCATGGTAAGACTACATTAAGTGCCGCAATATCTGCGGTTTTAGCTACAAAAGGTCTAGCAGAGTTAAGAGATTATGACAATATCGATAATGCTCCTGAGGAAAAAGAGAGAGGTATTACTATCGCTACTTCTCACATTGAGTATGAGACAGAGAATAGGCACTATGCACACGTAGACTGCCCAGGACACGCCGACTATGTAAAAAACATGATTACAGGTGCGGCACAAATGGACGGTGCGATTCTAGTTGTATCTGCTGCTGATGGTCCTATGCCACAGACAAGAGAGCATATTCTACTATCACGACAAGTTGGAGTTCCTTATATCGTTGTTTTCCTAAATAAGCAAGATATGCTAGATGACCCTGAGTTGCTAGAGCTAGTAGAGATGGAAGTTAGGGATTTATTAAATGAGTATGAATTCCCAGGCGATGATACACCAATCGTAGGTGGCTCTGCGCTAAAAGCACTAGAAGAGGCTAAGGCTGGGCAAGTTGGCGAATGGGGACAAAAGATTCTAGACCTTATGAAAGCGGTAGATGACTATATCCCTACTCCAAAAAGAGATGTGGAAAAAACTTTCCTAATGCCTGTTGAGGACGTATTCTCTATCGCTGGTCGTGGAACGGTCGTTACAGGTAGGATTGAGAGAGGCGTTGTAAAAGTAGGTGATGAGGTAGAAATCGTGGGAATCCGCGATACTCAGAAAACTACCGTTACGGGTGTAGAGATGTTTAGAAAGGAAATGGACCAAGGCGAGGCAGGTGATAACGTAGGTGTGCTTTTGCGTGGAACTAAAAAAGAGGAAGTAGAGAGAGGTATGGTTTTGTGTAAGCCAGGTTCTATTACTCCTCACAAGAAGTTTGAGGCAGAAATCTATGTGCTTACCAAAGATGAAGGTGGAAGACATACACCATTCCATAACAACTATCGCCCTCAGTTCTATGTTAGGACGACAGATGTAACTGGTGCTATTTTACTTCCAGAAGGCACAGAGCTTGTTATGCCGGGCGATAATGTAAAAATCACAGTTGAGTTAATCAACCCTATCGCGCTAGAGCTTGGGACAAGATTTGCGATACGAGAAGGTGGAAAGACTGTTGGTGCAGGTGCAGTAACAAACATTATTGAATAAGGTTTATTTATGGCTAAGGGCAATGTGGTAAAGATTGGACTTAAGTGTTCAGAATGTGGAGACATTAATTACAGCACAACCAAAAATGCGAAGACAAACACAGAGAAGCTGGAGCTTAAGAAGTTCTGCCCAAGGTTGAATAAACATACGATTCATAAGGAAGTCAAGCTAAAAACTAGCTAGATTTTTGTATCGTGTGGGATTGTGTTGTATGATTCTAAGATTAGATTCTATGAATCATATAATTTTCAATCCTTATTCAAAATGTGGGGATAGGCTAGTAGCTCCAATGGTTAGAGCATCGGTCTCCAAAACCGAGTGTTGAGGGTTCGAGTCCTTCCTAGCCTGCCATTGTTGTGGTGTTTAGTTAATGTTAGACTTAAGTTTTAGGTGTAACTTCATGGATATAAAGAAATATTACAAAGAGTCAAAAGAGGAATTGGGAAAAGCGATTTTCCCTACCAAAAGCCAGATTAAAACGGCATTTATTGCAGTCGTTATAGTCGTTACTTTTGTGGCACTATTTTTGGCTCTTGTGGATATGTTACTTGGATTTTCAATATCTAGGTTTGTATCTTAGGTTTTGATTTAAGGTGGTAGGCATGGAATTTCAATGGTATGCAATACAGACTTATTCTGGTAGTGAGCAATCGGTTAAAAAAGCGATTGAGAATCTAATCGTGCAGAATAACGCCTCGCATCGTTTAAAGGATATTGTCGTTCCCACCGAGGATATTTTTGAGATTAAAGATAAAAAGAAAAAAATCGTTCAAAAAAGTATTTACCCAGGCTATGTGTTTGTTCATATAGATTTGGACACAGAGCTTTGGCACATGATTCAATCCCTTCCTCGTGTAGGAAGATTCATTGGAGAGAGCAAAAAGCCCACACCGCTAAATGAGTCAGATATTATGACTATACTAGATAAAGTGCAAAATAGGGCAGCACCTAGACCGAAAGTCTCATTTTTATCAGGTGAGATTGTTAGGATTATCGATGGACCTTTTGCTAACTTCACTGGTGTCGTGGAGAGCTATGATATGGAGAGCAAGAAAATTAAACTTAATGTTTCAATTTTTGGTAGAAATACACCCATAGAGATTAGCGATTCTCAAGTAGAAAAAACTTTTTGATTTTACGTGTTTAAGGATATTTTATGGCAAAAAAGATTGTTGGTGAGTTGAAATTACAAATCCCCGCTGGTAAGGCAAATCCATCGCCACCGGTAGGTCCAGCACTTGGACAAAGAGGCGTGAATATCATGGAGTTTTGCAAAGCTTTTAATGACAAGACTAAAGATATGGGGAATTTCAACATTCCTGTTATCATCACGGTATATCAAGATAAAAGCTTTACATTTGTTACCAAAAAGCCACCTGTTACTGACTTGATTAAGAATGCTATAAAGATTACAAAGGGTTCTGATAATCCTTTGAAAAATAAAATTGGCAAATTAACCCAGTCGCAGCTAGAGGAAATCGCAAAGACAAAGATGGAGGATTTAAATACCTCCAGCATAGATGAGGCAAAGAAGATTGTCGCAGGTAGTGCTAGAAGCATGGGTGTAGATATAGTAGATTAATTGGAGAAGTGATTTATGAAGAAAAAGTTGTCAAAAAGACTGCAGCAATTATCACAAAAGCTTGACTATGAGAAAACTTATAGTATGGAATCTGGCGTAGAAGCTGTGAAATCTCTTGCTTCAGCAAAATTTGATGAGACGGTGGAAGTAGCATTGCGACTAGGAGTAGATCCTAGACATGCAGACCAGATGGTTCGCGGTGCTGTTGTGCTTCCACATGGCACAGGAAAGACTGTTAGGGTAGCCGTCTTTGCAAAGGATATAAAGGCAGATGAGGCTAGGAATGCAGGTGCGGATGTTGTAGGAGATGAGGATTTGGTAGAGCAGATTAAAAATGGCAATGTAAATTTTGACATGGTCATTGCTACACCAGATATGATGCCACTTGTAGGTAAGGTAGGTAGGATTCTAGGACCTAAGGGAATCATGCCAAACCCAAAAACAGGCACTGTTACGCCAGATGTGGCTAAGGCAGTCTCTAATGCTAAGAGTGGGCAGGTAAATTTCCGTGTTGATAAAAAGGGAAATATCCATAGTCCCATTGGTAAGGCAAGTTTTGATGCGAATAAATTGCTAGATAATCTCATGGAGCTAGTTAGAGCAGTAAATCGTCTAAAGCCATCTAGCACAAAGGGTAGATATATCCGCTCTAGTAATATTTCCTTAACCATGAGTCCATCTATCAAACTTGATTCTCAAGAGCTTATGGACGTAAAATAGTGCTTGTTGCATATTGGTTATGCAATTTATCATAAAATCCTAGATTTCCAAAAATATTGGGATTAAAGTGTATCTTGGGCTAAAGACTACGGGGGCTGTTTGGCTTAAAAATTACCCTGTATAAGTCGAGTTGCTGAAAGGAGGAAGTATGACTAGAGAGCAGAAAGCTGTATTGATTAATAATCTCACAGATAGCTTTAAAGATTCTAGTGCGATGATTATCTGCGATTATAAAGGATTGCAGGTTAAGCAATTAGAATCACTTAGAAATGTTTGTAGGGATTCTGGCATTAAGGTTCAGGTAATCAAAAATAAGTTGGCAGCCATTGCGTTAAAAAATGCTGGTTTCTTGGAATCAGAATTGAAAGATACGAATATCTACATTTGGTCAAACGACCAGATTGTGTTATCAAAAGTCGTATGCAAGTTTCAAGAAGCAAATGCAGACCATTTTAACGTAAAGTTCGGCTACTTTGATGGCGAGATTGTAGATTCTAAACATATCGTTGCAGTGTCTAAATTGCCTACAAGAGACGAGCTTATTGGTATGTTGCTATCCGTTTGGACGGCGCCGGCGAGATATTTTGTTACAGGTTTGGATAATTTAAGAAAGCAGAAAGAAGAGCAAGGAGCTTAATAATGGCTATTACAAAAGAAGAGGTATTGGAATATATTGGCAGTCTATCTGTGCTAGAGCTATCAGAGCTTGTTAAGGCATTCGAGGAAAAATTTGGCGTAAGTGCCGCTCCCACAGTCGTAGCAGGTGCACCAGCAGCAGGTGGCGGTGCGGCAGCTGAGGAAAAGACAGAATTTGACGTAGTCCTAGTAGATGCTGGGGCAAATAAAATTGCGGTTATTAAAGCCGTGCGTGAGATTACAGGTCTTGGATTAAAAGAAGCTAAAGACGCCACAGAGAAAGTGCCAAATACCTTAAAAGAGGCAGTTAGCAAAGACGATGCTGAAGCATTCAAGAAAAAGCTAGAAGAAGCGGGTGCGAAGGTAGAAGTCAAGTAAAACTAAATCTTGTTGCATTTTTATATCCCCCGCTTTTTGCGGGCGGTGTCTAAATACTCTCTATGTTTTATGTTTAAGGCATAGAGAGTATTTATTATTTAGTTTCCAAAAAGGATTGTCTATGAGCACAAGACTAACAAGCACGAGATTAAGGGCAGATTTTTCTAAAAGTCGCAATGAGCTAGAAGTTCCAAATTTGCTTATGCTTCAAAAGGCTAGCTATGATTCCTTTTTGTATTCCACAGAGGGGAGAGAGAGTGGCATTGAGCGAGTTTTGAAATCCATTTTCCCTATACAAGATTCCGCTGGACGTGTTACGTTGGAGTATGCGGGGTGCGAGTTTGGTAAGCAGAAATATACTATTGCAGAGACAATGGTAAGGGGTCTTACATACTCTATACCGCTAAAAATCAAGGTGCGATTACTACTCTGGGATAGAGATGAGAAAAATGAGCAGATTGGAATCAAAGACATAAAAGAGCAGGTTATTTATGTCCGTGAGATTCCACTCATGACAGATAGAGTCTCGTTTATTATTAATGGTGTAGAGCGCGTTGTGGTAAATCAACTTCACAGAAGTCCTGGTGTAATTTTTAAAGAGGAGGAGTCAAACACCTCTACAAACAAACTCATCTATACAGGGCAGATTATCCCAAACATGGGTGCGTGGCTATATTTTGAGTATGACGCTAAAGACATTATGTATGTGAGAATCAACAAACGTAGGAAAATGCCTGTTACCATACTCTTTAGGGCGCTAGGGTATAGTAAGCAGCAGATTATTAATATGTTCTATCCTATATTAGATGTGTCTGTAAAGCATGAGCAATTTTTCGTCCCATTTGACCCTGACACTCTTGAGGGTAGCCTTGAGTATGACTTGAAAAATGAGAAAGGCGAGGTGATTCTGCCTTCTGGTAAGAGATTTAATAAACGCAGGATTAGAGAGCTAAATGAGAAAGGCATAAGCTATGACAGAGTAGAGTTCCCTGTGCAAAATCTTGTGCTATCCTATCTTGCAGAGCCTATTGTAAATAGTGAAAGTGGTGAAGTTATATTAGACACTCTAGCACCGCTAAATGAGAGTAATCTCAAAAAGTTAAGAGAAGCGGGTGTTAAGAGTTTTAAAATCATTCATGACACAGCGCCGGGTTATGATAACTCTATCATAAACTCTTTCTTTGCAGACATGGAGAGTCTTAGAGTTATTAAACAGACAGAGAAAATCGATGATGAGAATGATTTAGCGGCTATTAGAATCTATAAAGTTATGCGACCCGCTGAGCCTGTTACAAAAGAGGTAGCAAAGAAATTTATAGACCAGCTATTATTTGACCCATCAAGGTATGACTTAACAGGTGTTGGTCGTATGAAGATGAATCATAAGCTAAATATCAAAGTGCCAGATTATGTAACAGTGCTAACTTATGAGGATATTATCGAGACTGTGAAGTATCTCATGCAGGTTCGCAATGGCAAGGGCAGGATAGATGATAGAGACCACTTAGGGAATAGACGTATTCGTGCCATAGGGGAGCTTTTGGCAAATGAGCTTCACGCAGGTCTTGTAAAAATGCAGAAATCCATTAAGGATAAGCTAACTCAGCAAACCTCATTTGAGAACATCATGCCACATGATTTAATTAGCTCAAAGACGATTACAAGCACGATTATGGAGTTTTTCTCAGGGGGGCAACTATCGCAGTTTATGGACCAAACAAACCCACTTTCAGAGATTACTCACAAAAGACGTCTGTCTGCACTAGGTGAGGGGGGGCTTGTCAAAGAGAGAGTGGGATTTGAGGCACGAGATGTGCATCCTACTCACTATGGTAGAATCTGCCCTATTGAGACACCAGAGGGACAAAATATTGGTCTTATTAATACCCTCTCTGGTTATACGCGTGTAAATGAGCTAGGCTTTATTGAGGCACCGTATAAGAGAGTAGAGAATGGCGTGGTAACAAATGAGGTTGTATATCTTACCGCTACACAAGAAGATGGACGCGTCATAGCCCCCGCTAGCACGAAGCTAGATTCTAATGGCAAAATTATAGAGGCACTCATAGAGGCACGTAAGGGAGGGGAAATCTCACTTCACAAAACAGAAGAGGTAGAGTTAATCGACCTTAGCCCTCGTATGCTTGTAGGTGTGGCAGCATCTCTTATCCCATTCCTAGAGCATGATGATGCTAACCGTGCACTTATGGGGTCAAACATGCAACGTCAAGCCGTGCCACTGCTAAAGCCAGATGCACCAATCGTTGGCACAGGCATGGAGAGAGTTATTGCTAGAGATTCATGGGAGGCAATCAAAGCTAGACAATCTGGAATTGTAGAAAAAGTAGATGGTAGAAATATCTACATTCTAGGAGAGAATGAAAATGGTGCATACATAGATAGCTACTCTATGCAGAAAAATATGCGGACAAACCAAAACACTAGCTTTACCCAAAGACCTATCGTAAAAGTCGGGGATAAAATCCATGAAGGGCAAATCATAGCCGATGGTCCTAGTATGGATAATGGTGAGTTAGCATTGGGTAAGAATATCCGCGTTGCATTCATGCCATGGAATGGCTATAACTTTGAAGATGCCATTGTCGTTAGCGAGAGATTGATTAGCGAAGATGCTTTCACATCTATACACATATATGAGAAAGAAATTGAGGCGCGTGAGCTAAAACATGGAATCGAGGAAATCACTGCCGACATTCCAAATGTCCGAGAAGATGATATTTTACACCTAGATGAGAGTGGTATAGTCAAGATAGGCACGTATGTAACGGGCGGTATGATTCTGGTAGGGAAAGTATCACCAAAAGGAGATGTTAAACCGACGCCAGAGGAGAGACTGCTAAGAGCAATCTTTGGCGAAAAAGCTGGGCATGTGGTAAATAAGTCTCTGTATTGTCCTCAGACTATGGAGGGGCATGTCGTAGATGTCAAAATCTTTACTAAGAAAGGCTATGAGAAAGACGCTAGGGCAAGAAAAGCTTATGAGGACGAGAAAAGTGAGCTAGATGTAGAGCATTTTGAACGTCTAACAATGCTAAATAAAGAGGAAATGCTTAGAATCTCACACATGCTTTCTAAAGAACCTCTAAGCGATGATGTTGAGATAAATGGAGAGAAATTTAAAAAAGGCGAGTGCATTCCAAAAACTGCACTAGAGGATATTAACCGCTTTGCATTACAGAATCTTGTAAAAAGCTACTCAAAAGAGATTCAGAATCAATACACACAGATTAAAAATAATTTCTTAGAGCAGAAAAAAATTCTAGGCTTAGAGCATGAGGAAAAACTCTCTATCCTAGAGAAAGATGATATTCTGCCAAATGGCGTAGTGAAATTAGTAAAAATCTATATCGCTACAAAGCGAAAGCTAAAAGTGGGTGATAAAATGGCGGGACGTCATGGCAATAAAGGTATAGTGAGTAATATTGTGCCTGCCATTGACATGCCATATACCCCAGATGGCGAACCTGTGGATATAGTGCTAAATCCTTTAGGTGTGCCTAGTCGTATGAATATTGGGCAGATTCTAGAAGTGCATTTAGGCTTGGTTGGAAAGCGATTTGGTGAGCAGATAGAACGCAAACTTATAGAATCTAAAAACGAATTTAGCATAGAGCTAAAGGAAAAACTCATAGAGATTGCAAGGGAAGTTAATGAGGACCAAGAAGTCATTGATGTTTTGCAAAATGCAAGTGAGAAAGAGATAGTTGATTTCGCTAAAGACTGGAGTAGCGGAGTAAAGTTTGCTATCCCAGTCTTTGAGGGCATTAGTGAAGAGAAGCTAAATCGTCTCTTTGAAATGGCAAAGATTGATTTAGATGGTAAAACTGAGCTTTATGATGGCAGAACGGGTGAGAAAATCAAAGAGAGAGTGAATGTAGGCTATATGTATATGCTAAAGCTACACCACTTAGTCGATGAGAAAGTGCATGCAAGAAGCACAGGTCCTTATAGCTTAGTTACCCAGCAGCCTGTGGGTGGAAAGGCGCTTTTTGGTGGTCAGAGATTTGGGGAAATGGAAGTGTGGGCGCTAGAGGCTTATGGCGCTGCACATACGCTTAAAGAAATGCTAACTATAAAGTCTGATGATGTCAAAGGTCGCCGCGATGCTTATGAGGCTATTACGAAAGGATTACCTGTTGGGGATTCTGCCATTCCAGAGACATTTTATGTTTTAACAAAAGAGTTGCAGTCCTTAGCATTAGATGTAAATATTTATGGTGATGATGAGTTAGAGCCTTTAAGCATTAGTGAGAATGAAAAAGATAGACCAAAAGACTTTAAATCCTTTGGCATAATCCTAGCTAGTCCAGAGAAGATTCGCTCATGGAGTAGAGGCGAGGTTAAAAAACCTGAGACGATTAATTATAGAACGTTAAAGCCAGAGAGAGACGGGCTATTTTGCACAAAAATATTTGGTCCTGTGAGGGATTATGAATGCCATTGTGGAAAATATAAAAAGGGTAGATACAAAGATATAGTATGTGAGAAATGTGGCGTAGAGGTAACGACTTCTAAGGTTAGACGTTCACGTATGGGGCATATCGAGCTTGTAACGCCTGTGGCACATATATGGTATGTAAGCTCCCTGCCTAGCAGGATTGGCACATTGCTTGGTGTGAAAATGAAAGATTTAGAGAGAGTGCTTTACTATGAGGCATATATCGTAAAAAATCAAGGTGAAGCATACTATGATAATGAATCTACAAAACGAGTAAATAAATATGACGTTCTAAATGAGGAGCAGTATAAAAATATTAATGGTCGTTTTGAGCATACAGGCTTTGTAGCACAAATGGGTGGCGAAGCGGTTAAGGAACTATTAGAGGAGCTAGACTTAGTAGAGTTACTAAAATCACTCAAACACGATATTTCTATAACAAACTCAGAGGCTAAGAAAAAGAATCTAGTAAAACGGCTAAAAGTTGTAGAGAGTTTCCTAAATTCCGGGAATCGTCCCGAGTGGATGATGTTAAGTGTGTTGCCCGTGTTGCCACCAGATTTGCGACCTTTGGTAGCCCTAGATGGCGGGAAATTTGCAGTTAGTGATGTCAATGACTTATACAGACGTGTAATAAATAGGAATCAACGTCTAAAAAGACTAATGGAGCTAGATGCCCCAGATATTATTGTCCGCAACGAAAAGCGAATGTTGCAGGAGGCAGTTGATGCCTTGTTTGATAACGGCAGAAATTCTAATGCAGTAAAAGGTGCAAACAAACGTCCGCTAAAATCACTCTCTGAAATCATCAAAGGCAAACAGGGAAGATTTAGACAGAATCTACTTGGTAAAAGGGTGGATTTCTCTGGTAGGAGCGTTATTGTCGTAGGACCAAATCTACGTATGGACCAATGTGGATTGCCAAAAAGTATGGCAATAGAGCTATTCAAGCCACATCTACTAGCAAAACTAGAGGAAAAAGGCTATGCTAAGACGATAAAACAAGCAAAGAAAATGATAGACCAAAAGTCAAATGAGGTATGGGAATGTCTGCAAGACATTATCGAGGGCTATCCTGTCATGCTAAACCGTGCACCTACATTGCATAAGCAGTCTATCCAAGCCTTCCACCCAAAACTCATAGATGGCAAGGCTATACAACTTCACCCGCTTGTTTGTTCGGCATTTAATGCTGACTTTGATGGCGACCAGATGGCTGTGCATATTCCTCTTACAAAAGAGGCTATCGCTGAGTGTAAGATTTTAATGCTTAGTTCCATGAATATTTTATTACCTGCAAGTGGTAAGCCTGTCGCCGTGCCTAGTCAGGATATGGTTTTAGGTCTTTATTATTTAAGTCTTGTAAAGCCAGATTCCAAAGGAGAACACAAATTATTTAGTAATTTTAACGAGATAGCCATAGCGTTAGAGTTTGGAGAGCTAGATATTAATAGTTCTATTAGGGTTGTCATTGACAGAAATGTTGTTACGACAACTGCGGGTAGAATGATTATTAAATCCATACTGCCAGACTTTGTCTCTACGCATTTGTGGAATCGTGTGTTGAAAAAGAAAGATATTTCAAATCTCATTGACTGCGTCTATAAAGAGGGTGGCATAGGCATGTCGGCAACATTCCTAGATAATCTAAAAAACCTAGGATTTGAGTATGCTACTAAGGCTGGAATCTCTATCGCTGCATCTGATATTATCATTCCTCCTACAAAAGATGCAATGATAGCCGAGGCTAAGAGAGTTATACAAGAGATTCAATCTCAAGCCGAGCAGGGTGCACTAACAACACAGGAGAGATATAACAAAATCATAGACGTCTGGACAGAGACTAATGACAAAATGGCAAAGGATATGATGAAAGTTGTCAAAGAGGATAGAGGAGGATTTAATCCTATCTATATGATGGCAGATTCTGGTGCTAGAGGTAGTGCGACACAGATTAGGCAGTTATCTGCTATGCGTGGTCTAATGGCAAAGCCAGATGGAAGTATCATTGAGACGCCTATTATTTCTAACTTCAAAGAGGGGCTAAATGTGCTTGAGTATTTCACCTCTACACATGGAGCTAGAAAGGGTCTTGCCGATACTGCCCTAAAAACGGCAAACGCAGGATATTTAACAAGAAAGTTAATTGACGTTAGCCAAAATGTCAAGATTACCATGGAGGATTGTGGCACACATGAGGGCGTGGAGACAACAGACATTGCCTTTGGTAATGAGATGATAGAGCCACTGCAGGAGAGAATCGTAGGCAGGGTTACTGCAAGAGACGTTCATGACCCAATTAGCAATGAGATTTTAGTGCATGAGGGCAAACTCATTAGTGAGGAAGATGCTGAGCAGATTGCAAATGCAGGCGTTCGCTCTGTTAGCATACGAAACCCCGTTACATGTAAAGCACCAAAGGGAATCTGTGCTAGATGCTATGGACTAAATTTAGGTGAGGGCAAGGTAAGCGTTACAGGTGATGCGGTAGGCGTCATTGCAGCACAATCCATAGGTGAGCCCGGAACTCAGCTAACGCTTAGGACATTCCACGTAGGTGGGACTGCAAGTAGGAGTCAAGAGGAGAATCAAATCATTGCCACAAAAGAGGGCTACATTCGATACTACAATATCGATACCTATAAGAATCGTGAGGGCAAGGATATAGTCTCAAATAGGCGAAATGCCGCAGTGCTTTTAGTAGAGCCAAAGATTAAGGCGCCTTTTAATGCAGTATTAGAGATAGAGAATATGCATGATAAAGTAATTTTAAAGCTAAAAGGGCAAGGGCAGGAGAAAAGCTATCATCTAAAGAAAAGTGACATTGTAACGCCTAGGGAATTAGCAGGCGTGATAGGCAAGATAGAGGGTAAAATTTATATCCCTCACAGTAGTGGCTATGAAGTGCAAGATGGCGGAAGTATCGCAGATGTCATAAAAGACGGCTGGAATGTGCCAAATAGAATCCCGTATGCAAGTCAGCTACACATAGCTGATAATGAGCCTATCGCACAGACTATTAAGGCAAATGCAAGTGGTACTGTGAAATACTATCGCTTGGTATCAGATGAGTTAGAGCGATTTAGGGAAGTAGAAGTCGGCATGGTCGTTAAGGAAAAAGGTCTTTTTGCAGTCATTGCAGATATGAATGATAAAGAGGCTTGCAGACACTATATCGCACGTGGCTCTAGGATAGAGGCTAGGGATAATGAGAATGTAGATAAAGATACTATTATTGTTAGCAAGATTGAGGAGAAAGATTCTATTGTCGCTTCTTGGGATGCTTACAATACGCTTATTATCTCAAATGAGAAAGGTATCGTTAGCTTTAGAGATATTGTCGCTGGGACGACTGCTATTGAGAAAGAGGACGATAAAACTCATATTAAAACCCTAAGCGTTCAGGAATACATTCCAGCGGGATATAAACCTGCGATTGTAATAGTAGATTCTGCGGGCAAGGAGTATTTATATAATCTTGAGCCAAAAAGCGTTATTTTGGTAAATGAGGGTGATGAGGTGCAGATTGCAGACATTCTTGCCAAAGTGCCAAAGGCTACTATTAAGTCAAAGGATATTACAGGTGGTCTGCCTAGAGTATCTGAGCTATTTGAGGCTAGAAAGCCAAAAGATGCTGCTGTTTTGACAGAAATCGATGGGCATGTTAGCTTTGGAAAGCCAATTCGTGGTAAGGAAAGAGTAGTTATCACTAGCGATGATGGCAGACAGATAGAGTATCTAGTGGATAAGGCAAAGCAGATTCTGGTGCGTGAGGGTGAGTTCGTGCATGCAGGGGAGATGCTAAGTGGCGGTGTGATTAGTAGCCATGATATTTTGCGAATAAATGGCGAGAAAGAATTGCATAAATATATCGTAGGTGAAGTGCAGCAAGTCTATCGCAGACAGGGCGTTAGCATTGCAGATAAGCATATAGAGATTATCGTCTCACAGATGCTAAGGCAGGTTAGAATCCTAGATAGTGGCGATACGCGATTTATCGAGGGGGATTTGGTTAGCCGTAGGCATTTTAGAGAAGAGAATGATAAAATGCTAAAAACAGGTAGGAATCCAGCCATAGCCGAGCCTGTATTGCTAGGCATTACACGGGCAGCTATTAGCAGTGATTCTATTATTTCTGCGGCATCTTTCCAAGAGACTACGAAAGTTTTAACAGAGGCTAGCATCTCTGCCAAGAAAGACTTTTTAGAGGATTTGAAAGAGAATGTCGTATTAGGTAGAATGATACCTGTAGGAACGGGCTTGTATAAAAATAGAAAAATTACGATTAGACATGAGTAGCCTAAAGTTTTCTGTTTTACGTATTTTTCTAGTATAATTGTAGGTTTTAGAATCTAGTAGTAAGGATGTAAATGTGCCAACCATTAATCAGTTGATTCGCAAAGAGAGAAAGAAGGTAGTCAAGAAGACAAAGTCCCCCGCACTCCTAGAGTGTCCTCAAAGACGTGGAGTCTGCACTAGAGTTTATACTACCACACCAAAGAAGCCAAACTCTGCGATTAGAAAGGTAGCAAAGGTAAGGCTCACTAGCAAATTTGAGGTCATTAGCTATATTCCCGGAATCGGGCATAACCTCCAAGAGCACTCTATCGTGCTTGTAAGAGGCGGTCGTGTTAAAGACTTACCGGGTGTGAAATATCATATTATACGTGGTGCACTAGATACCGCTGGTGTGGCAAAACGTCTTGTATCACGTAGTAAGTATGGTGCAAAAAGAGCTAAGGGCGATGCTAAAAAATAATAATGGAGAAGATAAATGAGAAGACGAAGAGCCCCTGTTAGAGAGGTTTTAGGCGACCCTATATATGGTAGCAAGGTAGTAACCAAATTTATTAATAAAATGATGTATGATGGCAAGAGAAGTGTAGCGGAGAAAATTATATACGCTACATTTGATAGAATCGAGGCAAAGGGTAGTGGAAAGGGCATTGAGATTTTCCAAAAAGCACTAGATAATGTCCGACCGCTAGTAGAGGTAAGGAGCAGACGTGTAGGTGGTGCTACTTATCAAGTGCCAGTCGAGGTAAGACCAGAGAGACAACAAAGTCTATCTATAAGGTGGCTATTGGAAGCTACACGTAAGAGAAATGAACGCACAATGGTAGAGCGATTGGCAAATGAGCTTATAGATGCTGCTAACGATAGAGGTGCGGCATTTAAGAAAAAAGAAGATGTGCATAAAATGGCAGAGGCTAACAAGGCTTTTGCACACTATCGCTGGTAATAAGGGCTAAAATATGGCTAGAAAAACTCCGCTTAATAGAATCCGAAATATCGGTATAGCCGCACATATCGATGCGGGAAAAACTACTACTTCTGAGAGAATCCTCTTTTACACAGGCGTTAGCCACAAGATAGGGGAAGTGCATGATGGTGCGGCTACTATGGACTGGATGGAGCAGGAAAAGGAGAGGGGCATTACGATTACATCAGCGGCTACGACTTGCTTTTGGAAAGACCATCAGATAAATCTTATCGATACCCCCGGACACGTAGATTTTACCATTGAGGTAGAGAGGTCTATGCGTGTGCTAGATGGTGCCATAGCGGTATTCTGCTCTGTGGGTGGTGTGCAACCTCAAAGTGAGACTGTGTGGCGACAGGCAAATAAATATGGTGTGCCTCGCATGGTTTTCGTCAATAAAATGGATAGAATCGGGGCGAATTTCTATAACGTAGAATCTCAAATCAAAGAGAGACTAAAGGCAAACCCAGTGCCAATCTGCATACCAATCGGTTCAGAGGATTCCTTTAAGGGCGTGGTAGATTTGGTAAAAATGAAAGCCATCGTGTGGAATGATGAATCTATGGGTGCAAAATATGACATAGAGGAGATTCCAAACGAGCTAGTAGATAGAGCAAATGAGTATAGAGAAAAGCTTTTAGAATCTGCTGCTGAGCAAGATGAAGCTCTCATGGAGAAATACCTAGGTGGCGAGGAGTTAAGTGAGGCAGAGATAAAGCAGGGAATAAAAACAGGTTGTCAGAATATGAGCCTTATCCCTATGCTATGTGGGTCTAGCTTTAAGAATAAAGGCGTTCAGACTTTGCTTGATGCGGTAGTAGATTATCTCCCATCTCCTACAGAGGTAGCCGAGATTAAGGGTGTAGATCCAAAAAGCGAGGCAGAGATAAAGGTAGAATCTACCGATAATGGCGAGTTTGCAGGACTTGCATTTAAGATTATGACAGACCCATTTGTAGGGCAGCTAACATTCGTGCGCGTATATCGTGGAATGCTAGAATCTGGTAGCTATGTTTATAACTCTACAAAAGGCAAAAAGGAACGTGTAGGCAGACTTCTAAAAATGCACTCAAATAAGAGAGAGGATATTAAAGAAGTATATGCAGGTGAGATTTGTGCCTTTGTGGGATTGAAAGAGACGCTAACAGGTGATACGCTATGTGATGATAAGAATCCAGTAATTTTAGAGAGAATGGAGTTCCCAGAGCCTGTCATTCACATAGCAGTAGAGCCAAAGACTAAGGCAGACCAAGAGAAAATGGCAGTCGCTCTAAGCAAACTAGCAGAGGAGGACCCAAGCTTTAGGGTTAGCACTCACGAGGAGACAGGGCAGACGCTTATCGGCGGTATGGGTGAGTTACACCTAGAGATTATCGTAGATAGGCTAAAACGTGAGTTTAAGGTCGAGGCGGAGGTAGGGCAGCCGCAGGTGGCATTCCGTGAGACTATCCGCTCTAGTGTAACGCAGGAGTGCAAGTATGCCAAGCAGTCTGGTGGTCGCGGTCAGTATGGACATGTGCATATTAAGCTAGAGCCAAAAGAGGCAGGTAGCGGATATGAGTTTATCAATGAGATTACAGGTGGTGTGATTCCAAAAGAATATATTCCAGCAGTTGATAAGGGAATCCAAGAGGCTATGCAGAATGGCGTTTTGGCGGGCTATCCTGTCGTGGATTTCAAGATTACGCTTTATGATGGAAGCTTTCATGAGGTGGATTCATCTGAGATGGCATTTAAGATTGCGGGTTCTATGGCATTTAAAGATGCGTGTAGAAAGGCAAATCCTGTATTGCTAGAGCCGATGATGAAAGTAGAAGTGGAAGTGCCAGAGGAATACATGGGTGATGTCATCGGGGATTTAAATAGACGAAGAGGGCAGATTAACTCTATGGACGATAGAATGGGTCTTAAGATTGTCAATGCCTTTGTGCCGCTTGCTGAGATGTTTGGCTACTCCACAGACCTACGCTCCGCTACTCAAGGTAGGGGGACATATACTATGGAGTTTGACCACTATGGCGAAGTGCCTAGTAATATTGCAAAAGAAATAACAGAAAAGCGAAAAGGCTAGATTCTACACCCTCATTTTCCTGCAGATTGGAATCTGCGGCTTATTAAATACTTTTTACTCTATTGTTTTGCTATACTCAAATATATCGCATTGTAAGGAATATGTATGACAAATAAGAGTCCAAAAGAAGTAAGAGATTTAATACGCAAACAGGAATTTAGTAAGCAAACTTCTGGTTTATGTATGGGATATGCACAGGCAAATTTAATCATTCTGCCAAATGATTATGCAAAAGAGTTTGAGGAATTTGCAAAACTAAATCCTAAGCCATGCCCCATACTTGAGATTTGCGAAACACCATATACAAAAAACATAGCAAATAATGCAAATATTCTAACAGACATTCCACGTTATTTTATTTACAAGGAAGGTAAAAAAGTCGATGAAGTGCTAGATGCAAGTGATTATTACAAAGAGTTAGGGGAGAATGCTGTCGGATTTTTGATAGGCTGTAGCTTTAGCTTTGAGGAGGCACTGCTAGATGCTGGTTTAGAGATACGACATATTACGCAGGATAGAAATGTGCCAATGTATCGCACAAATAGAGATTGCAGTCCGTATAAACGAATGAGTGGAAAGCTTGTAGTTAGTATGCGACCATTTAAGCCAGAGCTTGTAGATAAGGCTTATGAGATAACAGGCAGATTCCCAAAAGTGCATGGCGACCCGATATATCATGGGAATCCACAAGAGATAGGAATATCGGATATATCAAAGCCAGATTATGGTGAGAGCGTGGATATATATGATGGGGAAATCCCTGTATTTTGGGCATGTGGCGTTACACCACAAAGCATTATTATGAATGCAAAGCCGCCACTTGCTATAACTCACGCACCAGGACATATGTTTATTAGTGATATAAAGAATGAAGATTTAGCAGGTTAGTAACATGGTGGCTCGAGGCAGAATCGAACTGCCGACACAAGGATTTTCAGTCCTTTGCTCTACCGACTGAGCTATCGAGCCTTTTGCTTTGCGTAAATATGTATTATACACAAAACAAGCCTTATTTTCAACCAAAAAGTATAAAATATACTCAAAATTTATCCAAACATAGGTGCCACCACAAACCCAAGTCCAACGGATATTGTTATAGCAATGATTCCGGGCAGTATAAAAGAGTGATTGAAAATATATTTCCCAATACGCGTAGAGCCTGTGTAGTCCATTTGCACAGCACCTAGCAGTGTGGGATATGTGGGTAGCACAAATAGGGCAGAAACCGCCGCAAAACTAGCCACGATAATGTATGAGGATTCCGCATTTGCCGCACTAATGCCTAATGCTCCAATGACAACGGGCATGATAGCCTTCGCCGTTGCTGCTTGAGAGTAAAGAAGCATACTAGCAAGGAATAAAGTAAGTGCTAGGAGTGCTGGATATTGATTTACCACTTCTTTTGCAATAGCGCCAATCTCATCTGTGTATCCCTCTACAAAGGTATTACCAAGCCATGCTACACCTAGCACACATACACATGCAGTCATGCCAGATTTAAATGTGCTTGTATTAAGCAGCGCAGAAGTATCAAGTCTGCATAATATCGTGATAAACGCCGCAATGCCTAGCATAAAAGACATGATGGCACCATCGCGTGGCAGCCTCACTGGGTCTATATAGCTTTTTACAAATCTAGCTATACTTACAATGAAGCTATTATCCGCAATGCCAGCTTCTATTAACACTCTAGCGTTGCCTTGTATATTTGCAAAGCTAGATTCTATCATCTCACTAATCTCTTTTATTTTTTCCTGCGATATAAGCGTGTCATTTTGTAGATTCTCTAAAATTTCTCTTTTTGTAGAATCTATTCTTGCTATGTAGTCATCAATATCCACTTTTTTAGAAAATCCCTCTTGCAGAGACTCTATCTTAGAATCTACCATAGGCAGAAAATACTTTCCAGCGAGGTCAGATGACATGTTTTTATTAATATTTGCTCTCATAGATTCTAGCTCTGTATCGATAGATGGGGGAATGAAGCTATTGACATAATCCAGCATAGGCTTTCGTATGACATCAGATATTGTCGTGGCATAAAATACCACGCATAGCACACCTATGAGGAATATTACAACTGATTTTTTCGCACCAGGCTTTAGCTCTACATGAGTAGCGGCGCTGCTTTGTTTTATAAGACCTGCTTTTAGCCTCTCTTGATAGATTACATCTTTGCTTAAATCAAGTGGGAAAAACTTGCTAACAATAAATGCAGTTATCATACAGGCACTATAAGTTGTAAGAATCCATATCAAAATAAGCGTAGGATAGCTCCAGCCAAATTTATCCAAAACGCCACTCATATACACCACCGCAGCACTCACAGGACTAGCTGTAATGGCTATTTGGCTAGATACCACCGCGACAGATAGCGGGGCAGATGGCTTTATGTTCTGCTCCTTTGCCACCTCTACAATCACAGGTATCATGGAAAATGCCGTGTGCCCCGTGCCTGCTAGGAGGGTTAGGAAATATGTAACGCTTGGTGCTAGATAGTTGATTTGTTTTGGATTCTTGCGTAGTATTTTTTCTGCGACTTGCACCATGTAGTCAAGACCTCCTGCTACCTGCATAGCCGTAATTGCTGCGATAACAGACATGATGATTAATATTACGTCCCAGGGGATATTACCCGGCTTCATATCAAGGAAAAGGCATAGAATCACAACGCCCAATCCCCCAGCATATCCTATCGCCATACCACCTAGTCGAATGCCTAAAAAGATTGCAAAAAGTAACACCACTATTTGCAAAATCAATAATAATGTCTCCATGTAGCTCCTTTTACCTATCACATTCGTATTATAGTGGATTTGAGATTCTAAATTATATAAATAAGATAATTTTTTGTTAGATTATGTAAGATTAATAAAAATTATTTTTTAGAATCTTACATAGAAAGATTCTAAAAATATAAGATTCCAAAATTAAACTTCCCTCTGCTTTTCCACTTCTCTAAAGATTTCAAACTCATCTTGCACAGCTATATCATTGAATCCATCTAGCATGATTCCACACTCATAGCCTTTGCTAACCTCTTTTACATCATCTTTAAATCGTTTGAGAGATGCTATCTTGCCACTCCATAGCACTACTCCATTTCGCAATACTCTAACGCTAAGATTACGTTCAACCTTGCCATCTACCACGACACAGCCAGCAATCACGCCTAGCTTTGCTACGCTAAAGGTCTCTCGAACGCTAACAAAGCCTACAATCTCCTCCTCTATCACAGGCGACATCATGCCACTTAGCAATGCCTTCATATCATCTAGCAAGTCATAGATAATCGAATAGCTCTTTATGGTAACGCCTAAATCCTTTGCTAGATTCTTAATCTCGCTAGTAGGTCTTACATTAAATCCCAACACGACACAATTACTACTTGCATTGGCTAAATCAAGGTCGCTTTGCGTTATGCCACCGATTCCAAAGCTAATGACATTAATCTCGACTTCTTGATTATTAAGCCCCTCAAGGCTACCTTTGATTGCCTCAAGGCTACCCTGCGTATCAGCTCTCAAAATGACAGGCACACTTTTAATCTGCCCTTTAGCGACCATGTTACTAAGCTCATCGAAAGTAACTTTCGTGCTTTTGCTAAGTTGCTTCTGCCTTAGATATGCTGCCCTTTTATTTGCCATCTCACGTGCTATGGAATCATTCTCTACCACTTGTAGCAATGCTCCTGCAAGAGGCACTTCAGATAATCCCGTGATTTGTGCCACGCCGCTAGGCTTTAGAGATTTTATGCTCCTGCCTGTGTCATCTTTTAGTGTCCTAACCTTACCATATGCAGTATCGGCTACAATGCTCTGCCCTACCTCTAAGATTCCTTGCTGGACTATGATAGTAGCCACCGAGCCTTTTCCTACCTGCTGACTTCCCTCTAGCACGATTGCCTTTACCCTTGCACTCTCACTAGCCCTTAGCTCCAAAATCTCTGCTTGTAGTAGTATGGTCTCAAGCAAGACATCTACCCCATCACCTGTTTTCGCACTAATGGGGATAAACTCATACTCACCGCCCCAGTCCATAGGCGTGAATCCTAGCTCGGCACATTCTGCTTTTAGCTTATCTGGGTTAGCACCCTCTTTATCCATTTTATTCATAGCGATGATGATTTGCACACCTGCAGATTTTGCATGATTTAATGCCTCTATACTTTGCTGCTTTACTCCATCATCTGCGGCGATGACGATGATGGCAATGTCAGTTACCTGTGCGCCGCGACTTCTCATTTGTGCAAATGCCTCATGTCCGGGCGTATCGATAAAGCTAATCCACTTGCCATTTTTCTCTACCATGTAGGCACCGATGTGTTGCGTTATGCCACCTGCCTCGCTACTTGCTATACGTGAGTTTCTTATATAATCTAGCAGAGAGGTTTTACCATGGTCTACATGTCCCATGATAGTTACCACAGGAGGTCTCTCTACCAACTCACTCTCATCTATCTCCTCGTCATAGTCTATTAGCTGGGCGTTTTGCTGGATTGTTACCTCGATATTATACTCGTTTGCTAGAATCTCAATAGTATCTTTGTCTAGGAAGTCATTTTTTAGCATTTTCACACCTAGCAAAAATAGCTTTCCTAGCACATTTCCTAATTCTAGATTCGCTTTCTCGGCAAATTCATATACCCGTATCTCCTCTGGCAATACCAACGAAGTAACCGCCTCGCTGCCCCTATTTCTATTTGAGCGATTTTTTTTACCCCTGCCTTTTGAAGTCCTAGCGATAGAGCCTTCTTTCACCCATGGGCTATAACGATTAATCTTTACTTTATCATTGACGCGACTCTTCTCTACCCTCTCATCATCAACTTGCACTTCGTCTTTCATATCCTCATAGAGGTCTATCATCATAACTTCTTCAAAGTCATCGTCATAGCCACTACTTCCCATGCCCCTCTCCATAGCGATGACATGTGAGCCGCCTTTTTGTTGCTTTTGACTAGGGGCTTTTTCTTTTTTCTTGTTCTTTTCTTTTCTTTCTACGCTTTTTAGGCTATCTAGTAGCATGACGGCGTTATTTTTTGTGTTTGATTCTGTGCTTTTAGGTGATGAATCATTCTTGCTAATAACTCTTATGGCACTAATTTTTGGTTTTTTAATCTGGCTTGGCTCTATGCCTTGCGGGATTAGCATATCACTTAGCTTTTGATGAGTTACTACCTGCTCTTTGCTCTCCTCTTTTTTCTCTATTACTTCTTCTTTTTGTTCTTCTTTTTGAGGCTCTTCTTTGATGACTTCTTTAATTTCCTCTTTTATGCTCTCTTGCTTTTCACTCTCTTTTGGTTTAGATTCTTGGGCGCCTTTGATGATTTGAAAGCCTTTTCTCTCCGGCTTTTTAATCTCAGTTGCTATTACCGCTTCCTTTGTCTCTAGCATCACTATTTCATCGATTTCTATTTTTTCAGCCTTTTTTTCTTCTTTTTTTGTAGGCTCTTTTTTTTCATCAGTGTTTTCTGCTTTCTTTTTGCCTACACGTTTTGGCTTTTCGACTTTCTTTTGAGTTTCTTTTTTACCAGCATCTTTATCATAATCGGGTTTTATGCCATGTAGGATATAGGTGCTAAGTGTTTGTGCCTCTTCGGCATTTAGCTTTTGTCTCTCACTAAATCCAATTTCTTTTGCCCTTTCTATGACTATTTTATGATTCCTGGCAATATCTGCCGCAATGTCTTTTAAAGTGAATTCGCCTTGTTGCATGTCTGCACTATCTCCTCAAAGTCTCTCTCTAAACCATTTTTTACAATTCTCTTTATGCTTTTGAATGCCCTATGTTTATTCTCCAAGCACTCATGACATATATAAAAGCTACGACCCGCACCGTTATAAAGCTCAAGTAGATTTGTCTGATAGCGAAATCTTATCAAATCCTTTTGCAATATCTTTCCTCTACAACACACACATGTCCTAATGCTCCTTTGAGAATAGAATTTTTTTACAGCAATCATGCTTACCTCTCAAGCTTAACACCATCATTATCAAAATCAAGAGATAAAACTTTAAATCTAGGGAATTTCTCACTAAGCCTCCTAGCCAAAGATTTTGCATCATCGCAGTAGCATAGATTAAAGATAGTAGAGCCACTGCCAGATAGAGTACTCATTAATGCCCCGTTGCTTAAGGCTACCTGCTGCACTTTGAAAAGTAGTGGGTAACTCTCCATTCGCTTGTTTTGGTGCATACTATCCTCCGTGCTATCACGCAGTAAATCCCATCTCTCATGGCTAAATGCTAGTGCTAATACGCTAGAGCGAGAGAGATTGAAAACGCAGTCTTTGACGCTATATACCTTTGGCAGGACACTTCGCGATTTTTTTGTAGACATGGGACGATTTGGAATCACGACTACACCCTTTACGCTTTTTGGCATAGAGGAACGCATATTTACAACACTATTTTTCCCCTTTTCCCTCTTTACAAAACTAGCATTGAATCCCCCAAAGGTCGCAGGGGTAATATTATCTGGGTGCTTCTCATAGTGCAGAGCGATATTTAACACTTCCTCTTTGTCTGGAATGATTCCAGCCATTTTATAGGCACTAAAGACTGCACCCACAATAATGGCACTAGATGAGCCTAGCCCTCGTGAAATGGGAATATTATTCTGAAAGTTAAAGGAGAAACTTGCATTGCCATTTAGGCTTTTATAGACATTGTTAAAGACTTTGACAAAGGTGTTGTTGTAGAGTAGATTGGAGTTATTAGCCCCCTCGCCTGTTACGACAACGCTTTGGGTATTTGATTCTACAATGCTAAAGTAATTCCTAAAATCTAGGGACAATCCCAGACAATCAAAGCCCGGTCCTAAATTAGCACTTGTCGCTGGCACAGAAAAGTTCAAGTAAAAAACTCCATAAATAAAATAATTATAGCAAAGAATCTAATAAAACAACCGCCACGCTACAAACAACATAATATTAAAAAAACAACAAAACGCACATGATACTATAAAACTAAGGATTCCAATCCATAAGCGATTGTAGCCGAAGTTTTTTCGCTTTTTATGCGGTTTGCTACTAATTATGGTAAAGATATAGAAAATTAGCATAATAGTGCTACTAAAAAAACTCAAAATCACCTGTGAATTAACACTTGAAATCAGCAGTATGGAATCTAAATCCCCGCTTGTAATAAAAAATAGCGAGATAAAGCAGGAAATAACCCATGATAGCCAAATCTTAAAACTCAAAAATTTGTAGGTAGAAAATACATTGATTAATAATAAGGCACAGATAAATAAAGCACAAGGCAGGGCATAAGAGATGATATTATCCCTAGCAAGGATAGATATGGAATCTAGGCTAATGCTATCTGTGAGTAATAATAAGGTTTTTGTGAAATTATCCATTATCCTAGCTCCGAAAAATCCTCTATCATGCCATCAAGAGATTCTAAAAAGAGTTTCCGCATTATATCAAAATGCTCTTTGCTAAGATTCCTAGCAAAAAGACTTGATTTTATCATCGCAAGACATAGATGCAGGACACTCCCCTCAAGCATGATGAGGTTTTTATCTTTATTTATATATCTGTGTAGCAAATATAAAGCCTTATCTGTGAATATAAACATGCTAGATATTGAATGCTGTTTTTTTGTATTTTGCGATTTTGTGTTTTGTGTGGAATCTTGATTATTGTGTTGCTTAGAATCTGTTTTTGTTTTGTTGGAATCTAGATTCTGTGTTTCTTTATGGGATTCCGTCATTCTGAGTGATAGCGAAGAATCTTTTGAATCTAGATTCCATGTAGATGTTTCGCATTCGCTCAACATGACAGATGTGCCGTCTAACATGACGCCTATTTCCTCATTTTGACTTCTTTCCTCATTTCGAAGTTCATGCTTTATGTCATTTTGAGTTTTTTCGTCATTCTGAGCCAACGGCGAAGAATCTTTTGAATCTAAAACACTTGTCGTTCTTAATGAATGTGAAGAATCTTTTGGATTTTGTGTTTCTTTGGATTCTTTAATTTCACTTTCAGAGATGTTTCGCATTCGCTCAACATGACCAATATCTTCACTCTCAACGCAATCTACAAAGACTTCACTCCAAAGAGATTCTATCTCACTTCTAAATTCTTTCAATGTATCAACACAAAGGGAAGTAGCAAGATGATAATCTTTGAAATTTTGCTTTAAATGCTCTAGCTCCGCTTTTTTATCAATCTCTTTTAGCGTAAAGGAATCCTCACTCATGCTAAGTGTGCCTTTAAACTTCATGCCATGCCCTATATTAATGACATGATTGCATGGATATAGCTTTATAGCTTGCTCGATGTTTTTTGCACTAAGATAAAAAATATCATTGCTATACACCTCTAGCTCTCTATTGCTCTCCACCTTAAAGCAATCTTTGGGAATCTCTGCGCTCTCCTTTCCATAAAAGCTGTGTTTAGCATGTTTGCCGTAGCCTAGAATATATCCGCAGTCAAGACCGCAAAGTACGCAGTCGCTACCTAGCAAAGAGGCAAGTGCCACGCCAGCATTCCCCACAAATGGCGCACTAAAATCTAGCACACTAAGGCTAGAATCAAGATATGCACTAGCACTCCCTGCACGCATGAAGGCATAAGATTCCATACTTAAATCCACCGCTTTGCTATCTACCATTTGCGCGTGAATTAATGCTATATCATGTAGCCCAGCCTCTTTTAGCACATCTGCTAGATACTCCACCCTCTCAATCTCGATTTGAAAGTCTGGTTTGATTCCATGATGATTTAAAACGCTAAGTGCCGTGCCGCAGCTAAAAATAATCATTCTATCCTTGTATGCTCTAATGAAATCAAGGCATAAATCAAGACTAGGACCATTCCCCACGACACAGATTGGTGCATTTACCTTTTTGATAGAGCCTTTTAGCATTTTGCACGATTTTAGATTCACAAGTGCATTTAGTAGCCCTATTTTCTCGTCCTCATAGCTACCCCAGCCACGCATGGCAGCCTTTTTTTGCTTTTCTAGTATGCCTTGCAGATTTTTGACATTTATAGAATCATAGTGCTTTAACTCTAGGGATAAAAAGCTATTTGTTACCTTTTGATTATGGATAATGGTGCTAATGAATGCCTCGTTGTATTCCTTTATGGCGATAAAGCAGGCATCATGATTGATATTTGCAAAGAGCCTTTCGTAATCAAGGAAATAAAGCGAGATTCTAAATAAATCGATATTTTCCTCATAGATTAGCAGTGAGTGGAATCTGTATCCGCACTCTAGCAACTCTTGCAGGAAAATTCCTCCCATGAGACCATATATTGCCGTGTGTGGCAGGAATTTCTGAGTGCTAAATGTCTCTGTTAGATTTTTTATAAGGCTTAGTGTGGGGATTTGCGTATTTAGAAAAGAATCTTTTTTGTTGTTTTGAGTGTTAGGCGTAGATTCTGTTTGTGTGGTTTTGTTGTTTGGATTCTGATTTGTGTTTTGTGAGTTTGTGTTTTGTGTGGAATCTTGATTATTGTGTTGCTTAGAATCTGTTTTTGTTTTGTTTGAATCTAGATTCTGTATTTCTTTATGGGATTCCGTCATTCTGAGTGGTAGCGAAGAATCCTTTGAATCTAGATTCCATGTAGATGTTTCGCTTTCGCTCAACATGACGTCTGTTCCGTCTAACATGACAGATATTTCCTCATTTTGACTTATTTCCTCATTTCTAAGTTCATGTTTTATGTCATTTTGACTTCTTGCGTCATTCTGAGGCGTAAGCGAAGAATCTTTAGAATCTAAAAGATTTGTCATTCTGAACGAATGTGAAGAATCTTTAAAATCTTGATTCTGTATTATATTGTCTTTGGAATCCATAGATGTTTCACTTTTGTTTTTAACATGACTAGATGATATTTTGTCGCCGTGAGATATTTCATATTCATGAGATGTTACGCACTCTGCCCCTGATATGATGTCATCATTATCAAACATATCTTTTAGTCCCAGCTTTATGCCATTTTTTAGAATCTCATTTACGCCCCTGCCTGTGAGTGGGAATCTTTTTTCATCAAAAAATAATGATGAGGGATTGAAGTTTAAAGATAGATTCCATTTTGCATTTTTTAGCGGCTCTTTTGAAAGGTCTCTGTGAGAATCTAGCATACTTGATTGTCCGCTGACTATGGGATATAGCATACTTTTATTAGCTAGATTAATAATGTTTATGCCATGTTTATCTATGTTTAGATTGTAGTGCTGTGGAGGCTTTGTCAATGCAGAGAAAAGTTTAGGATTATAAGCAGAGAAAAACTGCATATTCCTATGATACATGATTTGGATTCTATCCTCTAGGGATAGCTCTTTGTCCTTACGCTCTATGATAGTCCCTTATTGCTTGAGTTTTAAGTCCCATTTCTCTAAAATCTTATCATACTCGCCACTCTCTTTTAGCTCCTTGATTGCCGCATTGATTTTCTCTAAAAGCTCGGGATATTTATTTTTATCCACCGCTATGGATAGCCCCTCACTACCATCTGACTCCTCATAGAATCCTACTAAGTCATCATTTTCTTTCAAATATCCTACTGCAGTGGCAGAATCTGCGGTTATAAAATCAACTTTTTTACTTTTTAGATTCATCACCGCACCAAAGATACTATCGCTAGGCACGACGGCTAGACTATAATCTGGTGCCATTTTTCTCACTGCTTGCTCTTGCACCGTGCCTACATATACACCTGCCTTCTTGCCTTTGATAGAATCTTTATCTGTAAGGCTAGGGTCATCTTTTCGCTTGATATATAGAGTTTTACCCTCATAGTAGGGAATGCTAAAATCAACCTGCTTTCGCCTCTCATCTGTGGCACTCATACCAGAGATTATCATGTCAATCTTGTTTGACTTAAGTGCCAGAATGAGAGCATCAAAACTCATGTGATTTAGTGTATATGTGAATCCGACTTTCTTTGAAATCGCATCGATAATATCCACATCAAAGCCGACAATCTCATTATCCTTCTTAAACTCAAAGGGCTGATACTCCGCATTCATACCCACGCGAATGTTTTGCTTACCAGAATCACCCGCCTGTTTGGAATCCTTAGAATCCCCACACGCTATAAAAAACAACGACATAAAGCCCAGCATTAAAGCTAACATTCTATACATGAAAACTCCTTTTAGACTTTTCCCTATTCTACACCAAAATTTGATAAAGATAAAATGAAAAATCCGATAAAATCTCATTATGTAACAAAACTATCATTTAATGCTACTTTTATGAGTTACTTAAAGTTATTTCAAGTCCCATTTTTCTAAAATCTTATCATATTCGCCACTTTCTCGTAGCTCTTTGATAGCCTTATTGACACTCTCTAGTAGCTCTGGTTGTTTGCCTTTATCAAATGCCACAGACAACCCCTCGCTACCATCTGGCTCCTCATAGAATCCTATCAAGTCATCATTTTCTTTCAAATATCCTACCGCAGTGGCAGCATCAGCCGCGGCGACATCTACCTTTTTATTTTTAAGATTCAGTATAGCTCCAAAGATATTTTCACTTGTTACTATGTCGATATTGTAGTCTTTCTTAATCTTTAATAGCCCTTGCTCTTGCACCGTGCCTATGTAGACGCCGACTTTTTTGTTTTTAAGAGAATCTTTATCCACTATATCTGTGCTTTCTTTTCGCTTGATATATAGGGTTTTACCTTCATAGTAGGGAATGCTAAAATCAACCTGCTTTCGCCTCTCATCTGTGGCACTCATGCTAGAGATGACCATGTCGATTTTGCCACCCTTTAGTGCGACTACGAACGCATCAAAAGTCATGTTTGTAATCTCATAATCAAAGCCAGCTTTTTTAGCGATAGCATCTAGCATATCTACGTCAAAGCCTATGACCTTCCCGTCCTTTTTAAACTCAAATGGGGGATAATCCACCTCCATGCCCACACGCACCACTTTCTTGCCATCTTTAGAATCTGAACTCTTAGAATCCCCACACGCTATAAAAAACAACGACATAAAGCAAAGTAGCCAAGCCAACAATCTATACATAAACGTCCTTTTAGAAAATTGCAATCATTTTACACTAGATTTTTGGGTTTTCATACATATATTGCCACTCACTTAAAAATATAGCTACTGCTATACCCCTCTTTTTTTAGACTTTGAATCTTTTCTTTGAATCTTTGTATGCTATCTGCGTCTTTATTGCTAATCTCTAATATTTCTATGCCATTTCGCAATGTGTCTAAATCCTCTCTTACGCGATTTAAATCAAAATTGAAATACTCTTTCATATCTGCCTTTGTGATTAATACTAAATCCGCGCAAAGAAACATGGAAGGGTATTTCAAGACTTTATCGCTACCCTCTGGCACACTTAATAAGACGATATTCACATTAGCACCCAAGTCATAACTAGCGGGGCATACGAGATTGCCTACATTCTCTATAAATATAAAATCGCTTTTATCAAATCTATCATCGTCCTCTAGGGATTGTGTAATGTTTAGAATCATCTTTGCCTCTAGGTGGCAGGCTTCCCCTGTGGTTATTTGTCTTGCTAGGATTCCCTTTGCCTCTAGTCTGTCTGCATCTCTATTTGTCTCTAAGTCTCCCTCTATGACGCAAAATCTCATATCGCTAGATTCACTTAGAGATTCAAGCAATGAGGTCTTGCCGCTACCTGGGCTACTCATGAGATTTATCACGAATTTATTATGCTTTTTATAAAAGTCTCTTAGGATATTTGCATTTTTGTCATTAGTGCTTAAAATCCGTTCTTTAATATGTAGTGTGGTCTGCATGGCATTCCTTGTATAAATTATTAGTTGTATAATACCAGCAGATGATAAAAAGGAGAATACATGAGTAACGCTTTAATTGATAATCTTAAACAGACAATATCAAGTGGCAATATCAAACGTGATTTTGTGGATAGATTTGGCGAGAGTGAAAGGAATGAAAGCATACAAATAAGTGAGATGATACGTGGGAATCTATCAAACCTTGAGGGCAGGGATAAACCCGTCTTTGATGCGCTAAATGCCCTTAGAAATACCGTAAATGACATTAGCCCGCATAATTATAAACCTTCGTTTTTTGAAAGACTTTTTGGCAAAAACAGCAGTATGAAGAAGTATTTTGAAAGGTTTGATGACAATAAAGATTTGCTAAATGATATTTTAAAAAAGCTAGAGGACGGGAAGCAGACACTGCTTAGAGACAATGTCGCCCTAGAGATTGAGGCACAGAGGAATTTGGAATTAGCACAAAAACTGCAAGTCCAGCTAGAGCTAGCAAATGAGGCAAATGTCTATGTGGAATCTATCATTAACGCCCAAGATTCTAACTCCAATGCCCCCGCCCCGCTTTTAGCACCTCCGCCTAGCGATGATAATGCTAAGGAAGTGGTAAATGCAGTCATTACTATGGACGGACTTGAGATTACACCACAAAATAAGGAGCAGATACAAAATCAGATTCTATTTCCATTAAAACAGAAAATCATGGACCTCCAGCAGCAGATTTTGGTTCATACGCAAGGAGAAATCGCGCTAAAAACCCTCATAAACAACAACAAAGAGCTTGCAAACAGCGTAGATAGGACAAAAAGCGTTACACTAAATGCCCTAAATGTAGCTATCATCACCGCACAGGGGCTAGACCAACAGCAGCGAGTGTTAAAGGCAGTGCAGGATATTAATGCACAAACAAGCGACTTAATCGCACATACCGCATCTAAGCTAAAAGAGCAGGGTGCACAGATACAGGAAGGCGCGGCAAATACCATGCTAGATATGGATAAGCTAAAAAGTGCCTTTGATAATGTCATCGAGGCAATGAATGATGTGAATAATTTCAAGCTAAACTCACTGCCAAAAATGCAGGAAAACATCAATACATACTCAAAGTATCTTGATGAGATGAAAGAGAGACGACAGAAGGTTATGTAGTTTTATTTCATTTCGGAGCTATCTTGTGGCAAAGATTATTTGTAATAGCATTTATAGTGGGGATATGGATTTTAGTATTTTCTTAGATTCTAAACAAATTCAGGAAAAAGGTTGTAAAAATAAAGATTCTTTAGCTTATATTAAGAATAATGAAAATGACGTCATGTTGAGGGAAACACGTCATGTTGAGTCGACTTGTGATGTTTATCCCCCCTGTCATGTTGGGCGAAGCGAAACATCTCTATCCCACAATATGTTTAGTTCTACTACAGAATCTAACGAATGCAAAACTTCTAACAAAACTACAAACACCCCACAGGGTAAAAACATAATCATAGATAGCATAAGGGTAGAGTGGGAGGCGGCTTATAAGCGGCTTGGACGATATGAAAGCACACTTGGAAATGATTTTATATTAAAACTAGATAGGATAGATGGGGGGTTAAATCACGGGCAGATTCTATATTATGATGGGCATTTGGCGGTTAGATTTGAGATTATGCCTACGATGTGCCTTGAGTTTGAGTGTAGGGGTTTTAGCCAGATAGCACGCCTTGCATACGAGATTGGCAATCTGCATGCCCCACTTTTCTTTGCCCCTTTTAGCGATGGGATATTATTAATTGTGCCAGAGGATTATATCCTAGCTAAGTATTTTTATAACCGAGGCTTTAAGATAGAACGCAGATGGCATATACTAGAGCCAAAGATGCGGTTTTCACTATCCTTTGCCCTGCCAAAAGAGCCGCGTGTGGTATTGAGTGAGAATTTTAGCATTACAAAGGCATGATATGAATGTGGATTTACTACTATTACAGATTAGTGATACTGCCCTGCCTATTGGGGGATTCTCACATTCATTTGGACTAGAGAGCTTTGTGCAGGAGGGGTTAGTTTGCGATAGTGATAGTGTTTTGCTTTTTATGCACTCATATATTTTAGAGCCTCTGTTTTATAATGACTTATTAAGCATTAGATATATTTATGAATGTAGCGATGTGGATGAGATATTAGAGCTAGAGCATGTGATGTTTGTGCAGACATTATCGCGTGAGATTCGTGAGGGGAATGGCAAACTTGGGAGACGTTTTGTAAAAATTGCAAATAAGATTCTACAAAATCCTAGTGATTTATGGAATCTTTATGCTACCCGCACAAGTCACCCCACTCATGCAAGTGCCTTTGGGGTGCTATGTGTCAGCGTTGGGATAGAGTGTGATAGGGCGCTTAGACATTATGCCTACACACAGGTATCTTCTATGGTGATAAATGCAGTCAAACTCATACCGCTATCCCAAGAGAGCGGACAAGAGATTCTATCAAAACTGCATGATAGTATAGAGTTGGCATTAGAGAGACTGGAGGATTTGGTGCGTTTTGGGAGTGCGGATTCTTTGCTTAATGCTTGCAATGAGCAGCACCGTCATGTTTATCCACCATGTCATGTTGAGCAAAGCGAAACATCTCTGCACCCTAAAGGAAGTATAGATTCCAAAAATACACGGAAAGATTCTTCACTTAATACTCAAAATGACGGTGCGTTTGTTCAAAATGATAATGTATATCACAATGACATTAAAATACAGAATCAAAAACGCAATACAATTTCACAAAAATTTGGTCTGTTAGGGATTGGCAGTATGCACTATGACATTATGACTATGCGGCATGAGATTCTCTACTCAAGACTTTATATGTCATAAATGAAAAAAAGGAAAAATATGGTAAAAATTGGCGTATGCGGACCTGTTGGCAGTGGTAAAACGGCGCTTTTAGAGATTTTGACTAGAAAGCTAAGTGGCAGGTATGAAATGGCAGTTATCACAAATGATATTTACACAAGGGAAGATGCGGAGTTTATGAGTAAAAATTCTGTACTGCCAAAGGAGAGGATTATAGGCGTAGAGACAGGCGGCTGTCCGCACACCGCCATACGTGAAGATGCCTCTATGAATTTAGAAGCACTAGAGGAAATGCAGACTAGATTCCCAAATCTTGATATGGTTTTGATAGAAAGCGGCGGGGATAATCTTGCCGCGACATTTAGCCCTTTACTAGCGGATTTTGTTATCTTTGTGATAGATGTTTCTGGGGGAGATAAGATTCCAAGAAAAGGGGGACCTGGGATTATGAAATCTGATTTATTGCTTATAAACAAGATAGATTTAGCACCATTTGTAGGAGCAGATTTAGAATTAATGCGAAGAGATAGCGAGAAGATGCGAGGAGAAAAACCATTTATTTTTACCAACATTAAGCAGGAGCAGGGCATAGATGAAGTCATAGAGTGGATAGTGCGATATGCACTTATGGATTAGCTATGTCGCTGCTAGATGTAAAATTTACAAATGATAGGGGAAAGGCGGTAGTTGCCTCTAGTTATTTTACGCCGCCGCTAAAGATTTTTAGTCCATTTTATGATGATGGCTTTGCGTCTTTAATGCTATTAAATGTGAGTGCTGGAATCATGGCAGGTGATAGGCATGATATACGTCTCACTCTAGGAGAGGGGTGCAATGTAGCACTAGAGACGCAGAGCTTTGAGAAAATCCATAAAATGCCATTGGGAAAGAGTGCGAGTAGAGATGTGCATATTGTGTTAGATGAGGATAGCACACTAATTTATTCCCCGCTGCCCTGCATTCCTTTTGAGGATAGCGAGTTTTACTCTAAGTGTCGCGTGGATATGGCTAGGGGTAGCAGAATGTGCTTTAGTGAGATAGTAGCTGGTGGGAGGATTTTTTATAGAGATAGGCATAGCGAGGGGGAGAAATTTTATTTTAGAATCTTTAGTCAAATGCTGGAGGTATATAGAGAGGGTGAGCTTGTCTTGCTTGATAAATTATTCTTGCGTGGAGGGAAACAAGATTTTGTAAAATCATGTCGTTCTGATAATTTACGTCATTGCGGGGCAAAGTCAAAGAATCAAGACTACAGAGATTCTTCGGGCATTCGCCCTCAGAATGACATAAGAAGCAATAATGATACTACCTCCGTCATGTTGAGCGGTAGCGAAACATCTCTGCAGAATCTAGATTCTAAAAACATTCAGAAAGATTCTTCGCTTAACGCTCAGAATGACGAAAAATTTAATAATAACGAAGCTATTTCAACTCCCTCCTCCTCTTGCGAGAGTCTCCCCACCATAACTACCACCTCCCTTTGCGGGAGGTGGATAGGGGGAGGGGCCTCAAACATAGATTCCCAAAAACACAATAACCACGTCATGTTGAGCGGTAGCGAAACATCTATAGATTCCAAAAAAATGACAGAATCTAAACAAACGCAAAATCTAGATTCTTCATATTCATTCAGAATGACACAGAATCTAGATTCTATGTGTAGCTTTAATGGCGCTAGTCATTACCTAAGTGTGATAATAATATGGGAGATAGATGAGGAGCATTTGAGAAGTGCTTTAGATGAATTTGCAAAAGAGATAAAAGATGATATAAAGTATGGAATCTCAGAGCTACCAAATGCCATTGGCTACTGCATAAAGGCACTATCAAATGGTAGTGAGAATCTAATAGTGCTACGGGATAAAATAGCGGGTTGGGTTAGAGATTATGGTGCACTTACATGTCTCTCATCTAAAATCTTATAAAGCTTGTTTTGAATCTCAAAGATTTCTAGGGCTATGTGGGAGAAATGGGAGTTACCATCTCTTAGATTTAGCTTTGTGCTAAAGTTATATTCTTTCTTGTTTAATAATGCCTCTAGCATATCAAAGCGATTTTTTAGAATCATCATGTTTTCTAAACAACCCTCTTTATCCTCTAGGCTCTCTACTGAGTGATATAACTCATTGATTTTTAGGTTTAATAATTCTAGCGTCTGCATGAGGAAATTACCATAGACGACTATCTGATGAGATTTGCCACCCTTTTCATTTTTAGAATCTTGTAGTGTCTTTCGTAGCTCGTCTGTATTATGCAATAGTGTGGCGTATTTTATCTGCATGGCATGGGCGTCTGTGTTACTATTTTGCATTGTGTTTATGAGATTTTGTGATATTTCGCCTAGCATATTTAGCTGCTTATTTAGCAGTGGCACTAGATTATGATATGAGAATCTAGGAAAGATTGTTCTAAAAATAAATATCGCAAAAATCACACCAAGACCTATGTCTATAATCCTATCTAGCACATATTCAAGGAAATTCTCATAAATAATAGAATACATCATCACAAAAAAGCACATCATAAAGCCAGACCAAAGCCACACAGGAAATGCCTTTAGATACACGACTAAAAACACGATAAAGCCAAATAGCAAATAAAACATTATCTCATTAGAGAAAAAGCTAATAATAATGCCTACACAGATTCCAAACACGGCACTAAAGAAATACTCCTTGCTAATATGCTGCATGCCCCCCATAAATGGTCGCACGACACTTATCACGCCAAGGCTTATCCATATACCCCTATTAATATTTAGCATAGTGGCAAAGATTAGCGATAAGGCAATGGCAAGGGAATATTTAATGGCAAATCTAAATGTGGGATTATTTATATCAAATGCCTTTATGATATTTTTTAGACTCCTTTTATCCGGGGGGTTTAGCAGTGAGGTAGAATCTTTACTAATGCGACAGAAACTCTCGAATTTATAATAGAGAATCTTAATGATATTCTGCATAGAAATATCTTGCTTTCTCTCAAAATCCATAGATAAGATTCTATCTGCCTGCTCTCTTTTAATGCTAGGAATCCTGCCTATGAAAATCTTACTTAGCATATTCAGATTCCACACAATCTCAGATATTAGTTTTGGATATTTCCTATGTATGTGATGCTCGTAAAGCACATTTGCTACCATGTAAATATCCTCAATGCGATAGATATAAAATATTGCCCTGCGAATGTTTTTTACCATGTAACTATCATTGCTTTGTGTGCGGATTAGCAGAGTTTGCTTGATATTATGAATCATGGAAAAAGTAAGATTCTTATAGCGGTTAAAATCTCTTTTTGATTCCATATTTTTCATCATATTGCTTAGATTATTTATCACAAGGGGGAAATAGACTTGCGTATATTTGCCATAATTCCCCGCAGTATTTAATAGTAAAAATCCTATGACTATGCCAAACATAGCACTGCTAAAGACTACTATCATGGATTCCCAAGGTGGCAGGAATAATCCAGAATCCACATAGATACATGCCACCAAAGAGTTTGTTACCACAGGCACAAACATACGGTAGGAATCAATAGAGTATGCCCTAGACATGCCTACCATGAATGTAAGAAGTAGCACGGGTATGGCAAGCCATAGCACATCTATTGTCTCATGACTAGAGAATGCCTTTTGTGCGATGATAGTAAAAAGTGCCACAGAAAGCGCTGAGCCAATGCCAAAGCCTAGCATGTAAAGTCTCCTATCTGCCTGCTGGGATAGCGTAGCATTGAGAAAAAAGACTTGCATAGGCGTCATCGTAGCCCATATTAATACCTGCTGACCAAATATGAGATAATGCACAAGAGCGCTTAGTGATATTGCTACCATAGCCTTTAGGGCGTATTGTAGTTTTAGATATCCTGGGTCGTAGATTTGTAGATATTTTGTTAGATTAATATATATTTGTTTCAAAGGGTTTCCATGATATAAGGAATTGAAAGCATTATTATAAAACAAAGCATGTTTATAAAAAGTGATGAATTGTTAGATTGTCGTATTATTGTGTTTATTGTTATAAACTTATTTTTTGAGAGGTCTGGAATATTAACAAATATTTACACTATAATTTTTCATATATATTTTATGAAAAATCCACGTAATATTTGTGAAAAATATGAGATTTAAAGAGATAAAATAAAATATTATTCCTACAAAGTTTTCATAATTTAATATATAAAATGTTATATATTAAGCAACTTAAAAAGATAAATGTGATAGAATTTCGAGTTATTTTCATAATAAAAAAGGGATTACAGATGGGTTTTTATTCGCGTTTAGGTATTGGCACAAAGGTGATTTTAGGTCTTTTCATTATCATACTAATATGTATGACTGCTTTGACCGCTACAATAGTTAGACTTTCATCTAAGATTCAGGAAAGTGAGTCAAAAGACCTTATATTTAATGCTTCCAATCGTATAGCAAATGAGTTAAAAATAGGCTTTGATGCCTCATATCTTGCTTCTAAAGTTACTTCTATTAGCATATCTCAGTTGCTTACAGGTAGCACGGAGCATAATATTAAACGTTCTCAGGAAGTTATGAAAGCAAATCTTGAGGCAGCACTAGATGCAAATTCTTTTGCTATTTTTGGCTTTGCATATCTAAAAGACCACCCACATCATCATGGCGATAATATCGTCGACCCTAAAAATAGACTTCCAGATGGCAATATGCTAATCCTTCTTAGAGACACACAGCCAACTGCCGATGGTGGTGTAATCGTAGAACAGGCGGATAATTCACTTTTTGCTCTCCATAGTACACAGCATATTATGCAAACTCACAGACCATCAATAGGTCTTCCACGTCGCGTAAATATCGGTGGGCAGGATATGTATGGATTTGCCATAAACTTCCCGATAGTGGATTCAGATGGTAGATTTATGGGCTTTGTGGGTATGTTTTTGAATCTCAATGTGCAAAGAGAAGACCTCTTAAATAAGATTTTCTCTGTGTTTGAGAATGACTATCGATACCTTACCACAGAGGATGGCACTATTGTTATTCATGATAATGAGAAGTTTCAAGGACAGCCATTAAATACTGCTATTAGCTCTGATATTACAAGTCTCCTTGCAGGTATCAAAAATAGAAGTGGTGGAATCTATGAGTATCAAAACTCACGAGGAGTAAGTATACTTGCCGCTCCTACTTCCTTTGAGGTTGGAAATGGTAGCGGGGTATATCTCACGACAATTGTCGCTGCACCTAAGGATTCTGTGTTTAGTGCTGTTTATGGATTACGAAATATCGTGATTATAGCGATGATAATATCTATTATTATAATATGTGCTGTGTGTTTTGTTTATATTAAATACTCCATAGCAAATAGAATCATAAACATCGGAAAATATTTACAACAATTCTTTAGCTATTTAAACTACGAGGTAAAAGAACAACCAAAACTATTAAAACCACGTTATCAAGATGAAATCGGCGCTATGGCTACTATCATCAATATTAACTGCGATAGGGTAAAGCAGGGATTAGACAAAGATGCACTGGCAGTCGAGCAAACTATGAATGTGGCAAAGAGTATTGAGAATGGTGATATGACACTGCGAATCACACATGCACCGCATACGCCAAAGCTGCTAGAGCTACGAGATATACTTAATAAGATGCTAGATTCTCTACAAGGCAAAGTCGGTAGTGATTTAAATAAGATTGAGAAAGTATTTAACTCCTATCTATCTCTTGATTTCACAACCAATATTGAAAATGCAAGCGGAAAGGTAGAGACTACCACAAACGCACTAGGGCAGGAGATACGCAATATGCTAAATGCCTCTGCGACTTTTGCTAGGAATCTAGAACAGCAATCAGGGAATCTAAAAGAAGCAATAGATGACCTAGTGAAAGGCTCAAATATTCAGGCAAGTAGCCTAGAGCAGACTGCAAGTGCCATAGAGCAGATTACTTCATCTATGCAGAATATGAGTAGTAAAACCTCTGAAGTCGTAAGGCAGAGTGAGGATATAAAAGAGATTCTAGGAGTCATTAGAGACATAGCTGACCAAACAAATCTACTAGCACTCAATGCAGCGATAGAAGCCGCAAGAGCAGGGGAGCATGGACGTGGCTTTGCAGTTGTCGCCGATGAGGTTAGAAAACTAGCTGAACGCACACAAAAAAGCCTAGGTGAGATAGAGGCAAATGCTAACATGCTAATACAGGGCATAAATGACATGGCAGATTCCATAAAAGAGCAAACCGCAGGGGTAAATCAAATCAATGAATCAGTAGGGCAGCTAGAGAAAGTAACGCAAGATACTCTAAGGATAGCCAACCACTCACAAGGCATAAGCGAATCGGTAGATAATATCGCCGGAGAGATTATGAGTGATGTTAATAAGAAGAAGTTTTAAAGTTATTTTTTGTAAAAGGGGATTCCAAATACTCAACCCTTAGAATCATATCGTTAGAACGAAAAAAGCCATCATGTTGGGCGTAATTTGAAATATATTTCAAAATTTAATGAAGAGTGAAACCTAGATTCTTCGGCAAAACCTCAGAATGACACAGAGAATCTAGATTCCAAAAAGATGTTTTGGGCTTACGCCCTCAACATGACATGAGAGATATTTAGGGTATTCGCCCTCAACAGACTTAAATTTGTAAATGATATTATTCGTCATTCTGAGCGAAGCGAAGAATCTCTGCAGAATTTATATTCTTTATATTCATTAAGAATGACAGAGAATCTAGATTCTAATGTAGATGTTTCGCTCCGCTCAACATAACTTAAATTCGTGATTCTAAACGCATGTGAAGAATCCAAATTCCACACAAGATACAACACTTTCATTCAATAATAATAGAGCTATTTTACCCTTGTTTTGTTTTTTTTTTTTTGTTACCATTTCTGCTAGGAGATAGCAATGTTAGAAAAAGAATTGCAAGAGATTATTGTCTGTGGGCAGCAGATTATTCAGATTATTAGCACGGAGTTTGAGAGAATTGATGCTATGGTGATACATGCGCTTGAGTATGTTGGTGAAAAATGGCAGGAGAATGTAGAGCTTTATAAATGGAATGTAGGGGAGGGATTGCTACGTTTCCACCCTGATAGATTGGTTTTTAAAAGAGATGAGAGCAGGGAGTGCGATGAGCCTAGCAGTCTTCTTGAGTGGTATCAAAGGGAGGCTAATAACTGCTTGTTAATCATCGAGGATTTTTATCCATTTTTTGAGCAAAATCCCCAGATTGTTAGAATCTTTCGCAATATTGCAAGGAGTAAGAAAGAAGGGTCTATTATCCTATCTCAGCCCTTTTCTAATCTACCAAAAGAGCTAGAAAAAGATACGCATATCATTACCCTTGACTTGCCTAGCAGGAGAGACTTGGAGGTTATATTAAAACAGGTGTATAAGAATAATAAAGTGCCTTATGATGATAGCTACATTCATGAGAGGCTAATTGATTCCGCACTTGGTTTAACTATCATGCAGGCTCGCAAAATTTTCTCGCGTGTCATGGTGCATAGTAATAATAATCCACGTCAAGAGGAAGTATCATTCATCATCGCTGAGAAAGAGAGGATTATCAAAAATAGCGGCTTTTTGGAATATTATCATCATAGTGAGAAATTAACAGATGTCGGGGGACTTGAGAATCTAAAAGATTGGCTAAAGAAAAGAGGGCTGGGCTTTGTTAGACGTGCTAGGGAGTATGGATTAGAGATTCCAAAGGGCGTATTATTTTTAGGCATTCCGGGCACGGGGAAAAGTCTTTGTGCAAAGGCGGTTGGCAATGAATGGGGATTCCCCACTATCAAGCTAGACATGGGTAGAATCTTTGGCGGCATTGTAGGTGAGAGTGAGTCAAATATAAGACAGGCATTGCAGATAGCCGAAAGCCTTTCACCCTGCATATTATGGATAGATGAGATTGAGAAAGGATTCTCAGGTCTCTCTAGCTCTAGTAGTAGCGATGGCGGGACGACTTCAAGGGTGCTTGGGACATTTCTCTCATGGATGCAAGATAAGAAAAAGCCCGTGTTTGTCGTAGCCACAGCGAATAATATTAGTCAGTTGCCGCCAGAGCTATTGCGAAAGGGACGCATTGATGAAATATTCTTTGTGGATTTACCTGCTTTTAATGCTAGAAAAGAGATTATTTCCCTGCATTTAAAGAAAGTAAAAAGAGAGCCTAGCGAGTTTGATTTAGATTCTCTCTCAGAGGCTTCTCGTGGATTTTCTGGTGCAGAGATTGAGGAGGGCATTAAGGAGGCTTTGTTTCAGGCATATAGCTGTGGAGAGGAGATAAAAGATTCTCATATTCTAAAGGCATTGGGGAAGACCTATCCCATTAGCAAGACTATGTCGGAGGTAATTACAAGTATGCGAAAATGGGCTAGGGCTAGAGCGCTTTTTGCCTCAAGTGAGGAGTATGACGGAAGTATTAATGCTAGTGATGACATTCCAAAATTAGCACAAGAGAGCCTTCAGAATCCATTTATCTCATGAGGTTCTAATGATACATTGTTATCTATCAGAATCAGAAAATATGCAAGAGGCACAGCAGAAAATAGAATCTGTCGAGCATGGTATCAAACCATTTAGGCAATATCTGCAACAGGCAATAGAATCTGTAAAAAACCAAAAAGTAAGTGCAGGTTGGGAGATGGCAGATATTTATAATGCCACTATCACTATGAGAGGAACTCTATATAAATGTGAGTTTAAAAGCATTGTATCTATTGATGAGGCATGTTTCGCAGAGCTACAGAAATATTATGTAATAGAAAATTTCCCCGCCCTGCCAGACTCTGATGAGAAGCTAATTATAACATTAAGCAATTCTAACAAGATAAAGATTGAACCCGAGTGCATTGCATATAATAGATTCATACCAAAATCAGATATAGACTTAAATCATGTCATTAAAGCATCATGGAGCGGTGATGATATTAGACTGCAAAGCGTTGATGAATGGCTAAAGTCTGGAATCTCTTTTGTAAATATTAATAGTGATAAAGCCATATTTGAAACAAAAGATTCCCTTAGCACTAAAATATTTCATATAAAAAGCATAGAGAGTAATCGTATAGAAGTAGATGGCAATGTGGGATTAACCTCTAATGTATTCATAACTAAAGATAATATAGCCCTTAAGGTTTGTGTGCAGATTCCAAAAATGCCAGAAAATAGCATACATATACAAGGAGATATTTTCTACATTAGCTCTCCTAATGGGCAGATAGAAAATGCCCTTAGCGCCCATGAGGCAAAGCAATATTATAGCTATGATACTCTTAGAATCCACAATGAAAAGATAGATATAGAATCTCATGATGACAATAAGATATATATAAAAAATGCTAAAACAATTTTGCAAAAATCATCTGTGATTGCAAAAGATTATAGAGGTATAGAATATGAGATAAGAGAATATCAAACTAAAAGCTATACCATAAGATTAATAGCAGATGATAGCGATAGTGATGATGCCAATTCTTCTTTACGGCATTTCTATGAGCCAGAGATGGATGTTAAAGTAACGCTAGAAAATGGTAAAGAAAGGACTTGTAGCGTATATATTAAAGACAAAGATGAGAATCTAATAGAGCTAAAACGCAAGGGTAGGTTAGTTCTGCCAAAAGAGAATACTAAAATTATCACAGAGCCAAATGCCTATCAGCTTAGATGTCAGCTTTTTGCTATAGATACTCTCATAGAGCGACCCATAAAAGAACAACATGTTTTTATCAATCTTTTTCGTGATTTTAATCAAGTATCTTTTCATCAGGATTCTCCTGCTTTACAGATAGACTATGAGATAGAGGAGCTAAAGGGAAATGGTAGCCCAGAGCATAAGGAATTTGTGCAAAAGGCACTATCCACTAAAGACTTTGCAATCCTAGAGGGACCTCCGGGCAGTGGCAAGACCACGGCGATTTTGGAGCTTATCTGTCAGATTGTAAAACGTGGCAGGAGGATTCTACTCTGTGGCTCTACACATGTAGCTATCGATAATGTGCTAGAGAGATTAAAGCAAAGGGGGCTTATAGAGAGGTTTAATATATTGCCCATTCGTGTAGGCAGTGATGGTGCAATTAGCGATGATGTGAAAGAATACAGACTAGGCAAAATAGATGATGATGGGAATGTGATAGAAAGAGACTTTGATGGCTCACTCATGGAGAAATATAGTATTGGTGAGAGTGATGGCATGAGTTTAGATTCCTTTCTTGATATAGCAAATCTTGTATGTGGCACAACGATTGGAATCTTGCAATACCCCCGCTTTAAGCCAATAGATGATGAAAAATCAAAAAGAAAGAAAACGCGATTTATGTTTCCAGAGTTTGATTATCTAATCATTGATGAATGCTCTAAGACGACCTTTCAGGAATTTCTAGTGCCAGCAATGTATGCTAAAAAGTGGATTCTAATCGGGGATACAAAGCAGCTCTCCCCCTTTGTGGAACGCTCCTTAATGGAGGCAAATTTAGCGAATCTACCCATAGGTAAAGATGAGACTTTAGACATAGCATTACAGAGGGCATGTCTGCTTCTCTTTAACTATAGGACAATATATGGAGACGTAAAGGATATTACAAATAAGGATATTGTAGTGGCATTTGCCATTCCATCTGGTATTTTTTATCATATAAAAGAAGAGATAAAGGCTAGAGGGGAGAAAGATAATAATAGTAAATTGCGTATTGGAATTTTAGATTCAAAAGAGTATCTTCAGAATGACAGGAGTCATTATTCTGATAAGGATAGTTATTTTGGCATGGGTCGTTATGCTACAAATATCAAATTGGAGTTCATACTTTCTTATGATGTGGTTTTCTTTGATAGCGAAGATAGCAGTGTATGGGATAGTATGCCAGAATGCGTCTTTGTCTTTGAATCTAATCCATCTCCTAGAGCTATTGGACAGATGTATAACTTTACCTACTACACACAACCTAGCGATAAACAACATGATAATATCATCAAAGCGCAGGATAAATGGCAGACATATTTTAAAGATAATTCATGGGCATCTGAGGTATGCTGGAGGCTTAATAGAGAGTTTGAAAGCAGACTCTTTGATAATGCTAAACATGATAGAAATAGTTATATAAACAAGATAAATGCTTTACTGCCAAGAAGTCAGAATATACATATTATCAAAAACAAGATTGGCACGATAGCAAATATTGCCCAGCCCTCCGTGCTTCAATCTCTAATATGCGGTGTGCAGGATAGATACTCAGATAAGTCTAATACTATTAGAAAAGGCTTTAAAAAAGAGGATTTAGCAAGTAGGCATGTGATATTAAAGAATCAATATCGTATGCACCCATATATTTCGCATTTCCCCAGAGAGCAATTCTACAGGGGTAATGCCCTGCAAGATGGCGCAAATCTAAAAAAGAATAGAGAGTGGGATTATAAGAGATATGACAGACGTGCAGTATGGCTAGATGTACCAGGAAGGTCTTACAGGGGCAGGAATGAGAGGGAAGCTGATAAGTTAATGGAGGAGCTAAAATCTTTTCTCTCCTTTGCAGAGCAGAATCCTCATAATACACAAGGGCAGATATGGAGCATTGCAGTTTTAAGCTTTTATCAAGGGCAACGAATGCTTTTGGAAGAAAAGCTACAAAAGCTAACAAAATCCAAAAGAAGCTCGAATTTTATATGGCATGGTAGGGGAGACGTAGCCATTCCAATCAAGCTAGGCACGGTAGATAGATTCCAAGGGCAGGAGGCAGATATTGTTTTTCTATCTATGGTTCGCACAGATAAGGTCGGATTTCTAGATAATCCAAACCGCATTAATGTCGCTATCACTCGTGCGAAATATCAACTTGTGATTCTAGGAGATGCTAGGTTTTTTAGACGTTGTGAAAATGATATGTTAGAGAATCTGCTAAAAGCTACTAAGGAGAAATAATGGATATTACACTATCGTATATCTCTACTATGAAAGAAGGTGTGATATATCTTTGGCTAGGGGTAGAGTCAGCCTGTCCTGACATTGCAAGATTCTTAGAGAATCCAAACTGCTTTCATGCGGATTTAAATAAGCGAATGTTAGCCTATCTTAAAGAGATAGGGGTGATAGATGAGTATCATAAGCTAACCAGCAAGGGAGAGAGTGCCAAAAAAGGCATGATGTATAAAGATGAGTGTGGTAAATACCATATTAAATATGTGATAGATGATATGGTATTTAAAAATAGAATCTTAAACATTGAGCGATTAGTTGAGGGAAAGAATGATGATGTCTTATTAGATTCTCCAAGTTTTACATTAAATAAGCCACTTAGCATGATAGTATCTAATGAATTAAAACAAGTTATTTTACAAAAGGCAAATAGCAAATTTAAAGAGATAAAAAACGGGCAACCTTTAGTATACAAACGAAAAGCCACGCTTAATTTCTATAATAAAGAATTGCAAATTACAAATGACAAAGAAGAGCTAGAATGTTTTAGTGCTTTTGATTCCAAAGGTAAATATTTTCTAAGTCAAGAAGATTTTATAACTTTAATGCAAAGCTTCCTTGGTGCTGAGTGGAATGCGGATAAGAAGATATATAGCATTGAGTATAAAGCAGAGGAGCAATTTAGCGTAAATGATGTATTTAAAGCACAGATAGCTGATAAGCGGAAGTTTAGAGCAACTCTTCATTACAATAATGCAGGATTAAATATTACTTATAAAAATATTCCAATCATGCCAAAAGATTTAGAGAGTGCGAAAGAATGGCTAAATGAATGTCTCACTAAAGATTTAGAGGAGTCATATCATACGCAGAGCAAGTATGATAGTAGAAAAAATTATTATCTCTATGATACATCTCTTAGTGTATTTTCAGAATCTATTGATTTTAATGATACAGAATTATTAGATTCTCTAAAAGAAACAAATAAAACAGCCTTTTGGCATTGCTATGCTACAAGAGACCTTATGCCTGTATCCATTAAAGCAGAGAGCGGGGACTTCTCTACATTCACACTAAAATATAATGAAATTATTAGCCTACAAGAGATTGTAGATAAGATGACATCTAAAAAGGCGTATAGAGTCATTTTCATCGATAGATATGTTAGAAATAAATATCAGATTCACAGAACAAAATGCTTTCTTGAGGCACTAAGTGAGAATGTAGATAACTGCCTTGTTATCACCTCAAAACACGATTCCAAAGAACAAGATTTACATTTTGCAGAAACAAAACACATTTACTTTGAGAGAAATAAACTCCCACATGATAGATATATTCTCTTGCATTACAAAGACATGGATAAATATGTCGTATGGACATGCTCTCAGAGCGATTTTCTAAAACCATTTTGCGATTACTACACAAAAGATGCAAAAGCAAATGCATACGGCGCCACTTTTACACTGCTAAAAGATATGGATTCTATGCCAAATGACTTAAAAGATTTTCTACTAAAGGAAAAAGATGAGTTTGACAGAAATACAGCCAATTAATCGTAATAGAAGTATTTCCTATGAGCATGAAATAGTGGAAAACTTCTTTGAAAAGCTTAGTGTAGATAGAGTATCAGAATCTAAGCTAGGGGATATTTTAACGTTTTTAGATTCTAAAGCGCAGAGTATATGTGTTTATACAAAAAGCCTTGATAATGTGGATAGGGAACTAATAGAGCGATTATTTGCTAAAAGAGACAAGTGTAGAATCTACTTTCTGCTAGAAAATATTAGCGGCATTGATGATAAATTCTTTGGTCGCACACTTATACGTACAGCGGAATCTGTGCATGGCAGTTTTATAATAACTAGGGATAATGATACATTTAATGGAATCTTTTATAGCACGAGTTTTGATTCCTTAGAGCATTCATCTCATGTTTTATTCAATCTTGACTCTAAGCAATGCGAGGAATTTTTCCATTATTTCTGTTTTCGGTTTTGGAATGAAGCAGTGCAGGAATATATTCACAGCAATCCTATGGAAGTTACAAAAAATCATCAAGAGGATTTTTTGGCACCATACAATAATGGCTTTGATATGCGATACTGCCAAGGAATGCTTTCATCTCATGGATTAAGTGAGTATGGAAGCTCATATATTTTTAATGAAAATAATCTAATATTTTCTAATGGTTTTAACACAGATAACATTCTAGCACTTGCAAATGCTTATGACATCGGCTTTATAGATGATGACTTTGCATATAAATGTGTCATAAGAGATTCTGAGAGTTTCTTTATGCTAGATTCCTATATGATTATGCTAAATGAGAATCAAAAAGAGATTTTGCAACATCACATACAAAATATGAATAATTCACTCTCACATAGATTCATATCACAAAAACGCAAGGGAGACTTAGAGGGGAAAACCATAGTGCTTTGGGAATCTATTTTAAATCATGCTTCTAACGAAATAATTATCACACAAGTAGAAGAGGCAAAATATAGAGTATCGCTAAGAGAATTTAAACATAAAGATGACTTTGAGGGCTTTGAGATTAACTTTTCAGATATTAAAGATAGCAGATTCCCATATACCTGCAATATAAATTATGAGTGGGTTGTAATACCTTTTTATACGCCAGATGATTGCAAACTCTCATTGCTTTATGAGGAATGGGAAGATACAAAAAAGTCTTTAAGGGTGCAAATAGAGGGCGCATTGAAATCTATTGATAAAATAGAAAATAAGCAAGGGGAGCTAAGTTTTTTTAGGGCATTGGGTGATGCTTTAGGAAGATTTAAGCAAATGTTTTTAGGTAAAAACGTATCTCTTAATGAGTTAAAAAATAAGCTACAAGAGATGATAGCCAGTCTTGATAGGGACACAGAGCTATTAGAATCATTAAAAAATCATAGTATCTATGAGGCAGAGATTCTAAGCATTCAGTCTATAGAAAATATATATGGCGATTTGCAGGAGTGCATTAAGAAAATTGCAAAGCATGATAGAGATGTTGATCAAATACTAGACGAGGCAAAGGCACATAATGAATGGCAGAAACACAAAAATAATTTACAAGACCAAATCAAGAAATTAGAAGATTCCCTAAGAGATTCAAAAAATAAACAAAAAGACATTTATGCCAAAAAAGAATCAGAGGAAAGAAAGGAAAATGAACTAAAGAGAAAGACAGAGAAAGAGATAAAACATCACAGAACAGAGATTGAGAATCTACAAAAAAGAGCAGAGAATCTAGAGGAGGATATTTCAAGAAACGAGAGTAGATTATCATCGCTACAAAAAGAGTATAAGGAACACTACACTACATTTCGCTACAAGGCAAGTAATGAAAACTCCTCCCTAGGAGAATATCTCTTAGCAGGTAATAGTATAGAGCGACCAAAAATAGCAATACCAAAGCAAAATCGCCCACGTAGCGGCATATTAAAGGATGGTGAAAATGGATGCCACATAGAGATAATGTATTTTGAGGAAGCAGATAGTGCAGAGCTAGAGGCACAGAGGTTAGATGCAGTTATAAGTGTTAGAGTAAAGGAAAAGCTATGAGAGAAGAAAAGATTGTAATTACCATTAATGAGGATTCAAGCCTAGATGTAAAGACAGATGGAATCAAGGGTGAAGCATGTATAAGCGAGGTAGAGACACTGCTAGAGGGCATCGCTGAGATAAAAAGTGGCAAGAAAACTGATGAATACTATCAGAAAGTATCACAGCAAAATACGATAAAAATACAAAATAAAGGATAGCTTATGAGTTATAGAGTAACCACAAATACACCTATTTTAGATACAGAATGTCTTATTGAAGCCTTGAGGCAATGTGCCTTGCAATACAATCAGCAAGGTAGCAATATTTATATTTCATCTTATGGAATCACATATCAGAAATCTGGAGAAAGCTATGTGGTTACACATGAAGACTATATAAATCAGAGAGAAATTATAAATAAAATCGAGGATATTTACAAACAACAATACAAGCAAAAGCTAGAGAGGATAGAGGAGGAGCAAAGAGCAGCAGAGGAAGAGAGGCTTCGCAAATTGCGAGAGGAGAAAAAACAGCAGCTAATAGAGAAGGCAAAAAAGCAGGGCTATAAAGTCAAGGAAGTAGTAATGGATAATAAAATCCAGCTTGTCTGCGTGCGATATTCCTAAGAGTGTTAGCCATGAATATGAGAGTGGCAAATATAAAGACATACTCTTTGATATATGGTTTTGAGCCATGCTTTGTGATATGGACGCAGGGCTGTCCTCTGCACTGCAAGGGCTGCTGGAATCAGGATACATGGGACTTTCATGGCGGATATGAAATAAGTATCGATGATATTTTAGGACAGATAGAGATACAAAGAAAAAGTGAAAAGCCAATTTCTGCGGTAACAATACTAGGTGGCGAACCATTTTATCAATATGAATCTTTGAGTGCGTTAGTTAGCGGCATTAGGGCAATGGATTTAGGAATCATCTGTTATAGTGGCTATGAGATAGATGAGCTTGTAGCCATGAAAAAAGATTCTATATTTCGCGATATTGATGTGCTAATCTCGGGTCGCTATGAGGAATCTTTGAGAGATACCACATTGCAGCTTCGTGGTTCTAGCAATCAGACTTTAACTTTTCTCTCACAAAGATATAGTCAGAAGAATATTAGAGATGCGAACTATGTAGAGTTTGAGATTGACGAGTTTGGCGCCATAGGCACATTTGGCTATCCAGATTTATCCATTATCCCTACTCTTGCTACCAAAAATCAATAAGAATATCACGCCTATGATACATGATGATAGCGAGGCTATGAGTATGGTTATCTTTGATAGCTCTTTTGCCGCCTCTGTGTCAAAGGCTAGTTGTGAGACAAATAGCGACATGGTAAAGCCGATACCCGCCAGCATTCCTGCGCCGATGATACTAGCCCATGAGATTCCATCGGGTCGCTTTGCTACTCCTAGCTTTTCACACAGGAATGTAGCAAGGAAGATTCCGACAGGTTTGCCGACTACAAGACCTAGGAAAACTCCCAAAAATATATGGTCAATGCTAAAATCAAATTGACTGCCAATGCTAACGCCAGCATTTGCAAAGGCAAAAAGTGGCATGATAAAATATGCACTCCATGGATGCAAAAAATGCTCTAGTCGCAAAAGTGGATTCTGTGTATCAATAATATTTTGATGAATCTCATGTATAAACTCGACACTATGAGTATCTAGGAGTATGCAATCATCTTGTTGTTTATGCTTTGCCCTCTTACTCCAAAGTTTTATTTTCTCACCAAAGGAGCTAAAATTCTGCTTTGCCCTCACAGGAATGCAAAATGCCAGAATCACCGCCGATATGGTAGCGTGAATCCCACTTGCATGCACAAAAAACCATAGCAGCACTCCAAGTGCAAGATAGACTTTTAATTGCTTGATACCAAGATAATTACACACAATAAGCAATGCGATGACAATGCCAGAGGCTAACATATAAGAGGCACTAATATCTCCGCCATAAAATAGGGCAATCACCACGATAGCCCCCAAATCATCGACTACAGCTAGTGTAACCAAAAAAACTTTCAACGCTATAGGGACGCGTTTGCCTAGCATGAGCATAACGCCTAGAGCGAAAGCAATATCTGTTGCCATTGGGATTCCAAAGCCATGGCTAGAGGCAGTCCCCATGTTTAGCACATAATATATTAACCCTGGCACTATCATGCCACCTAGTGCTGCAATGGCGGGGAATGCCGACTTTGAGAATGAGTTTAATTCTCCAAAGAGCATTTCACGTTTTATCTCAAGACCCACTAGGAGAAAGAAAAACGACATCAATACATCATTTATCCAGTGATGCAAAGACATGCCGACAAAATACTCGCCTAGACTAAAACCAAAATTTAGATGAAAAAAATCTCTATATAAATCCCCCAAAGCCGAGTTTGCCACGATGAGGGCAAGTGCGGTGCTAATGGCAAGGAAAATCCCCCCGAAGGTTTCACTTCTAATGAAATCTAGCAGTATCTTGGTAACATTCATAATCTCTCCTTATCAAACATGCACTAGATTATAAAGAAAAATGTTTAAGCATATACTAAGACATCGTAAAGACTTCCTAGTTTTCGCTAGAATCCAACATAAAAATGGAATCTAGCATGCAGATAAATACAATAAATCCATCGTTTATCAAATCCATTAGTCATATATCTCAGGCAATTCCACCGCAATGCACCGAGATAGCCATGCTTGGTCGAAGCAATGTAGGCAAGAGCTCTTTAATCAATCTTTTACTTGGCACAAAGCTAGCAAAAAGTTCAAGCACACCAGGGAAGACTAGATTGATTAATTTCTTTAGTGCGACCTTTAGACTTAAAAGCGATGAAAAAATCCTAGATATTCCACTTGTGCTAATTGATTTTCCAGGCTTTGGCTATGCAAAGGTAGATAAAGGCACAAAGCGGGAGTGGGATAGGAATCTAAGCGAGTTTATAGCGCATCGTAGTAGTATCAAGTTATTTTGTCATCTCATAGATTCTAGACATATAAATCTTGATATGGATTCTAATATTTCTGCATTTCTACATCAATGCAAGAGGGCAGACTGCAATATTATACAAATCTACACAAAGGCAGACAAGCTAAATAGCAAGGATTTAGCAGCATTAAAAAATCGCTTAGTCATATCTGCTTTAAGGACAAAAGAAAAAGATTTATTTTCATTAAAAAAAGCTATTATAGAGGGGGGACTTGGTAATGATTTGATGAGTATTTTTAGTAACACAGACTAGAATTTAAGCAACAGATAGCCTACTTTCTTGACTTACTCTCTTTTTTGCGTTATAATAACAATTTGTGTTTTTTGAGTTAAGGGAATTTTATGCAAAAAATTAGACTAAAACTGAAAGCTTATGACCACAGGGTGCTTGATAGGTCGATAGCTGCAATAGTCAATGCTGTTAAGAGGACAGGTTCTGAGATTGTGGGACCGATTCCTCTTCCTACTAGAAAGAGACGATACACTGTGTTACGTTCGCCTCATGTTAATAAGGATTCTAGAGAGCAGTTTGAGATAAGAATACATAGCAGAATCATCGACATCACTTCCGCTACGGGTGAAACCGTAGATGGTTTAATGAATCTTGACTTAGCACCAGAAGTCGATGTAGAAGTAATGTCTATGGATAAATAAATATTTAGGTGTGATTGGTTATGGAATTTATAGTTCAAAAGGTTGGCATGAGTAGGACGCTATCTGCCCCTAGCGTTGCGGTTACATTGCTAAAGCTAGTTAATACGAAGGTTTGTAGCGTAGGAGAGAATGGAAAGGCTCTTGTATCCTATCCGAGTGGCAAGAGAAGTAATAAAGCGATAGCTGGGAATCAGAAAAAATATAATCTAAGCAAAGAATATAACACTTTCTGTATGCTTGATATTGGAAATGGTAGCCTAGAGGGTCTCGATTACTCTGTTCTTACTCCTAATAAAAAAGTGAAACTTCGTTTTAAGACTAAGGGACGTGGCTTTAGTGGTGCTATGAAGCGATGGAATTTCGCAGGTGGTCCTGCCGCGCATGGTAGTAGATTCCATAGGCGACTAGGTTCTATAGGAAATAGAGAGTGGCCAGGCAGGGTGCAGCCCGGTAAGAAAATGGCTGGGCATTATGGAAATGAGTTTGTAAGTGTCAAATCAGAGGTTATTTCCTTTGATTCTCAAAGTGGCATTATTGCAGTGAAGGGTTCTGTGGCAGGTGCGAATGGCGCTTGTGGCAGACTTTTTTGTTTATAGATAGGATTTTATGATGAGTAAGGCTATTGTATTAGACGAAAATTTTGCACGTAGCGGTGAGCTAGACTTACCTAGCAGATATGATGAAATCAATGAACACAATCTATATTTATACGTAAAGTCCTATCTATCTAGTATTAGGGCGAATGGGGCACATGTAAAAACACGAGGTCTTGTAAGCGGTGGCGGTAAAAAGCCATGGTCTCAAAAAGGTGGTGGTAGAGCCAGAGCGGGTAGCATTACTTCTCCTGTGTTTGTAGGCGGTGGTGTTAGTCATGGTCCTAGCAACAATAAAAACTACATTCTCAAGGTCAATAAGAAGCAACGAAGACTAGCCCTAGAATTTGCACTCAAGCAAAAGGCACAGGAGAATGCGCTTTTTGTAGTAGATTCCATAAAAGTCGAAAGTGGTAAGACAAAAGATGCTTTTAGTAAATTCCAAAAGATTGGTGCTAAAAGCGTGTTGTTTGTAACAAGCCTAAGCGATGAGAAAACATTTCTATCTTTTAGGAATCTAAGAAAATGTTATCTGTCCGATGCAGATGAGTTAAATGCCTATCTTGTCTCGACATTTAGAAGTGTCGTGATAGAGAGAGAAGTGTTTGAAGAGATAGTGAAAAGGGGATAAGATGGCGGATATTTCTGATATAAAGATGATTCTATATACTGAAAAATCTCTTGGACTAAGGGAAAAAGGCGTTATCGTCTTGCAGACCTCTACTCGTATGACAAAAAATAAACTTAAACAAATATCTAAAGAATATTTTGGTTTTACTCCTTTAAGCATTAATTCCATGAGGCAAAGTGGCAAGACAAAACGTTTTAGGGGTAGAGTTGGCAAGAGAGCAGATTTTAAGAAGTTTTATATCAAAGTGCCTGAGGGTGCTGATGTAAATGCTTTTAATGTTTAGGATAGAAGGAGAATTTATATGGCAATAAAAACCTATAAACCATATACGCCTAGCAGGAGGTTTATGACTACTCTTAGCTCTAGCGATATTACTGCCAAGCCTAGCGTTAGAAAACTACTAATCAAACTACCTACAACCGCTGGTAGAAACAATAGAGGCAGAATCACAAGTAGGCATAAAGGCGGCGGGGTTAAGAAACTTTATAGAATCATAGACTTCAAACGCAATAAGTTTAATATCGAGGGCAAAGTTAGTGCTATCGAGTATGACCCGTATAGAAATTGTCGCATTGCACTTGTAACCTACAAAGACGGTGAAAAAAGATATATTATCTTGCCTAGTGGTTTGGGTATTGGTGATGTTGTAATTTCTGCTGAGGGTGGTCTTGATGTGAAAAATGGCTTTGCTATGAAGCTAAAAAATATTCCAATAGGGACGATTGTCCATAATGTAGAGATGAATCCAAAGGCAGGTGGTGCAATCGCTAGAAGTGCTGGTGCATACGCACAAATTATGGGTAGAGAAGGAAAATACACCATACTAAGAATGCCAAGTGGAGAAATGCGATACATTTTAGAGGAATGTATGGCTACCATAGGCACGGTTGGAAATGAGGATTTTGCAAACATATCCATAGGTAAGGCGGGTCGCAATCGATACAGAGGTATAAGACCGCAGACTAGAGGTAGTGCGATGAACCCAGTTGATCACCCGCATGGTGGTGGTGAGGGTAAAACAGGCTCTAGCGGACACCCTGTTTCACCTTGGGGGACTCCAGCTAAGGGTTACAAAACTAGACGTAAGAAGTTAAGCGATAAGCTAATTATCTCTAAGAGAAAGAAGTAAGGATTAAGAATGGCTAGATCTACAAAGAAGGGTCCATTTATAGATGAATCTTTGCATAAGAAAGTCTTAAAAGCTAAGAGTAGCAAGGACAACAAACCTATTAAAACATGGTCTAGGAGAAGCACGATTCTACCTGATATGATAGGGCTTACATTTAATGTTCATAATGGCAAGACTTTTATACCTGTTTATATCACTGAGAATCATGTCGGCTATAAGCTAGGCGAGTTTTCCCCTACGCGGACATTCAAGGGGCATAAGGGTAGCGTTCAAAAGAAGATTGGTAAGTAATGGATATTGGAGAAGAGGCTGATGAGCAAAAGAAGTATTGATTTTGATAGTTCTATCTCTAGGGCTAGGTATGTTAGATTATCGCCTACCAAAGCTAGATTGATTGCTAGGCAGGTGCAGGGCATGAGTGCCGAGTTGGCTTTAGCGAGTTTGGAATTTACTCCAAACAAAGCTGCGAGGATAATCTACAAGACACTTGCGTCTGCTATTGCTAATTCTGGCATGGACGCGACTAATCTAAAAGTGGTTTCATGTAGAGTTGATGGCGGTCCTGTGCTAAGACGTATTAGACCTAGGGCTAGAGGTAGGGCTACTCCTATTAGAAAGCCTATGTCGCATGTTTATGTGGAGGTGCGTAATGCTAGTAGCGTTGATAAAAAGAAAAAGGTTGTTGATAATGGGAGCGAGGTTAAATAATGGGTCAAAAAGTTAATCCGATAGGTCTTAGACTTGGAATCAATAGAAATTGGATTTCCAGATGGTTTCCAGATACACGTAATACACCTAGCCGAATTGGCGAGGATTACACTATAAGGAAGTTTCTAAAAAAAGAACTTTATTATGCTAGTGTTAGTGAGATTATCATAGAGCGAATTGCAAATAAACTTCGTATTACGGTCGTAGCAGCAAAGCCGGGATTAATAATAGGCAAAAAAGGTGCAGATATTGAGAAAATCAAAGAGAGCCTTTGTAAGCTAGTCCATAAAGATGTTTCTATTAATATTAAAGAGGTAAAAAGACATCATTCAAACGCACAATTAGCTGCCGAGAGCGTTGCGGTGCAGCTTGAGAGAAGAGTTGCATTTAGACGTGCGATGAAAAAGGTTATGCAGGCTGCTATGAAGTCTGAGGCAAAAGGGATTAAGATAAAAGTCTCTGGTAGATTAGCAGGGGCGGAAATGGCAAGGACAGAGTGGTATATGGAGGGTAGAGTTCCTCTTCATACACTCAGAGCCAAAATAGATTATGGTTTTGCAGAAGCTTCTACAACTTATGGAATCATAGGTGTTAAAGTTTGGATATTTAAAGGCGAGATTTTACAACGAGGCATTCGTGCCACAGATGGTTCAAGAGAATCTCGTCCTAGAGGCAAGAGGAGATAAGCTATGTTAATGCCAAAAAGAACAAAATACAGAAAGCAAATGAAGGGTAGAAACAGAGGCAAGTCCTTTCGTGGAAACACCCTAGCATTTGGAAATATCGGCATTAAAGCCCTAGAGCATGGCAGGATAGATTCCAGACAAATAGAATCTGCTAGGATTGCCATGACTAGACATATTAAAAGGGCTGGTAAGGTATGGATTCGCGTGTTCCCTGATAAACCGCTGACTGCTAAACCACTAGAGGTTAGAATGGGTAAAGGTAAGGGAAGTGTGGAAAAATGGGTAATGAATATTAAGCCGGGTAGAATCATCTATGAAATGATAGGTATAGATTCTGCAACTGCAAGAGAGGCTTTCGCCCTAGCTCAAAGCAAATTACCTTTTAAAACTAAGATTGTAACGAGTGAGGATGAAAATGAAATTTACTGAATTGAAAGATAAAGATTTAAATGAATTGCAGGCTTTATTGAAAGAGAAAAAGAGTGAATTGTTCGCCTTGAGAGTGCAGCTAAGACACAATCAAGTAACTAAAACAAGTCAAATTTCCTCAACGCGTAAAGACATTGCAAGAATCTCTACTGCTATAACTAAAAAGAAAAATGATAAGGATTCCAAATGAGCGAAATTTCATCTCACAAAAGACTTATTCAAGGAAAGGTAGTTAGCATAGCAGGAGATAAGAGTGCGGTTGTGCTTGTGGAAAGAAAGGTGTTGCACCCTAAGTATCGAAAGATTGTTAAGAAATTTAAAAAATATATCGTGCATGATGAGAGCAACAAAAGTAAGGTTGGTGATGTTGTATCCGCGATTGAGTGCCGACCGATTTCTAAACGCAAATCTTTTGAATTAAAAGATATTTTGGTTAGCGGAGTTTCTGAATGATACAGAGTTTCACTAGATTAAATGTCGCTGATAATAGTGGCGCAAAAGAGGTAATGTGCATAAAGGTTCTTGGTGGTAGTCATAGAATGTATGCAAGTGTGGGAGATGTCATAGTCGTATCTGTCAAAAAGGCAATACCAAATGGTAAGGTTAAAAAAGGACAGGTTATTAAGGCGGTAGTCGTTAGGACTAAAAAAGAGATTCACAGAGATAATGGCACACTTGTCCGTTTTGACGATAATGCTGTCGTGCTTTTAGACGCGAAAAAAGAGCCTATTGGCACGAGAATCTTTGGTCCTGTTAGTAGGGAAGTTAGATATGCTAACTTTATGAAAATAATATCTTTGGCACCGGAGGTTCTATAATGGCTAAGGTAAAGTTAAAGATAAAAAAAGGCGATAATGTAATAATTATCACAGGTGATGATAAGGGTAAGAGCGGGGAAGTCCTTGCAGTATTTCCAAAGACTAGAAAGATTATCGTGAAAGATTGCAATGTCGTTAAGAAAGCAATCAAGCCTAGCGAGGAAAATAATAGAGGCGGCTTTATTAGCAAGGAAATGCCTATCGACATTTCGAATGTGAAAAAGTCCTAATTGGAGATTTGTATGTATGCGTTAAAAGAGCGTTATAATAAAGAGATAAAAGAGCAGTTGAGGACTGACCTTGACATTAAAAATGTGCATTTGATACCAAAGCTAGAGAAAATTGTTGTAAGTGTTGGTGCAGGTGATTATGCAAAAGAGGCAAAAGTTATGCAAAACATAGCCGATACAATCGCATTAATCACGGGGCAGAAAGCAATTATTACTAAGGCAAAGAAATCTGTCGCTGGGTTTAAGATTCGCGAGGGTATGCCTATGGGTGTCAAAGTAACTCTTAGAAATAATATGATGTATAACTTTTTAGAGAAGCTAATCGTTATAGCATTGCCTAGGGTGAAAGACTTTAGGGGTGTTTCTAGGAATGGCTTTGATGGCAGAGGCAATTATAGCTTTGGCTTGAGTGAGCAGCTAATGTTTCCAGAAGTAGTATATGATGATATTATGGTAACTCATGGACTAAATGTAGCAATTGTTACAAGCACAAATAGCGATAAGGAAGCATTTAGATTATTAGAATTACTCGGCTTACCATTTTCTAAAGGGAGATAATCGTGGCTAAAAAATCTATGATAGCAAAGGCAGCTAGAAAAGCTAAGTTCTCTGTCCGCAAATATACAAGATGTCAGGTGTGCGGCAGACCGCATTCTGTTTATAGAGATTTTGCGTTATGTAGAGTTTGCCTAAGGAAGATGGGTAGCGAGGGCTTGATACCCGGATTAAGAAAAGCTAGTTGGTAGAGGATTGATATATGACGAATGATATTATTGCAGATTCTATAACTCGGATACGAAATGCCTCGATGAGACGAAAGGATAATACAGAGCTGTATTATGCAAAGATAGTAGTTAGCATTTTAGAGGTTTTTAAAAAGCATGAGTTCATTAAAGACTATGCAGTGCAAGATGAGAATGGCAAAAAGTCGATTTCTGTTCAGTTAGCCTATGATGATTCTGGAATCCCAGCCATCAATGAGCTAGTTAGGATAAGTAAGCCGGGTAGAAGGGTCTATAAAGCCTCTAGCGAGTTAAAGAGATTCAAGAATGGCTATGGCGTATTGGTTGTTAGCACAAGTAAAGGCGTCATCTCAAACTATGAAGCCTATAAGCAAAATGTGGGTGGCGAAGCCCTTTGTAGCATTTGGTAGGAGTTGCAGATGTCTAGGATTGGTAAGAAGCCCATCATTATCCCAAATGGTCTTAATGTGGAGATTAATGATGGCAAAATTAGCTTTAAAAAGGATAAAGATTCCTTTGAGCTTGACACATTTGGTAGAGTTGGTATAAGCCTTGATAATAATCAGCTTGTTTTCTCAAAGCTTGGCGATACCGCAGAATCAAGAGCATTTTGGGGGACATATAGGGCATTGGCAAATAATATTGTCGTAGGATTAACTCAGGGCTTTAGCAAAACATTAGAGATTAATGGCGTGGGTTACAAAGCAAGTGTATCTGGAAATGTGCTTGAGTTAGCACTTGGATTCTCTCACCCTGTGAAATATGAGATTCCAAAAGGAATCAATATTTCTGTCGAGAGAAATCTAGTAACGATTAAAGGTAGCGATAAACAACAGGTAGGGCAGGTTGCTGCAGAAATCCGCTCTTTTAGACCACCTGAGCCATACAAGGGCAAGGGTGTGAAATATAGCGATGAAGTCATTATTAGAAAAGCTGGTAAAACTTCTAAAAAGTAGGTTATTGAGATGAATGATAAAGTATTAGAGAAAAGAAAATCATTGCGATTAAAACGTAAAATGCGTGTGAAGGCTAAGTGTGGGCTTGGAAGTGCGACTAGACCTAGAGTTAGCATTTTTAAGTCAAATAAGTATTTTTATGCACAGGCTATTGATGATTGTGCTGGTAATACATTGGCAGCCATTAATAGTAGGAAAATGGGTCTTGGAAACAACAAGGCAGACGCCGAGAAAGTAGGACAGGAATTTGCCACTACTTTAAAGCAAAAGGGCATCGAGAATATTTTGTTTGACAGAAATGGCTATTTGTATCATGGTGTCGTGGCAGCTTTTGCAGATGGAATCCGAAGTGTTGGTATAAAATTGTAGGGAGAATGTATGGAAATCAACAAGGAAGAATTTAGCGAAGTGGTTGTTAATATTGGTCGTGTAACCAAAGTCGTAAAAGGCGGTAGGCGATTTAGATTCAATGCGTTAGTCGTCATTGGGAATCGTAACGGACTTGTGGGCTTTGGTCTAGGAAAAGCTAAGGAAGTGCCAGATGCCATTCGTAAGGCAATCGATGATGCTTTCAAGAATGTAGTGAAAGTAAATATTATGGGGACTACCATAGCACACGATATAGAGCATAAATATAATGCTAGTAGAATCTTGCTAAAACCAGCGAGTGAGGGAACGGGTGTTATCGCAGGTGGTAGTGTGCGTCCTGTGCTTGAATTAGCTGGTGTGAAAGATATTCTTACCAAGTCGCTTGGTTCAAATAATCCCTACAATGTCGTTAGAGCAACTATCGATGCCTTAAAGAGAATCAAGGCATAAATTATTTAGGAGAATGTTATGCTAGATAAAATTAAACCAGCAAAGAATAGCACCAAAAAGATTAAACGTGTAGGTAGAGGGCAAGGTTCAGGCATGGGCAAAACCTCTACACGAGGTGGCAAGGGGCAGACTGCTAGGAGTGGCTATAATGCTAAGAGAGGCTTTGAGGGTGGTCAGCAGCCACTACAGAGAAGGCTTCCTAAATTTGGTTTTAACTCTAAAGTGGTGAAACCTTTTGTCTTTAATGTCGAGAAACAGACAAAAATAAAGAATCTAGATTCCATAACAATGGAGACTATCGCAGAGATATATCGCATTCCAAAGAGTGCTAAAAAAGTAAAGCTAATCGGTGCGGGTGCTAGAGATTTGAAATCTAAAATTAATGATGAAAGAGTTGTTGTTACTGGTCTTGCTTAATGAATAGAAGTGTCTTAAATAAAATATTAATTACCTTACTTTTCCTATTTGCATACAGAATGCTATCTTATGTCCCGGTGCCGGGCGTAGATGCTAATGTCATCAAAGAGCTATTAACTCATAATGCTAGTAATGCACTAGGTCTTTTTAATATGTTTAGTGGAAACGCACTAGAAAGGGTTAGTATCATATCGCTAGGCATTATGCCATACATTACCGCGTCTATTATCATGGAGCTTTTATCTGCTACATTTGCCAATATAGGCAAGATGAAAAAGGAACGTGATGGTATGCAGCAGTATATGCAGATTGTTAGATACCTAACGATTTTAATCACCGTGATACAGGCTATTAGTGTGTCTTATGGATTAAATAGTATAGGCAATGGCGATGCCATTATGATAAGCAATATGACATTATTTGTAACCATAGCGGTATTCTCTATGCTAACAGGCACGATGCTTATCATGTGGATAGGGGAGCAGATAACTCAAAGAGGCGTGGGTAATGGCATTAGTCTTATTATCTTTGCAGGTATTGTGTCTGGAATCCCACATGCCATAGCAGCAGAGTTTTCCGCTGTGAGTGAGAATGATAAGAGTATATTCCAGCTTTTGATTGTGTTTGCAGTGATTTTGCTTACTGTGTTTGCTATTATTTACGTGGAGTTGGCAGAGCGCCGCATTCCTATATCTTACGCACGTAAGGTTATTATGCAGAATCAAAATAAGAGAATTATGAATTACATTCCCATTAAGATAAATCTTAGCGGCGTTATTCCTCCTATTTTTGCCTCTGCCCTACTAGTTTTCCCATCGACTATACTCCAGCAGGCTTCGCCAGATTCTATATGGGCAAAGATTGGTGATTATATTAACCCAGCTTCATATCTCTATAATGTCCTAATGTTTGTGTTTATTATTTTCTTTGCGTATTTTTATTCCTCCATTGTTTTTAACTCAAAGGATATATCAGATAATCTCAAGCGTCAAAATGGCTATATCCCAGGTCTTAGACCTGGTGAGAATACTGCGAATTATCTCAATAAAGTAGCAGGGCATTTGACATTTTGGGGGTCTATGTATCTTGCTATTATTTCTACAGTGCCTTGGTTATTACTAAAGGGCATGGGGGTGCATTTTGTATTTGGTGGGACATCTGTGCTTATTGTCGTGCAGGTAGCCATTGATACGATGAGAAAGATTGAGGCACAGCTTTACACAAGTAAATATAAAACCTTGAGTGCAGTAGGAATCTAGCATGAGCATTGCAATACGAAATAAAAAAGAAATAGAGCTACTCTCTAAGGCAGGTAATATTGTGGCAAATACGCTTGATTATGCTAGGACCATCGCCACAGAGGGTATGAGTTTGCTAGAGTTAGATAAGGCTATAGAGGATAGAATCTTATCTCTTGGTGCTACTCCTAGCTTTAAGGGTCTTTATGGATTCCCAAACTCTGCTTGTCTTTCTGTCAATCAAGTCGTCATTCATGGCATACCTAGCGACTATCGGCTAAAAAGCGGGGATATACTAGGCATTGATATTGGCACGAAATATCAGAATTATTATGGCGATGGTGCCATCACGATTGGCATAGGTAGCGTTAGCGAATCTGATAGCAGACTTATGGACTGCTCTTATAGAACGCTTATGAATGTGATAGATTCCATAAAGACAGGTATGAGGTTTAAGGAGATTAGTTCTCTTTTGCAGGAGAATATAGAGGGCATGGGATTTGTGCCTTTGTTTAGTTTCTGTGGACATGGAATCGGCACAAAGCCGCACGAAGAGCCAAATATCCCAAATTACCTAGAGGATGGTGTGAAAATTAGCGGACCAAAGGTAAAGGAGGGTATGGTATTTTGCCTTGAGCCTATGGTGTGTCAAAAAAGTAGTAATTCCAATATTTTAGATGATAAATGGTCGGTTGTTAGTGAGGATGGATTGAATACTTCCCACCATGAGCACACGGTTGCCATAGTGGGCGGGAGAGCTGTGATTTTAACGGAGCTGTAAATGTCAAAAGATGATGTGATAAAGGTTGACGGTAAGGTTATAGAGGCATTGCCTAGCACGACGTTTAGGGTAGAGTTGCAAAATGGACATGTGGTGCTATGCCATATTTCTGGTAAGATGCGTATGCACAATATTAAGATTCTACCCGGCGATAATGTCCAAATAGAGCTTACCCCTTATAGTCTTGATAAGGGTCGCATTGTTTTGCGTTATCCGAGGGATTGATTAAAATCTTTGGTATAATAAAAGTTTTACTTTATAAATGAGAGGTATATTATGAAAAGAACATATCAACCGCACAATACTCCACGAAGCAGAACACATGGCTTTAGAGCTAGAATGAAAACAAGTAGTGGTCGTAAAGTGATTAATGCAAGAAGGGCTAAGGGTAGAAAGAGATTGAGTGTTTAGTTTATTGATTCTCAAAGTTAATAAAACTACTGCTTTTTGAATAAATAGAGATATATGCTATCCTGCCTCTGCGGTTAAATTTCGTGCAATCTAATGTGTTAGGATTAGTTATTAGGCTATAAACAATTAAGTCGGTTGGATTTGGTTGAGAATCTACCGTTTTTTAATCAACGGTTTTAGTTTTGCTGTGGGCTTTCACCCACGTTTTCTTTAAGCAAGTTGTGCTTTTATCATCCATATAGCTTTTTCTAAATGTGCTATTTGAGAATCTGCGTATCCCTGTGTGCTTACATCGCCATCATCTGATGAGATTTTTGATAATTCTCTAAAAGATTTGAGGAAATATTCATAATCTGCTAACACTTCTTTTAGAATCTGCTCTGAATTAAATTGAGTTTTATCATTTTCTTTTATGGAAGCATTTTCTAAAACACTCTTAAGAGTTACATGTGGTACACCGCCTATTTGTATAATTCTCTCTGCTAAATCATCAAATACTGTTGCAAATGTATTATAAATCTCCTCTGTGGCGGCATGTACCTGTGGGAAGTCTCTGCCTTTTACATTCCAATGATAATTATGAGTTTTCATAAAAAACACCATACTATCTGCCTGCAATCTTTTTAAAATATCAAGTTTGCTCATACAACACCTCGTTAAAAAATTTATTATGCAATATGATAACACAAAAAGAATGTAATTTTTATTATCATAAAGTAAAAATTACAATTATTTAAATACACAATAAATTATAAACTTTATCGTTTAAAAAAATATCTTTATTTTCTAATTTTGACTAGAATTTGGACTCTAAATGTTTTAATTATTTTATGTTTTATAAAGGAAAATACTATGTTAGAGAAAGAGACAATTAAAAATGTTCTTAAGAAATGGCATTATGGCGACTTTAGGGTAGTGTTTTGGGATGGCGAGGAATTAAGGATAGGCGATGGAGAGCCGAAGTTTTCCTTGATACTAAAGGAAAAGATTCCGCTATCTACGATGCTAAGCGATGCTAGTTTAGCTTTTGCAATGCATTATATGGACGGGAAAATGGATATAGAGGGAGATTATGATGAGATTGCAAGGGTGCTATTTTATTTTTCTAATAAAAAGCATCTAAAAAGCAGCACTTCAAGTAAAATCACTCAGCAGCAAGAAAGTAAAAACATCAAGAGTCATTATGATTTGGGAAATGATTTTTATAGGCTTTGGCTTGATTCCACAATGAGCTATTCATGTGCGTATTTTAAACAAGAGAGCGACACTCTCTATCAAGCACAGATTAATAAAATAGAGCATACATTAAAAAAGCTAGATTTAAAACCAAATGAAAAACTGCTTGATATAGGCTGTGGCTGGGGGTGGTTGTCGATTATGGCAGCACAGAAATATGGTGTAAATGCGGTTGGAATCACACTTTCACAGGAGCAGTATGATGTAGCTACGCAGAGAGTAAAAGAGCTAAATTTGCAGGATAAGGTCGAGATTAGATTGCAAAACTATCAAGATTTGGAATACAAAGAACATTTTGATAAGGTAGTATCTGTAGGAATGTTTGAGCATGTTGGCAAAAAGAACTTAGATTTGTATTTTATGAAAGTAAAGCAGGTGCTAAAAAGCGGCGGTTCTTTTTTACTACATTCTATTTTGTGCATGTTTGAGGGTAAGACAAATGCTTGGATTGACAAGTATATTTTCCCAGGTGGCTATCTGCCATCTTTGCGAGAAGTGGTAAGCATTATGAGCGAATGGGATTTTCATTTGCTATTAGCAGAGAGTTTGCGAGTGCATTATGCAAAGACGCTTGATATTTGGTGTGAAAACTTCAATAATGTCCTTGATGAAGTGAGGAAAAAATATGATGATAAATTCATTAGAATGTGGGATTTATATCTTCGTTCCTGTGCTTCTGCTTTTAGAGTTGGCAGTGTGGATTTATTTCAATTTCTAATCACAAAAGAGATAAACAATAATCTGCCTTTGACTAAGGAGTATATTTATAAATAGTTTGAATTATTAGTTGTTGTAGAAAAGCCGTTTTTAAGGCTTTTGATGCAATGATTATTTATATTTTATATAAAATTGTGCTTCACTACAAATTTTTTATTCCTAGTATTTTTTAGTTTTTACA
>CASEHV010000023.1 GCA_949287835.1 uncultured Helicobacter sp.
AAACACAATCACAATCCCAGTTCTTCCCAACAAACCTACATATATAGAGCCAACACCCACATATAAAACATACACTAATGCAGACGAGATTCTAGCGGATATGGGAGAATGTGATATTGATAATCAAGCAGATATATACAATGCACTGCCTAACATCGTATGGTATGATAATAGTGAGAATGTCATAACAGATCCTGACTTGATTGTTGATAAGGATAATCTTGAAAATAGCCTATTTTTCCAATCATTGCTAAATGTCATTAAGAAAAAGGCATCAAGCATTAAAACAGCTTATGAAAAATCAGAAATTCAGCCGGGCTATCTTTTAAAAATGGCGGAGGATATAGATAATAAGCTAGAGACAATCCTAGCAAAAAGATTCAATGAAATCTTCTCAAAAGATAATGGTGGATATAGTTTTAAGATAAAACTAGGAGAGCAGAAAATATCGCTATGTATCTTTAAAAATAATGAAGTTATGGAGATTCACTTTCAAAGTGATGGCTTTAGATGGTTTTTTAACCTCTTCTTTTTCCTACATAGAAATAGGTTAAGGAGCGGGGATATTGTCATCATGGACGAGCTAGCATATAATCTATCTGTGCCTGCTAGATATGATTGCAGGAAATTCCTAAAATCCTATGGAGAAGCAAATGGCATTACCTTTTTAGTCATTACCCATGACCCATATCTTATAGATATTGATCATTTAGATGAGCTACGCATCGTGGAGGAAAATAAATCAAAAAACTTTGTAAATCCAAAGGGCGCAAACATTACAAATAGCTTTGCTATGGGAAATACTCAGAGCAATGCACTACAAAAGATAAAAAAAGCACTAGGTGTTTCATCGCATCATGTATTCTGTCCGCCAGGTAGCAGAATCATCTATGTAGAGGGAATCACAGATTATATATATCTCACTGGTTTTAAGAGTTCGTATAAAAAAGAGAAGGGCAAAGAGCTAAAACTAGCATTTATCCCCATAAATGGCATAGGCAATGGACATGAGAGCATGATAGCAATGCTAAAAGAGCTAGATGAGAATCCTATCGTGCTTGTGGATAATGATGAGACAGGAAAGAGCTTAAGAGAGAATCTAAAAAAGATGGAAAAATGCAGCGTAGATATAGTCTCTATCAGCGGCAATCATGTGTATTATGATAGATATAAAAATGAGGTTAAAGATGAGATTTTCATCTCAGATAAAATAAAAAATAAATTTGAAGCATTCAAAACCATAGAGAGCTACTTTAAAGAAGATGAGATTAAGAAATATAATCTAATCAATGGAAATAACAAAAAAAGCATTTACGCAATAGCCTTTAAACGTGCCTTGCTAAATAACGAAAATGCTGTTAGCGAAGAGACAAAACATAATTTCTACACACTACTAGAGGGGCTAAATGAGGGGTTGTAGAAACATGTTAGATTCTACTCATGGTTTAGATATGTTTTGCTATGTGTTCGATGTGGTTTGATTGGGAGTATTTTCAGGTTTTAGATACTATATTAATAACTAAGATTCTAAAGCTAACTATATGCGAAATATTTTTATTAAAAACAACATTTTGATTTAAATCATAAAACCTAAAACACTAAATCCCCAAATCTTTTGCCTTTATGTTATTTATAGATTCTAAATCATTTTTGCTTCCAGAGGATAAATCATTTTTATTTAATGCGTTTGGATTAAAATTGCCACCAAAGGCTTTGTATATTGAGATTGCGGCTTGATTTGTGGATAGATGTGCCTGCAGGAGTGCGTCTTTTGAGCGGAGATATGTATTTTCATTATCTAGTTTTGAGACCTCATCGATGAGTTGTTGATTATATCTCTCCTGAATAATTTCATAACTATTCTTATTAATATCATAGCTGGATTGTAGATTCTCTAGGCTTTGCGTTGCTATCTGCATATTTTTAAATGAGTTTTCTATCTCGCCTACTGCAGTATTAATTGTATTTTGCAATGTGTAGAACGCTTGTTTTGTATTTTCCTTTGAGATGATGTAATCTTGCGTTATGGTCTGCCTATTGACAAGTGGCGTGCTAATAGAGCTTGCAATCTGCCATACCAAATCTCCAACGCCTAATGTCGGCGATGATAGAATCTGCCCTAGATTCCCATTTATGTTAAGCGAGGGGAGCAGGGACATTTTTTTATTATAACGTTGATAAATAGAGGCATTGAGTGCGAAAATATCTGCCTTAACATCTGGACGATTAAATATTACATTCATAGGCATGGCGGTAATGTTTGGAATCCTAGGGGTCGTAAAATCATAGTTTGCGTTAATATCAAAGCCTATGTCATTTGAGTTTAGTAGTATTAAAAGTGCGTTTTTATTCTGCTCTAGTGAGTATGATAGGCTTAATGTCGTGTTTTTCTGATTTAGATAATTTGTCTTTGCTAATGCTAATGATTCAAGTCCGATTAACCCTAAATCATACTGCTGCTGCGTTAATGCTAGGATTTGAAAGAGATTTTTTTCTATTGCCTCATTAATAGTAATAGACTCTCTAATCTGCCTAATTAAGAAATAATAGTTAGCCAAATCGCCAAGCAGGGTTACCTTTGCTTGATTTAGATTCTGTAATGCCTCTAGCACCTGCTGTTTGCTAGCTTTCCTTAGGGCGTTTAGTTTGCCAAATATATCTACCTCCCAGCTAAAGCTAAGATTGGCGTTTGTCGTATTTTGCGTAATATTTGTCTGTATTCTTTGATAATTATTATCACTATAATTATAATTTACTCCTATGTTAGTCTTTGGGAATAGATTCCAAGTATTTACCTTAGCACTAGCCTTTGCCTGTATGAGTGTAGATTCCAATGTGAGTAGATTTGTATTGTTTCTTATAGCCTTTAGTGCGATTTTTTGCAATATTTCATCATCAAAGATAGTAAAAAATGTTTCTCTATAATCAAGATTTTTTGCAATGATATTGGATGAGTATGAATTATTAAAGTTCGTCGGAATATGCGTTTTATCTGCTATGGTATCTTGCGTAGGTATTTTCGCACAGCCACTTATGAGGATTATCAAAACCAAAAGACTTTTGTGGAATCTAGGTTTATCCATAGGCGACCTTAAAAGAAGACCATTTTGAAAACTACTATTGATATTATATTATACTTTCTGCAAAAATGATAATAAAATCACGCGCCTTGTGCCGCCAAAGTTTATCGTCCCCATTTGATACTCCCCACTACCGCTAATAGATTCCACACGTCCATATCCAAAGATCTTGTGATTTACGCAGTCTCCTTTCTGTATTTCGCCCTCTTTTGACATATTGCTACTTTGCCCTGATAAATATTCTATATTTCCCTTAGAGTAGATTCCGCACTCACTTAGGAATCTTGATGGTCTGTAATATCCCTCTTTGCCCCTATAAAATCTATTTTCACAAAAGCTTAGGGTTAGCATATCCTTTGCCCTAGTAAATGCTACATAGGCTAATCTCCTCTCCTCTGGTATCTGTCTCTCATCGCTATCTAATGGGAATAATCCCTCCTCTAGCCCTATGACAAATACATATTTAAACTCTAGTCCCTTTGAGTTATGAATGCTCATACAAACGACATTGTTATCAAAACTCTCATCACTGCTAGAACTAAGTGCAATATTTCCTAAAAAATCTACAATCATCTCCTTGCTACTTAGCCCCCCTCTATCTACATGCTCCATTAGCATGTCAAAAAATACTCGAATATTCTCTCTGCGCGTTTCATTATCGACTTCATCTTCATTATCCACTATCTCGTCATCATGATATAGCTTTATACGTCTATTAAATAAATCAAATATGCCATGCGGATTATTCTCTATACACTCCAGTAAATCCTCTATAATGCTAAAAAATGATTCTAATTTCTCATAGCATTTTAATGATTTATAAAGTCCCTTTTTATATGCCTCATGGATAGTTAGCGGTGCTGCTATGTTTATTAGATTCTCAAATGTTTTTTCGCCTATGGAACGTTTTGGATTATTAATAATTCGTGATAGCGAAAACTCATCGCTAGGATTCATAGCATAACGCAAATATGCCATGACATCTTTTACCTCCGCTCTCTCATAGAATCTGTAAGTGCCTATCATCTTGTAGGGAATCTTAGCATTGATAAATGCACTTTCAAGCTTTGATGAGAGTGCATTTAGTCTAAATAAAATCGCAATGTCTCCATAGCTATTTCCCTTTGCTATGTAATCATTAATTGCTCTAACAATCTTATTTAGCTCATCTCTATCGTTTGTGTTTGTAAATAATGTTACCTCCCTGCCATCTGGCTTTATTGGCTTTAGAATCTTGTCATGACGTTCTTTATTGTGTGAGATAAGGTTATTTGCTATATCTAATATCTGCCTTGTGCTACGGTAGTTCTGCTCTAGCTTTATTATCTTTGCGTCTTTGAAATGCTCTTTGAAATCAAGAATGTTTCTGATATTTGCCCCCCTCCAGCCATAGATACTTTGGTCATCATCGCCTACAACGCAAATATTATCATGAGTGCTACAAAGCTGTTTTAACAATGCTAATTGCAAATCATTTGTATCCTGATACTCATCTACCATGATATAGTTGTATTTTCTGCTAAGAGATTCCCTTAACGTATTATCTATATTTAGAATCTCATAAGGCAGAAGTAATAAATCATCAAAATCTAAAAGGTCATTTTGGGCAAGATAAAGATTATACTCCTCATAAATGGTCATTAAAATATTATCTGCATCTATTATTTGTGAAACATCATTTTTAAATAGGGATATATATTCTGAGATAGCAGATGGTGAGAAACTTAAATACTGCTTTGCCCTTTTCCTTATGTCTTTTATAATCTTTCTTTTATCATTCTCATCGATGATATTAAAATTATTTGAACGTCTAAGCACATATATATACTGCCTTAGAAATAATAATCCAAATTTATGAAACGTGCAAAGCAGAGGATTCATACCAACATTACCTAGCAAGTGAAATGTGCGTTCCTGCATTTCTTTGACTGCCTTATTTGTGAATGTTAGCGTAAGCGTATTTTGTGCTGGAATGCCTATTTCCTTTATCATGTAGCAAAGCCTTGTTGTAAGCGTCTTTGTCTTACCGCTGCCTGCACCCGCAAGTATTAATAAGGCATGGTCTATATGCTCTGCTGCTTCTCTTTGTGCTGGATTTAGAGAATCTAATATATCCATTATATTCCTTCTAGCAAATCCTAGGTAGCAGTTCGCCCTGTGGATATTCCAAAAATCTCCTGCTACCAAATGCGGTCTGTAAAATCACTCTACCAAAGAATCTACTATCGCTAGTATCCCTTGATACCCTGCCTATAATGCTTGAATTCTTCCCTAAAGAATTTCTTTTTAATATCTCAAGTGCTTCTTTGGCATGGCTCTCTGGTAGGGCGATGACGCATACTCCTTCATTTGCCAAATCATACGGTTCTAATCCTAACATTTCACACACGCCCCTAACCTGTGTGCTAATCTCCAATCTCTCCTCATCTACATAGATACATGTATCACTAGCTATCGCCCATTCATTTAGCACAGCAGCAATGCCGCCACGCGTCGCATCTCGCATAGCATGAATAGGAATGTCTGATGAAAGCAGGGAATCTAGCATAGGATACAGACTAGCACAATCGCTTTTTATATCACTTTGAATCTCCATGTCATGTCTATCTAGGAAGATTCTAGCACCGTGCCTACCTATGTCTGCATTAATGATAAGGCAGTCTTTATCGCTTATATTCTTTGTGCTAATGCCATCACGTCTTATCTCCCCCATGCAGGTTGTGTTAATAAAAATATTACGCTCCTTTGTAGATAATCGTGGTAGCACCTTTGTATCCGCACTTAGAATCTTTAAGCCAAGAGAGAGGCACTCAGCACGGATAGATTCTAGAATCTTTTTAAAATCCTCTACCATAAAACCCTCCTCTATGATAAAGCCAATATTTATATAAAGTGGCTTTGCCCCCATCATGGCTACATCATTGCTACTTCCGCAAATGCAGAGTTTCCCTATGTCGCCACCATTGAAGAATATGGGATTTATGATATAGGAATCTGTGCTTACCGCATGTTTTTCCCCATGAAAGATTCCGCCATCCTCATTTCCATAATCCATTAAATCATGCAGATACGGCATACATATCTCCTGTATAAATCTAGCAGAAGAAATACCGCCACTACCATGTGCAAGGGTAATGTGTTTCATTGCGTCCCCGTATAGTTTAATGCGAAATTGTAGCTAAAGATTCACATCACAGAAACTCTTCCAATCTGTCCTAGGGCAATGGCATAATCATTACATGGCATTTGTGGAAAGAAATATCGTATAGAATGCTCCTTTAATAGTGCGGCTGCTCTATTGCAAAGCGTATAATTCCCAAATACCCCGCCGCCAAAAAGAGCCTCTTCTGCCGATAGTCTCTCTACGCCATCTTTTATGCAAAACGCAAGGGTATCTATAAATCTTAGTGCAATGATATTTCTATCAACCCCCCTCATGCTGTCCCTAAATATCTCTAGTATGCAGGGCGCGATATTGATTTGGTTATTTTCTATGATGAATGGGTAGGGGTTAAATGCTGTTTTATTTGTGTTCGTGGTTTTATGTTTTGTGTGGATTTTATTGTTGGTGTTATGTTGATGTGTTGTGTCATTCTGAGCTAAAAAATCTTTATTTTGAGAATCTGGATTCTGTGGTTTTTTAGATTCTGGGTTTTGTGTGGATTCTAAAGTTTTATTTTGAAGAGATGTTTCGCTCCGCTCAACATGACGAGATGTATTTCTCTCAACATGACAATGTTTATTTTCCTCAACATTAAGGTGTAAATTTATACTTTCATCTTTTTCTAAAAGTGCTACCTCCCCCTCACCTGCAAGGCTAGGGGGAGGGGTAACTTTAGAATCTTTTTGTATTTTAACATTAGATAAAGAATCATCAAACTCCAAAGACACGTCATAAAAGCCTTGAATAAAGCTAGATTCTAAAGCTCTCTGTGAAAGCATAGAAATATATTCCCCGCTTTGCTCCGCATAGCTGCATTCCTTAAGTCCTAGTATAAATGCCACGATGTCAAATAATCTTCCCACAGAGCTAGTAAGTGGTGCGTTGATTGCCCCCTTACTCATAGCACTTAGCATGGTAAATTTATCTCTATCATAGATGCTTTCTAAATACTTCACTATTTCTGTCAAATCATTGCTTAACGCGTAGCCTAAAAGTAGCCTCCTGCCATCTCTAATAGACTTTTCTGAACCTAATATCCTAAAAGGCTTAAAATGCAGCGCCCTCTCAAAGCTAGAGAGATTCCCAAGCAGAAATTCGCCCCCCCAAATGCTACCATCGCTCCCATATCCGCTACCATCAAAAATAATGCCAAGCGCCTCACTCATATCTGCCTCTAGTAGCAGGGCATTTAAATGTGCGTGATGATGAAAGACTTCCATAACCTCGCAGTTATGATTCTGTGCTAAATTTAGTGCGATGTAGCGATTTGCATAATGGGGATGTGCATCGAGTGCTAATATCTCTGGACTGCCATATAGTTTTAGCATGAACTCCATTTCTTTGGTGTAATTAGCCAAATTGCTAGGGCTAAATAAATCGCCAAGATAGCTAGAGAGCGCCACGCGCCTGCCATGCCCAAAGGCTAGAGAGCATTTCTGCATAGCACCAAAGGCTAGACTTTTATGTTTTATATTGATATTTAATCTTATATTCATAGGGGAGTAGCCACGTGAGATTCTAAGTGCGCGGGGAGCCATCATGGGAATATCATTCACTTTCACTTTTTTAAACATTCTAACACAAAAATACAGATTCACATATTTTTCCGTTGATGTTAAATATCTTTACTTGTTTTGATTGATTTTGTAATTATCATTTCATCTATTACAGTTTTATCTTTGGTGTATTAAACCAAAGACATATCTGCTTAATACAGATGATGCACTTCCTGCAAACCATAAACCTCAGTCCTCAACCCTTCATAGCGCGCCTTGAGTTGTAGCGATAGATAGAGAGAATAATGCCTGCTTTGATGAAGATTGCCTCCATGAAACCATAGATTCTCTTGTTGTGTGGGCTTCCACATGTTACGTAATTCCCCTTCCCATGGTCCAGGGTCTTTTGTGGTGTTTGAGCCAAGACCCCAAACCTTGCCTACCTTTTCTGCCATCTCTTTAGAAATAATCTTTTCTACCCAAATATTCATAGAACTAAATCCAGTGGCATACACTATCAAATCTGCTGGAATCTCCCTGCCACTATCAAGCACAACGCTATGCTCCTTGATTCTAGCAATATTCCCACGTTCAAGGGCAATGTCTCCTCGTGCTACAAGCTCACTTGCCCCCACGTCGATATAATAACCAGACCCTCTACGCAAATATTTCATAAAAAGTCCAGAATCATCATCACCAAAATCAAGTAAAAACCCCTTTTTCTCTAATCTGTCATAAAAGTCTTTGTCGCGCCGCCTAATCTCATCAAACATTTCCTTATGAAAAATAGGCATGACTTTGTAGGGAATGGAAGCAAAAATCAAGTCGGCTTTCTGCGTATCAATGCCCCTCTCTAGTGCTTCCTCAGAATACAGACCACCCATTACGACTTCCATAAGAGAATCAGAGCGAACAATATGTGTAGAGCTACGTTGTATCATGGTAACCTTTGCGTCATTCTCCCATAGTGCCGCACAAATATCATGTGCGGAATTATTAGAGCCAAGCACCACGACATTCTTGCCACTATAAGCCTCTGGTCCTTTGTGGGCGCTTGAGTGTTGCTGCTCTCCTTTAAAAATCTCTGCTCCTTCAAACTTAGGAATATTTGGCACACCAGACATACCCATAGCAAAGACTAATTGTGTAGGTTTTACCTCTATCTCTCTACCTTCTTTATTGACTTTCACGCTCCAAGTTTTCGTGCTAGAATCAAAACTCGCAGACATTACTTCCGCATTATTCCAATAATTTAGCTCCATGATTTTCACATAGCACTCTAGCCAATCTGCTATCTTATCTTTTGGCGAAAATACAGGCCAGTCATCAGGGAAAGAGAGATAGGGCAGATGGTCATACCAAATGGGGTCATGCAGACACAAAGATTTGTAGCGATTACGCCATTGATCTCCTGCTCTGTTTTGTTTATCACAAATTAGTGTAGGCACACCCAGACGTTTTAGCCTCGCACCAAGCGCAATGCCACCCTGTCCTCCGCCGATAATCAACACATAGGGCTGCTTTGTGATTCCTAGCTCCGCTTCCTCTTTTTGCTTTCTCTCAAGCCATGTGAGGCGGTTTTTGTGGATTCCATGCTTTGCACCTAGAATACGTCTTTTATTCTTTTTCTCCTCAAAGCCGACAAGCTCGTTTGCAGCAGTAAGCATTGTCCAGCATAAACCATCTTTAAGTCGAAAGATTCCCCTGCCACGTAAAATGGAAGTTTCAAAAAGAAAAAATACCTCTGTAATGCCGTTATTTTCATTAACTTCTTGCAAAGTGAAATGCTTAATTTCCACATCTTTAAGGCAGGAGTTTAGCATGGATAGAATTTCATCTTTGCCCTCGAGTGTTTTAAGATTCCATGTAAAACTAACCAAATCACGCCAGTAGCACTCATCAGCAAATAACGCAGTTACTGCATTAAAATTTCCGCTTTTAAGGCTAGTCTCAAAATCACTTAACCATTTTTTCGCAACTAAGCTCATGAAGTCCTCCTTACAAAAACTACATTTTTATCCTTACAAAAGTTATTTCTAACTCACAATTTTCATACATTATAGAATCTAAAATTTGGACTTGTCAAGCTTTTTTAAACAATAAAAACAAAAATATTAAGGTCTTTGTGAAATGGGGATTTTCTAAACTCTATGCAGAGATTAGAAATCGCGGTTTATAGTGAGGGAAATAGTCAATCTATGATTATAGATTCCATTTTTTAATCAATTCGTCTATGTCTTGTCTGTGATTTTTCACAAAATCATCTACGAATTTAGTCCATTCAGGGTCATCTTTCCTTGTAACAATTCCATACTCCTGTGGATCAAATGAATCTGCTAGGATTTCATTATTATCATCTACATAGCCGCGCAATATAGATTTATCAACCGAGAAAGCATCAATCCTGCCAGAATCTAGTGCAGCCTTTAGAGACGGATAGTCTGGAAGCTCACTTATTTTTATATCCATACCTCTCTCTTTAGCGACTGCTTGCAATACCTTTGCAGTTGTAGCGGATTGCGCCACGCCTATGGTTTTGCCATTTAGACTATTGAAATCCTTGAAATTATTTTTCTTTAATACCAAAAGACCAATTGGGTCCTTATAGTATGGCTCAGAAAAATTATATGTCTTTTTCCTCTCCTCATTGATAGTAAATGTCGCTATGACAGTATCAAGAGAACCATTATCTAGCAGAGGACCACGAGTTTTGGCAGTAACAGGCTCTAGTTTAATTTTATTCTCATCTCCTAAAACCTCTTTTGCAAGCATTTTTGCCAAATCAATCTCAAATCCCTCTATTTCTTTTGTGTCATTATTCATCAATGCAAATCCGGGCGTATCCTTCTTAACACCGACATTTAGCACATTTCTAGCCTTTATGGTCTCTAACGTGCTTTTCTTAGTGCCAGAATCACTACCGCCACCACCGCATGCTACAAACATAAATGGCAGTAAAGCCACCAAATATTTCAACCAATGTTTCATACAAACTCCTTACAATCTAGTGTGTTAGAATCTTACTTAAGAATATCTTAGTGCGCTCACTCTTTGGATTCTCAAAGAAATTTTTGGGCGTATCACTTTCGATAATCTTTCCATCTTCCATAAATATTACCCTATCTGCAACTTCTTTTGCAAACCCCATTTCATGTGTAACGACTACCATAGTAGTCCCTTTTTCTTCAGATATTTTTTTCATAACATCAAGCACCTCCTGCACAGTTTCTGGGTCCAGTGCACTTGTTGGTTCATCGAATAATATGATTTTCTTTTGAGTGCAAAGACTTCTTGCTATTGCGACTCTTTGCTGCTGCCCACCGCTAAGTGAGCTAGGATATACGCCAGACTTATGCTCAAGACCTACAACTTTCAGATATTTAAATGCAATTTCCTCTGCTTCTTTTCTACTCTTTTTTTGAATCTTCATAGGGGCTAGTGTTAGATTCTGTAAAACCGTCATGTGAGGATATAGATTAAAATGCTGGAATACCATAGCACAATATTTACGACATATAGTAAGTTTAGTTTTATGTGTAAGCTCGACATCATTTATGATGACTTTGCCCGTGCTTATATCCTCAAGACCATTCATACAACGTATTGTCGTGCTTTTTCCGCTACCGCTTGGACCTATGATGACTAATTTTTCTCCTTCTTTTATATCAAGATTTACGTCCTTTAAGACATGATGACTGCCAAAATACTTATTTACACTCTCTAGCCTTATCAAAATTAATCCTTCTAAATTTGTATCACACTCTTGACATAATCTAGCAAAAAATATGTGAAAAACAACAATATAGCAATATTAAAATAAAATAAGATGAGAATCTATATTACATAATGTAACAAAATAACAATCAGATGTAACATATTGGGCATTGAACACCACTCTTTCTCAAGTATTAAAACTCAAAGATTATTTAGTAAATTTCCTCAAGTATGCAAAATAATCCCAGGGAATAAATGCACTATTATCATAGTCCATATACCTATGAAAATAATAAATCCTATGGAATACTTAAGTGTGAATCTAAATAGCTCCGATTCCCTTCCCACAAGTCCCACTGCTGCACAAGCAATGGCGATGCTTTGCGGACTTATCATTTTGCCTACCACGCCGCCTACTGTGTTTGCCGCTAGGAATAATACCTCTGGCATTTCAAGTGTCCTTGCGGTTACCTGCTGAAGTGGTCCAAATAATAAATTAGCCGATGTGTCGCTACCTGTTAGGAATACCCCAATCCAGCCAATAAAAGGTGAGAAAAGCGGGAATAATGCCCCTGTATGCGACAAGGCTAACCCCATAGTCGCCGCCTGTCCGCTATTTTTTGAAATAAAGGCAAAAGCCACCACAAGACCTATGGTAATTACAGGGATAAACATTTCTTTTATGGTTTCTTTGGCCGATTCTACAACCATAGATGCCTTTGCCCTTAGCACAAAGATGCTAAGAATAGCCGCTACCAAAATAGCAGTCCCCGCATTTAGCACAATGGGGAATTTCCACACCGCACTTAGATGATGATTCTCTTTTACGATAGGCGACACTTCCATAACCATGTTGTGCAATCCACTCATCTCAAAAGACATACTTGTAAAAGCAAAGATTCCATCTTTTTGAAATAAACTTTGAAATTGTGGAATCTGCCATACAATGATTGCAATAACAAGCAAAATAAAGGGCATCCATGCCAAAATAACCGTGTTTAAGCTATGCTGAGTTTGCGTAGTAGCTACATTTGCACCGCTAGATTCTCCCTCTATGACAAAAATATTCTTTGGCTGCCAAAACTTTAGGAAAATAGAGGTGCAGGCAATAGATACAATGGCACTAATAATATCTGGCAATTCGGGTCCTATGTGGTTTGAGCTCCAATACTGCACGATACAAAAAGAGAATGCCGCTACAAAAACCGCTGGAAACGTCTCCTTCACCCCTCTAAAACCACTCATCAAAAACACAATGAAAAATGGCACAAACATAGTAAGCGGCGGTAGCATTCGCCCAACCATACCTGCTATCAAATCCGCATTTACGCCCACCGCATTACCTAGCGCAGTGATAGGCACACCTACCGCACCAAAGGCAACGGGCGCTGTGTTTGCAATCATGCAAAGACCTGCCGCATACAAAGGTCGCAGTCCAAGTCCAACCAACAATGCTGCCGTAATTGCGACAGGTCCCCCAAAGCCGATAGCCCCCTCAAGGAATGCACCAAAACAAAAGGCTATTAATATTACCTGCAATCTCTGGTCAGGGGTAACAGCTATTACACTTTGCTTTAGAATCTCAAAATAACCTGTTTTAACCGAGATTTTGTAAAGGAAAATCGCACAGATAATAATCCACGCAATAGGCCACAAGCCCTGTAAAAAGCCTTGTACAAAACTTAAAAATACCATCTGAATAGGCATACCATAAACAGCAGTGGCAATAATGGCACTAAGAAGCACGGTTAGCACAGCAGCTATCCAGCCCTTTACCTTAAACCAAACCAAACAAGAGAGAAATAATAAAATAGGAAGCAATGCCACAAAGCCACTAATCCAAAGATTATCTGCTATGGGCGTGTAAGTCTGTTGCCACACATTAGAATCCGTCATTCACAATCCTTACTATCATAAAATCCTTTCGTCAATAAATGCCCCTGCAGAATCTTTGCAAAATTTACCTTCGACATTCACTCGACTTTTCATGATAACATAAAAGAGTGGGGATTCCCGCATATAACAAAATAAAACTTATATTAAATATAATTCGTGTTTCTAAAGGTATTTAATATTATTTATTGATTATAAAAATTTCTATATAAAATATTTTAAGTCCTTTCAATAATATTTTTTTTATCTAAACCACAAAAACTCTCAAAAGATTTTTTAATGACTTCCTTTTGCAGATTTCTAAAAATAATTATTATTTCTGATTCTCTCTTTTCTAGCCATTCTTTGAGATGTGTGGGTGGGTGCATAATGTGTTGCACTCCATTAATTGCCACGGGATACTCCTCATTGGTATCCAAAATGCCTTTAATTCGTAAAATATCCTCACCATATTTATATAAAAGGGCTGAGAGCCATACGCAGAATGCCTCCCAATCTATCCCTCCCTTAAAAACGATAGAAAGAGAATGTGTATTATTAGTGTGAGATGCATAGTCTTTAGAGCGATAATTTACACCACGGTTAGAATCATAATACGGAGTTTTGGAATCTAAAAAACGTGAGAAATCCAAATTTTCTTCAGGAATGATTTGGGCTAGGATATTGTGGCTTGCGATGAGGTTTTCACATTCTTTTATGTCATCACATATATCTTGCTTTGTGAGTATGATTCTATCTGCTAACATCATCTGTGAGAGTGCCTCTTCATTTTTTAGATGCAAGGCTACATTTAGGCAGTCTATGCAAGTGAGAATCTCTTTTATAAAAAAATGATGTTGCAACACAGGGTCGCTTTGAATGCTAAAAAGAATGGGGGCAGGATTGGCAAGACCTGTTGTCTCGATGATAATATAATCTAGCGATTTATCAGGCACTCTATCTATTATATCTCTCAAACTTTCTATCAAATCTTCACGTTTATTACAGCACACACAGCCACCTTGTAAAAGCAGAGTTTTCTCCTCTGTGTGCATAATTTCTTGATTAATAATGCTATTATCTAATCCAACCTCTCCGAACTCATTAATAATAACAGAGATTTTTTTGTTTGCATTAAAACGCAGGATTTCGGACAATAAAGTCGTTTTGCCACTACCTAGAAAGCCTGTAAGAATAATAATTGGAATCTTAGCCATTGTTTAGCCTAAGTTTGCTAATCTATTTTAGAGTGAGACAAGTATTCTATAAAATTAGAATCTAGCACATCAATATCTCTTTTTGCCATTTTTCCTGCCTCTATCCACAACGCTCCTAAATGCTGCACCACTACACTCTGCCCCTTTGCATCGCTTAAGATAAACTTAGAACCATGCCATTCCTTTAGTCCTAGCCCATAGAATCTTAGTATTCTTTGTGCGATTTTTACCTTTTGTAAGCGACTACGCATTCTCTCTCTCTTTGTTTTTCTCCTACTATAACTTCCATTGCAACCCCTTGTCCCTCATCTCTTATATCCTCGCTCCAATGCAGATTTGTTATCATCTCGCCACATAAGATGCACATATCAACCTCCACTTTATGAAAAAATCATTTATTTATCATACATAAAAATATATTCAAAAATTTTGTGAAAGTCATAGTTTTTTATTTTTTACGTATTACTGGAATGGCGGTTAGGGTTATAGTGTGTGAATGTCATTCTGAGATTACTAGAACGTGTATTGTATGATATTCCTTTAAACATATCTATTATTTTTCTCATTCGTTGCAGTTTTTAAATGTATAAAATGGCAGTATTGCTTTAGAGTAAAAAGGTATATGTGGAATTTCAAACAAAGCATTATTATTACTCATTATGTGCGAACATTTATCATGTAATACTTAATAAACAACTTTAACAATTATAACAAAATATATTTAATATTATTGTATAAATTTATAAAAAAACTTAGTGATATGTATTGATACGCTATGAAACTTTACGATACATCTTGCAAGAGCTATACAGGCAATCGCAACAAAAGGGTTAAAGGCGTATCAAGTTGTTTATTGCTATGGTAATCCTTATCATAAACTATCGGAAAATTTCTAGCATTCATTCGATTTAAGCAAAAATCAATAAATTTTCCTTAAATTCCCCTTAATCTGTATCAATAAATTTAAATTTCTCTTTTTTATCAATTTTTACCCCTACGTCCTTATGTATCAGTTCCAATTCAAAGCCTCTTTTTCTATCATGTGGATGCGCGAACACAATCCTCACATAATCCTTTTGAAAAGGTAATCTATGAAATGTAACCATGTGGTCTGGCACCACTTTACCTCTTACCTCGTATTCAATTAAAAACTTAATGTGAAAGCTCTTAATTAAAGGCGTTATCGGTAAGAAATCTCTTTTTATATCATATTCCATAAAAAGCTTTTCTTCTCTGCTTAGATTCTTTATATCTGCTTTTGTTAATTTAAATGTGTGTTCAAATAACGCCATACATACCCCTTTTTCATACCCAATGTAACTTACCTAAATATTTATTGATATGATTGATAGTCGGAAAATAATTAACTCTACTATGCCTAGTCTCTATATTCTCAAAGACTATCAAGAATAAACCTTTTTCAAAATCCTTTTTTACACACTTAATCCGATTAGCATATGATTTAGTATCGTAAAATTTAAATTCTTGATACTTTAGATATATATCATAGCACGTCCGTGTTTCTTGATTATATGCCTGTTTTAAAAGCTTTGCCTCGTCTGTTTTTGGTTCTGTATCGTCTATGCCTTTTTCATATATCTCGTTAGCTTCTTTTGTCTTTTGACTTTGGAAACTATCCATTGCCTGTGGCTTATCTTTTTTGCTCTTAGAGTTTATAACTCTTTCTTTATATGCCTCTATCTTTTTTCTTGATACCTTTTCTTTTTTAGCAAAAAAAAAGAAATTTACACCATATAACCTCTTACCTGCTATGCGTAACTTAACTTTTAAATTAGGAAATAAGCACATATACCCCATAGGATAGTTATAATTACCTCCTAGCACATGTGCGGTTTTTGTTAAGATACTTACTATCTGCGAGGGGGACATTAATGTAACTTTGTCTTTCTTAAACATTTGCAAGAGCCTTGCTAGTCTTTTATAATTATCTGCAAAAGAAAAACACTCGCCGCTATCTCTAAATTGTCTAAAGATTAAATAAAGTCTTTGCTCGTATTTTGTTGTATATGATAGAAACTCACCAAAATTAACTAACGTATATCTAGTTTCATCACTTGCAAACTCGAAAAATTCCTTATTGAATTTTACCTTTAACATATCCTCTGTTTCATCATATATCGCTATATCGAAAGCCTTATAATACTTTGATACATTAATACGACTTGCACCATCTGGAAACTCAATAAACCGAGAATCTTTAAAGTTATATATGTTTTCTTGAGTTAGCAACTCACAAAACTCATAAACCTTTTTTTTCACATGGTTTTTAGCACTATGCGATTTAAAGTAGAAAAGCCCTCTTATTGTCTGTATAGGTATGTTAAACGATAGGTTATCGCTATCGAAAGCTATATATTTATTTGGTTTAATCGCCATCCCTAGTATTGCGTAAAATAGTCTATTAAGAACCCTACACATAATCGGAAACATGCAGTTATTCAACTCATTATTTATCTTAAATTCTAATCTTTCTAATTCTCTATAGAAAGGTTTATTTTTAGCAAAAAATGCTAAATTATCATATACAGCCTCTCTGGTAACATTAGCTTTTGTTTCACTATCGCTCTTACTAGCTTTTATGTTAAAGCTTTGTATGCCCAATCCTGCCTCTGTGAATGTTAATGGAGTTTCGATGTTAAATTGAATTTTGCGAGGTTTTTTGCGAAAAAATTGTGGTTTCTTTTTATTTTCCGCAGTCAAAATATTTTGTGGCAGATATTAATTTTCATTCTTTATCAAAGAACAGTATAAAACTATCAGCTAACCCCCTCCTCCAACACCCCCCTAATATCATCTTTATTTATCTCCTCTTTTTGCATTAATAAATCTGCAAGCTTGGAAATATTATCTTTATTTGATTCTAAAAACTCTCTTTGGGCAACTCGTGCGTCCTCTAGTATTGCTAGAATGTCTCTATTATCACTTATGAGACGTTCTCCCATGCCATATTCATTACACATAGTCGTTGCAATGTATTTTGCATTTAGAAAGTCTCTTTTAGCAATACTTGATTCCTCTAGTCCATGCAGACCTAGCCCGATATTGCCACTTAAAAAGATTTTTATCAAAGAAATTAGCTTTGTTTTAGAGTTAAAGCCGCTTAGTCTAAACTCGCCCTCCATGCTAACTAACGCAATCTTCTCAAAATCCTCAAGTAGCCAATATCTCGCCAAAGCCTTACTCGCATTATAAAGTGCCATAGTATATCTCTCTTTGTGCGATAGTGTAGGCTGTCGTCTAATGCCATGTAATACATCATTGCTTGTCGTTATCAAGTCCTGCATACTAATGCTATCCCTGCCATGCCGCATCGCATTCATAGCGCCCTCATTGATTAGTGAGGCAATGTTTGCCCCGCTAAATCCCACACATAACCTAGCCGCTTCTCCTAAGTCAATATTATGTCTCCTCCCCTTTAGATATACAGATAAAATCTCTTCTCTCTCGGCTAAATCAGGTAAATCCACATGTATGCGTCTATCAAATCTCCCGCTTCTAAGCAGTGCGGCATCTAGCACCTCTTCTCTATTAGTCGCTGCGATGACGACTATGCCACTTTGTGCGCTAAAGCCGTCCATTTGCGTTAATAGCTCATTTAGTGTAGATTCCCATTCATGATTGCTACCCTCACCTCGTCTTTTGCCTATGGTATCTATCTCATCGATAAAGACTATGGCGGGTGCATTTTTACGCGCTTCGTTGAATAAATCTCTAACCCTCTTTGCCCCTATGCCCACATAGAGCTGCACAAAGCTAGAGCCACTTTGATAGAAAAACGGCACATTGCATTCCCCTGCTATTGCTTTGGCTATGAGTGTTTTGCCAACGCCAGGAGGTCCTATGAGTAGCACACCTTTTGGTGCGTAGATTCCCAAATCCTTATATTTATACGGATTCCTTAGACAATCTATGATTTCTATAAGGCTATCTTTGACACTCTTAATACCAGCTACATCGCACAAACGCACATTACTTTGCATAGGTAGTATGGATAGCGACATATCATCTTTTGGACTAGAATCTACCCTAGTCTCTATCTTTGAAATCTCTGCCTTTCTTTTATACATAAACAATATTACTATGACAAGCAGGGCTAATATGGCTAGAATCTTATAGAGCCAAGACATCTTTACAGACATGCTAGGAATGTTGCCAATCTCAAGTCCCCCTAGATTCCTAGTATCCATGCGATAGACTTTATCTCCAAAAAATAATGTGTAATCTGGCGCTATCTGTATGCTATAAATCTTTTGCTTCTTTAAAATCTCCTGCATACCAGCCCTATCTACTTCTATGTCATAATCTTTTATAGAGATAAAAACTACTGCGATGATAAATGCCAACACAGCAAGGATATAATATAAATATTTTTGATAAAACATTCTCTATCCATTTTGTAAAGTTTAAGGATAATCATGCGCTTTGAGTATAGCACACTAGAGCCTAGCATATTAAGGCATGCGAAATTATATATAAAAGAAAGCAAGACTATAATCATAGAGGTCTTTGGTATCGTGCAAGGCGTTGGATTCCGCCCTTATATCTATAACCTCGCTACATCATTTAATCTAAAAGGCTTTGTGCGAAATGATAGCTTAAGTGTCAAGATTATGCTAGAAGCCTCTCCTTTAATCACAAACTTTTTAGAATCTTTAATACAAAATAAAGTAGGCAGAATAGAATCTCTTAGCATTAGCTACACGACTTTAGAGAATGATTATAACGATTTTGTCATAGAGGATTCTACGATAAGCCCCGGTAGCGCGCTTGGAGTCTCCTTACCGCTTGATTATAAAATCTGTGATAGATGCATAGAGGACTTAGATAATAAACATAGCAGGTTTTATAACTATGCCTTTGTATCCTGCGTTGATTGCGGTAGTAGATATAGCATTTTAGATTCCCTGCCATATCATAGGGATAATACAAGTATGGCTCATCTTGCCCTATGTGATGAGTGCAGAGGTGAGTATCTTTTGCCCTCCAACAGACGCTTTCATGCCGAGCAGATTAGCTGCAATAACTGTGCTATTAATTATTCTGCCATAACTCTGCCAAGCGGAAAGATAGAAGACAGGGCGCTTTTGTGCATAGCCCAAAGGCTAAGAGAAGGGCAGGTAGTGCTATGGAAGGGTCTAGGCGGCTTTGCCTATATAGCAGATGCTAAAAATAGCAAGGCGCTAAATGTGCTACGAAAAATAAAAAGGAGACCGCACAAGCCCTTTGTAGTCATGGCAGATATAGAGAGACTAAAAGATATTGCCCTGCTAGATGAGAGATTATTATCCCTGCTAGATAGTAAGGAGTCTCCGATAATACTAGCTAGAAAATCTAGCCATTATGATTTAAGTCATGAAGTTAGCGCTATGGATACTATCGGGGTTATGATTCCATACACCGCTATGCTTGTCATGCTTTTTAGAGTGCTAGGAAGCAATTTTGCCCTATGCTATACCTCGGCAAATAGAAAGGGGGATATGATAGCTACTAGCATAAGCGAATTAGACATGGATTTTATACTGCAGCACCAAGATAGCATAACAATCCTTGATTACGACAGGGAGATTCTCCACAAGCTAGATGATAGCATTATCTCAGGATTATTTGTCGAAAATGACTTTAGGATTAAGGGATTAAATTTTTTGGAGACTTGATTTTTAAAAACTCCTTTAAAAATAGCTTAGGAATGAGATAGCATTCAAACCAACATTTATACAAACTGCACATAATTTAATTTCTATTTCTGATTCAGCAAAGCGGCGATGAAAGACAGCACGATATTACAACACTTTATGATTACATAAATAAATACGGAAACACGCAAGATTTTAAAAGACTAGATAAAGAGGAAATCAAAAATGCACAATCAAGAGAGAGGATTGCAAAAACCAAAGATTTAAGAGATTTAAGCGATGAGGATAAAGATTATTTATATGGCACAGAGACTTTAGCGGGTAGAGTTTGGGATAAGATAACCAAAAGCGAAGACAAACGTTTAGAAGAATACAAACAGAATCTACAAAGACGACAGATAGAGGCTAAATTAGTTAATGATTTGGTAAAACTAGCAGATACTAGCAATTACACTTCATTTTTAAATTTATTTTCAGATAAAAACGAAAGCAGAAATGAATTTTTAAAAGAAGGCACACAAATCGCAAAAAGATACGGCTACGATGCCCTAGCGATTGATAGAAAGACAAACAAAGCGGTTTTAATCAAAGGCAATAAAGTTTATAGATAGAAGCGGCTTTTTAGTGTGTTTTTGGTGCTTGAAATTATAAATTTTTTAATTATTGTTTTATTAACTCGCCAAAATTTTTATATTCTAAGATTATCTATTCCTTTACATCGCAATAAAGATTCTAAGCTAAATGCGTAAATAGATTCTGCAGGCATGTTTTTATTAAATATGCGTGTCAGCGAGACATTAATTGCAAAGTTAAAAATAAAAATATTTTTTAATTCATACAAATTCTACCAAACCTTCTTGATACACTGGATTTTTTATATAATCAAAATGAACTAAACATAAAACAATTCGATAATTCTTTCTTGTCTACCCCTCACCCTCGTTTTTATTTTCTTTGGCTTTTTCTCTATCTTTTTTACTCTCATATTTTTCGCCACTTAGGTATTCTAGTGCTTTTCTTACAACTGTTACAACGGTATCAATGCCACCTGCTAGGCTAAATAGCCAATATCTATGGCAGTATAGCCATTCTAACTCTTTGCCCTTTTTCTCATCTTCGTTATTGATAGGTTTCACTAATAGCTGGGCTATGTCTAACTCTTGATGAAAGATATATGACTGTAGGGCATCTGTGAAATAGTCATGAAAAACTCGTGAGTTGAAAATATCCTTAATGTCATCTATATCATCGATTAGCTTTTTCATCGTGTCAAAGTTGAATTTCTCTAATTCATTATTGCGATTTAGCTCTTCTATTTCTTTTAGAAATTCTATTAACTCCAAAAAGACTTTCTCTACCCTCTCTTGCTGCTCCTCGCCATAATCTATCCATTCCTTACATATCTCTATGGCACGTTTTAGATTCTTTTCTGATGTGGCTTTGCTAGGCTCTTTTAGCTTTATTTGCTTTTTTTTAACACGAGGGATTAGCTTTACTGCCTCGCTAAATGGCATCTCCTTTGTCCCCTTAATCCTAGCCCCGCCCTCTGTGGCATTGATAATCTCGATTTTATAAGGCGTATTTGCAATATCTTTTTCATAGAAATTCAAAAACAATCGCCACACCTCTGTGGTCTCCACGACACCCCCGCCGCCATATTTCTCTACAAAGATTTTATTCTCCTTTGGCTTTATCTCATTTTCCCCATAGACTGCACCCTTTGAGTGTGAAGTGCCATCTTCTCCAAAGGCTAAATCCTGCCCTATGATAATGCAACGTTTAAACTGAGAGTGTACCACTAGCTCATAAGCCATGTTTGCCGCACTCATGCCGATTCCAAGATAGCCGTATTCTGCGAAATTAAATAATGTGGTATAGCCAAAGGGGCGAAAGCTAAACTGCCGTATGCCATCTGTGATAGCATGTATCGTATCCTCATGCACGATGGAGGTTAAGGCAAAGATTACGTCTTTTTGCGACTCCTTTGGTGTGTCGGTATAGAATCTAGCACTCTCCTTTACCCTCTCAAGAGAGAATACGACATCAGGCTTTATGCCATGCTTGTATAAAATAGGGAAACTTGCATCAATGCAGAATAATGTAGCATAAGGTGCAATCTCTTTTAGGGTATCTAGCTGCTTGTAAAGGCTAGGTCCGGTGGCTATGATTATAGCAGTATCCCTGCCTTTTAATTTGCTGTGTAGCTCTAGCAGCGTGGGAGAGTAAAGGGAGTATTTCATATTTTCTATATGGTGCTTAATGCCAATTATTGCATCACGTGTATCATTGCCGACACTTACGACATTATGCTCTATGGAGGCTATGAAATCCTTATTTATCCTAATAATCTCTTCGCTATATTTCTCATAATAGCTATTTGGCATAAGCAAATCATAGACTTTTGAATAAATCTTTGAGAATTTATCCATGTCAAAAAGTGAGTTTATCATTTGTGCGTTACACATGCTTGAGTGCAGAATGATTACTCTATTATTAAAAATCTCTTCGCTAAAGTCAATTAGATTTAGCACGATGTATATAATCTCTAGCTCTGGCTCTATGATGACTATTCGCTTTAGAATCTCACTGCCTAGCATCATGGAGTATAAAATGCCATTGCCTAGCCCATAGAAGTATAAATATGGGTAGTAGCGGTAGATTTCATATTGCTTTAGTGCGGCTAGATTCTCTTGCAGTGGGTCGCTTGTGTAAAGGGGGGTATTTGTCTGCGTATCTATAATATTAAAATTAGCACTATCATTGCCCATGAAGACTTCATATTTGCTATTTGTCTCAACGCCTAGTAGATTATAGAAAAGTAGCGGGTCTCGATAACTTAGGGCGTGAAGATTGCGTTGGTAGATAGAGTTTTGGTCGATTTGTGCCTGTGCTTTTATGTTGCTAGAATCAAATAATGGAGAGGATTGCGTATCTAAATTCTGTTTGTCCTTTGACATGACATGCCTTTTGAAATTTGTATGGGGAATTATAGTATATTTTTATCCAAAGCTAAAGAGAGGGCAAAATTCTAAATTTCATTACTATATGGAATCTGCTTATAGATAATTAGCATTATATTGATTGATTGAGTTAATTAATTGCTATATAATACAACCTAAAGGCACTAAGTATTATGGAATCTAGTGCTACAACTCACAAATAATAAGTTTTTTGAAATAGTTAATTACACAAGGCAATATTATGAATCTAAAATTCGATGCCAATCTAAAGCCGCATGAGTTACCTACATTATGGGGGAGTCCTGCGGTGCCAGATTTGCCTATGAGGGTTAGGCTAGTTTATGCACTAGGATTTATCATAGCCCTCATTGCTGCTAGTTTGCAAAATAACCTCATCATCGCATATATACAATACCTAGAGGGCGATTATGGCATGAGTAGGACGGAGGGCGGCGTCATTACTGCTGCCTATTATATGGGAAATGTCTGGATGACTATTATGCTTTTTAAACTAAGACAGCATTTTGGGCTAAAAATCTTTTTTGCCATTATCTTTAGCGGTCTTGTATCCTCGCAGTTGTTGGAGTTGTTTTATAAAGATTTCTATGTCGTGCTATTTGCTAGATTTATTAATGGTGTGGTAGGTAGCGGACTTGCAATTCGTGCGATATTTTGCGCCCTTGAGATGCTAGGGGCATCTAAGAGACATTTGATGTTTCCAGCAAGTATTGGTATGCTACAAATTGGCTCGGCACTCTCGCGCTACATTGTCGCATATTTTAGTATCAATGACACGCCGCATTTAATGATTTGCTTTGAGCTTGGAATCTCGCTTTTAGCACTATCTACATTTCTGCTAATAGAGCTTCCGCCATCGCGTTATGGAAAGTCGATTTATTGGGAGGATTCCTGCATTATCTTTTATGCCATTGCTACTGCGATTTGCTGTCTTATCTTTAGCATAGGTAATATTGTGTGGTGGAATCATGACTATATTCCATATTCGCTTTGCGTGGCACTTGTGTGTTTTGGAATCTTTTTCTGCTGTGAGTTTTTGCGTAAAAATCCCTTCTTGCTTGTTAATTTCCTAAAAAACTTGCAGTTAATAGAATTAGCCTTTGCCGCGGCATTTGTGCGAATGTGTTTAGCTGAGCAAACCACGGGTGCTACATTGTTATTTAAAGATGTGCTAGGATTTAGCGACTATCAGTTAATGTCATATTATGGTGTACTAACGCTAGGGGCATTATGTGGTGGAATCGCATGTCTTTGTGTGTTTCAATACCCCCGCTCACATGGCATGATTTTATTTGCCTCCATTCTCATTCCGCTAGGTAGCTTTTTGAATGTAAGATTATCTAGCCAAATAATGCCAGAAGATTTATATCTAGGGCAGTTTCTCATAGCCTTTGCAAGTGTGTATATCATAGGACCTTTAATGGTAAATGGAATCGTGCTAGGACTTGCAAGAGGAGTGCATTTTATTATGACTTTTGCAGCGATTTTTATCTTCTCACAGGCGGTGTTTGGATTATTAGGCTCTGCTATCATTGGATATTTTATTAGGATTCAAACCTCTCAGCATGCACAAGATTTAATCAACCATACCCCAGATGTTTATAATCCAGATAGCCATTTCTATGATGAGGTGATGAAACAAGCGGGGGTATTAGCATATAGTGATTTATTTTTATATATAGGTGTGATTGGCTCTGCTATCTCTATTTTCTTGGCATTACGCTATATTTATTTTAAAATAAAACGTAAAAATCCAATAGGCAGGGAGCTAAAGATTCTAAAAACTAGAAGCATGAATGCTATGGCAAAAACTCAAAGATTAGAAAAAGGAGAAAATAATGCAACAAACTAAATATTCATGGCTACCAAAGGCGCCAAAACTCATCGTGATTATCCCTACAAGTATTATCGTCATCATCGGAATCTTGCTAATTTTATACGCCTGGCAGTTACCGCCATTTTTCCTAAATGTAGTCGCTACAAATGATGCTTTTATACAATCTAAGACGACATTACTATCCCCGCAGGTTAGCGGGTATGTCACAGATATATATGTCAAAGACTTTGAGGTAGTAAAAAAGGGGCAGCCCATATTGCAAATCGATAAGAGAATCTTTACACAAAAGGTAAATGAGGCAGAGGCAAATTTGGCTAGTGCAAAAAGCAATTTAGATGCCTATGATAAAAATTATCAGCTAAGAGAGGCAGACATAGCAGAGAAAAAGGCACAGATAGAATCTATCAAGGCAAAGCTCTATAATGCACAAAAGGAAAATGATAGGGTCTCTAGCCTTGTAGCAAAAGGCTCACTTAGCAAACGAGACTATGATAATGCACACTCATCGCTTTTAAGTATTAGCGCTAATCTCAAACAGGCAATGGCAAATTATCAAAAATCCCTTCAAGAGCTAGAGGCATATAAAACTAGCAAGGAGATTTTAGAGGCGGGGGTAAAAAAGGCGGAGGCTAGTTTAGAGATGGCAATGATTGATTTGGATAATTCACTTATAAAATCTCCCATAGATGGTAAGCTAGGCGAGGTGGGAGCAAGGCTGGGGCAGTTTGTAGGGCAGGGGACTTCGCTTGTGTATGTGATTCCAGACATTAAATGGGTGATTGCAAATATCAAAGAGACAAAGATGAATAGGGTGGCAATAGGACAAGATGTTAGCTTTAGTGTAGATGCTATGGGCGGCAAGGTTTTTAGGGGAAAGGTAGAGGAGATTGCCCCTGGCACGGGTAGCGAATTTAGCCAAATAAAAGTGAATAATGCTACAGGGAATTTCATCAAAGTCATACAAAGAGTGCCTGTAAAGATTGCTATTACAGATGATGATAGCAGAGTGGCAGATTTACGTGCGGGTATGAGTGTAGTCGTAGAGGTGCATGTGAAATGAGGATTCTAAAAAGAGTGCGAGGCATTGCCACAAGTGTGATAATGAGTGTTTTGCTTTTTGGCTGTGTGCCGAAGATGACAGAGCTACCAGATGATAGCAAAGTGCCTTTGAGCCAGACAAATATCTGTCTTAATGAATCTATCCTAGAGGCTAAAGATTCTAAAGATATAAAGTTTAGCAAGGAATGCAGGGGTGATGAGGCATTACTAGATACGCAGTGGTGGCAGGGCTTTGGGGATTCAAACCTGCTTGTTTTACTAAAGAGTGCTAGGGAGTTTAATACCCAAAATAAACTTACAAAAACCCACATAGACATGGCTAGAGAGGCACTAAAACTATCCCGCTCAAGTCTCTATCCGCAGGCTAGTTTAGGCATAAATCCAGCCTATAATAAAACCGTGCTACATGACCTCTACGGACTAGGGGAAGTTAGCCTTGATTTTTCCTATCATTTGGACTTTTTTGGTAAATACAGACATGCAGCTAAGGCAAAGTATTATGAACTACAAGCACAAATAGCACAGGGTTATGCGACTTCTCTAATGGTAGATATGCTAACTGCAAAGGCATATTTTAGCTATCTAGCATTGCAGGAGAGGCTAGAACTATTAAATACGACATTGCAAACACGCAAAAGTGAGCTAGACATCATCATGGATAGAGAGAGCGTTGGCTACATTAGTGCTTATGATACGCAACAAGCAAAGATTCAATACGAATCTGTAAAGGCAAGTCTCTCTAGCACAAGACTTGCATTACTAAAATCAAAAGATACCATAGAGTATTTAAGTGGCGTGAATGTGGATTCTATACAGCCTGTTATGTTGAGTAATTTAAAATCCAAAGATTCTTCATATACGTTAGATTCTTCAAGTGAGTTCGCAATGACAGAATCATCAAGAACTACAGAATCTCGTCATGTTGAGCGTAGCGAAACATCTATAAATTTTAAAGATTCTCCACATTCGTTAGATTCTCCACATGCGTTTGCAATGATGGATTTAGGTCATGTTGAGCAAAGCGAAACATCTCTAAAATCCCAAAAAAAGACAGAATCTAGGGCAACACAGAATCTAGATTCCAAAAAAGATTCTTCGCTTAACACTCACAATGACAGGGTAAAACAAAATGACGCAGGGAATGCAAAAGGCACTAGAAATGCAAAAGATACGAAAGAAGTAAACACAAAAAAAAACACCAAAGTAGAAAAAACACCCTTTGAAAGCATAGCAATACCAGCATTGCCTAGCTATATATCTGTGAAATTATTAAATGAGCGACCCGATGTCATGTATGCTAATTTTATGTTAGCAGCAAGCAATGAAAAACTAGCGAGTGCTAGGGCAGATTTTCTACCAGACTTTAGCATAGGCATTAATCTTGGTGCGGTAGGCATTGAGAATTTTACGCAGTTTCTAGCAATAGGCGGCATTGGTGCTAGTATATTAACGCCTATTTTCAAAGGAGGAGAGCTAAAGGCTAGATTTGGCATTGCAAATGCACTTATGCAAGAAGCCGCATACATGTATAGAGATGTCGTGATAAAGGCATACATGGAAGCAAAAGAGACATATGCAAGTATCTATTTAATCAGTGATGAGCTAAAGATTCTAGCAAAGCAAGAGAGTGCTGCAAAGGAGGCACTATATCATGCAAAGGAACGTTATAACATGGGGTATTCATCATATCTTGAGGTTATAGACGCACAACGTTCCTTGCTAGAAATACAAATTAACATGATAAATCTAAAAAACATGTATTTAGAATCTCTAATCGATTTTTACATCGCAATGGGTGGTGGTGTAAAATGGAATGCTAAATCTTAGCAGTTTTATGATAAAAATTACAAACTTAAGCTAAAATACAAGGTTACACCATTTTAGGAGTGATTATGGCAAACAACAAATACATAGAGGGCTTTGAACATTTAACAATAAACGAGGTTGATTTAGCCCAACCTAAAATGCAGGAAATTTTGATTCTAAACGATGATTACACAACTGCGGATTTTGTCGTTACTTTGCTTGTTAGAGTATTTGATAAAAGTCTTAGCGAAGCGACAAATATTACTCAGCATATCCATCATAATGGCAATGGCAGTTGCGGGATTTATCCATATGATATAGCGGAGCTAAAATATAGCCTAGCAAAGCAGATTATAAAAGATAATGGAATGCCTTTGCGTTTAGATATACGCGATGTTTAGTGGAGTTTTTTATGGGTAAAATGAGTGAAGAGCTAGGCAATGTCTTGCAGGGGGCGGTTAATCTTGCAGATAAAATGTCGCAGGATATTTTGACCTTAGAGCATGTTTTTTACTCCCTTATTAGCATACCAAATGGCGATGCGCTTGTTAGGGCAACGGGCGTAGATACTTCTATACTATCTAGTTCTATTATTTCGTATTTAGAGAAATATATACCGCCTAGCACGAAGTCGCGCGATTATGACAATCCTCAGCACACGCCTGCATTTTCGAGAGTCTTTGAAAACATGGTAGCACATGCAGAATCTTCTAGCAAACAAGTCATTGGCATAGGAGATTTATTTGTATCATGTATGAGAGAGAGTGATAGCTATTGTGTTAGATTGCTTAAATCACTTGGCGTATCGATAGAAGATGTGATTCGCATTGTTGTGGATTTCGAGGATAGGCATAAAGTCGATAGAGCAGAAGAACAAGTAAGCTACATAGAGAAATATGCCAAAAATCTCAATAAATTAGCTACAGATGGAAAGATAGACCCGCTTATTGGCAGAGAGACTGAGGTTAATCAGATATGTCAAGTGCTGTGTCGTAGGAAGAAAAATAATCCTATCTTGATAGGCGAGGCTGGTGTGGGTAAAAGTGCCATTGTAGAGGGATTAGCACTTAGAATCACAGAGGGAAATGTCCCTAAAAAACTACTTGATAGCGTGATATATTCAGTAGATGTTAGCTCTGTGATTGCTGGGACAAAATATCGTGGCGAGTTTGAGACAAGGATTAAAAAGATTCTTAGTGAAGTAGAAAAAGATAAAAATACCATTATATTTTTCGATGAGATTCACATGATTGTGGGAGCGGGGCAGTCTCATAGCGGTGGCATGGATTTTTCAAATCTTCTAAAACCCATGCTTGCAAATGGCAAATTGCGTTGCATTGGTGCCACTACTACAAGCGATTATAAAACCTCCATTGACAAGGATAAGGCATTAGCTAGACGTTTTACACAAATAAAAGTAGATGAGCCAACTCAGGAGGAATGTCTAAAAATCCTGCAAAAGATTGCCCCACTTTATGAAAGATTCCATAATGTAACATATACTAGCGAGGCTCTTGAGGCATGTGTATCTCTATCTAGTAAGTATATAAGTGAAAAGCATCTGCCCGATAAGGCAATAGATCTATTAGATGAGGCAGGGGCAAAGTCTCAGTTGAATGAATATGTAGAACGTAAAAAAATCGAAGTGAGAAATCAAGATTTAGCTCCACTGCTTTTTAAAAACCTAGAGAATCTTGATTCACTAAAGATTTATGGCACAAGAGATTCTAAAATTAAGACAAAAGCGACAAAGACGATAAATAAGCAATATATAGAAACTCTTATGGCAGAGGTCATTAACATTCCTAAATCTAGCATTGATAGCGATGAGAGTAATCTACTTAAACATTTAGAATCTAATCTTAAAAAACGTATTTTCTCACAAGATAGTGCCATTGAGAAAATTGCAGAAAAGATTATGATTAATAAAGCTGGTCTTGGGGATTTAAATAAGCCAATTGCAAGCTTTCTTTTCACAGGTCCATCTGGCGTGGGTAAGACTGAGTTAAGCAAGGAGTTAGCAAAACTGCTAGGCATTAAATTTGAGAGAATCGACATGAGTGAGTATGCCGAGTCTCATAGCATTAGTAAGCTTATAGGTTCACCAGCGGGTTATGTGGGCTATGAAAGTGGCGGTCTTTTGATAAATAAGATTCGCACAAATCCGCATTGCGTCCTGCTTTTAGATGAGATAGAGAAGGCACATAGCGATATTTATAATGTGTTATTGCAGATTATGGATTCCGCTACACTTACTGATAATCAAAACAACAAAGCCGATTTTAAAAACGTGATTTTAATCATGACTAGCAACGCAGGTAGCAAAGAGGGTAACTCTGTTGGATTCTTTGATACAAGCACAAATAGAGCAGACCTAGCTATTAAGCACACATTTAGCCCCGAGTTTCGAAGTAGGCTAGATGCAGTCATTAATTTCGACAAGCTAGGCGAGAAAGATTTACAGAGAATCGCACAAAAATATATAGATGATTTGAATGAAACATTGCAAGAGAAGCATATAACATTAAAACTTAGCACAAAAGCGGCTAAATTCCTAGCCAAATCATCAATGGATACTGCACTTGGAGCAAGAGAGATTAAAAAAATTATAGACACCAGAATCAAACTTCCGCTTAGCAATGAGATTTTATTTGGAAAGCTTAAAAAGGGTGGAAATGCTCGTATTGAGCTAAAGGACGATTCTATCTCTCTTATTATCGACAAAGATTAATTTCTGCCATTCCGACAACATTTTCTCCCCTCACCTATTTCCCAATGATTACAATTTATAGAATCTATTTCTAAAAATATAATATCTTTCATTTTTTTATATTTCCCCTCACAAAAGTTACAAATTTCATATATTTTAGATTCCAAATCTCATAAATACTCTCTTAAAAATTACAAATAATATAAAAAATTAATGTTTATTTAAGTTTAAATACTCTATAATTCCGCACATCTTATGACAAGGATATACTCATGATAACGGGATTATTTGTCGGATTTTTGCTAGGATTTGTCCTTCAGCGTGGGAGATTCTGCGTTGTTGGGGCATATCGCGATTTATTCCTAACCAAAAAAGCTACGATTTTCATCGCACTTTTCATCGTCATTGCCCTGCAGAGTGTTGGCGTGTGGATTTTGCATGATTTAGGAATCATTGCTTTCAAAAATAGGGAATTTTACTGGCTATCAACCATCATAGGTGGCATCATCTTTGGCTTTGGCATGGTCATCGCAGGGGGCTGTGCTACTGGGACATGGTATAGGGCTGGAGAGGGGCTTATTGGCTCTATCGTGGCATTATTTTGCTACGCACTTGGTGCGGCGATGACAAAATATGGCGCACTGCATTTTATACAAGAGAATCTAAATGTTTATACGACTAGAGATTCTATGATATTTCAGACTCTAAATGTATCGCCTTGGGTATTAGTGATAGTGCTATGTCTAGCGACATTATTTTTTGCGCTAAAAGAGCTATCAAAACCAAAGCTAAAAATCGCACGGCTAAAACCTAAGAAAGAAGGCATTAGTCATATTTTATTTGAAAAAGCTTGGCATCCATTTGTAACAGCTATCCTAGTGGCAATCATAGCCATAGTAGCATGGGTGCTATCTACATGGAGTGGCAGGGCAGATGGACTAGGAATCACAACTCCATCGGCAAATCTCATGATGTTCCTAACTACAGGAAATACAGGCATTGTAGATTGGGGCGTATTCTTAGTGCTAGGCATTTTCATAGGCTCATTTAGTGCCGCAAAGCTATCTAATGAATTTCGCTTTCGCCTACCTGATATGAGGACATTAGCATTATCTGCATGTGGTGGAATCTTAATGGGCTTTGGCGCATCGCTAGCGGGGGGCTGCACGATTGGAAATGGCTTGGTTCAAACCTCGCTATTCTCATATCAAGGCTGGGTTGCCATGATATTTTTCATCATAGGCGCCTATATAGCGACATATATGTTTATTATCAAGAAAAATGTAAATGCTGGATTTACTACATTAGCAGGAGGACAATATGCAAAGTAATTATGTTTTGGATACAAGGGGTAAGGTATGCCCATTCCCACTTGTGGAGGCAAAGGAATTTGTAAAAGAGATTCCAAGCGGTGCGGAATTTGAAATCTATTTTGACTGCACACAGGCAACAGAAAGCATTCCACTTTGGGCAGCACAGAGCGGACATGAGGTAAAGGACTTTGAGAGTATAGGTGCTGCTGAGTGGAAGATGATCTTAATCAAGGCTTAGGGAGAGAGAATGAAAAAGATTAGTTTCAATGCCTTTGAGATGAACTGCATCTCGCATTTAAGCCCTGGTCTTTGGCGCTATCCTAGTGATAAGGCATTGCAATACAAGGACATAGAGTATTGGCAGGAAGTAGCACGCATTGCTGAGAGAGGGTTATTTGATGCGGTATTTATCGCTGATGTGTTAGGCGTCTATGATATTTATGGGGGGAATGACATGGGCGCTTTAAAGACTGCCTTACAAGTGCCTGTAAATGACCCAACGCAGTTAGCCGTTATAGGAGCGAGTGTAACAAAGCATGTAGGATTTGGAATTACTGCGGGTGTGCCTTTTGAGCATCCCTTTCCCTTTGCAAGACGTCTTAGTACACTAGACCATCTAACCAAAGGTCGCATAGGGTGGAATATCGTTACAGGCTATCTGCCAAGTGCTAATAGAAATATGGGTAGCAGTGAAATGCCCCATGATGAGAGATATGACATGGCAGATGAGTATATGGAAGTCATCTATAAGCTACTTGAGGGGAGCTGGGAAGATGACGCTGTCGTGCTAGATTCTAAAAGCGGGGTATTTGCAGATTCTAGCAAGGTGCATCACATAGGGCATCATGGCAGATATTTTGATGTGCCCGGAATCCATGTCTGTGAGCCTAGCATTCAACGCACCCCTGTGTTATTTCAAGCGGGGAACTCTACTCGTGGACGCAGATTTGCCGCTACCCATGCAGAGGCAATTTTCATAGCCCCGCCTACAAAGGAATACGCAAGGACAGCTATAAAGCAAATAAGAGATGCGTTAGTGCAGGCTGGGCGCGACCCATATAGCGCAAAGATTTACTGCCTTGCCACCATCATTACAGATTCTACACAGAATCTAGCGGAGGCAAAATATCGTGATTTACTATCCTACTCTAGCACAGAGGGAGCCTTGGTGCTTAACTCAGGGTGGCTAGGCGTGGATTTGAGTCGTTATGAATTAGACGACCCGCTTAGTAACATAAAATCTAATGCCATAGTCGCACAGATTGAGGCACTTAGTAATTCGACTACAAATGAGGGCAAGGAATGGACGCTTAGAGACTTGCTAAAACTCACAGGGCTAGGCTGTCAGGGACCAAAATTTGTAGGTGGTGCAAAAGAAGTATGCGATATATTAGAGGATTTTATGATATATAGTGATTGCGATGGATTTAACCTAGCCTATGCTACTACGCCTGGCACATTCCTAGATGTAGTGGAATTTGTGATTCCAAAATTGCAAAGTCGCGGCTTGTATAAAGAGGCGTATGTAGAAGGTAGCCTTAGACATAAGCTTTTTGGAAATGGAGATAGGCTAGATTATAATCATATCGCAGCAAGATATAGAGTGAATGGTTCGAAGTCTAGCATAAATGACTATGCGGGGACTGGACGCATTAAGCCAAAGAGGGATATGGATTATGTTATATAATGACTATGAAGATGGCATTTTTATTTTACATGAAAATAGCGAGTGGATTGAGCCTTTCAGAGCGGCATTTCAGAGGGCGGGAGTAGAGTTTCGCGACTGGCATTTAAGCAAGGGTAGCATAGATTTATTTAAAGAGCCACCAAAGGGGGTATTTTGGAGCAGACTCTCAGCCTCTAGCCATACGCGTGGACATAGAGATTCTAAGGAATATGGCAGGGCTGTCCTCTCATGGCTACAATCACATAATAGACGTGTGATTAATGGCAGGAGTGTCTTAGAGTTTGAGGTAAGCAAAGTCTCGCAATATCTGGCATTAAATGAGGCAGGTTTCCGAACTCCTTACAGCATTGCAGTCTTTGGTAAAGATGAGTTGCTAGTAAGAGCGCAGGGGCTAAAGACGCCTTTTATCACAAAGCATAATCAAGGTGGAAAAGGTCTTGGCGTAAAGATATTTGAGAATCTAAATAGCTTTAGAGATTATGTAGAATCTAGCGATTTTGAGCCATCTATTGATGGCATTACGATATTGCAGGAATATATAGAATCAAAAGAGTTTTTTATCACGCGTCTTGAGTTTATCGGGGGTAGATTCCATTATGCCGTGCGTGTGGATACAAGCGATGGGGCATTTGAGCTATGCCCTGCAGATTCATGTGAGGTAAAGCCATCTTTAGCGGGGGGAGCATGCGATATTAGGAGTAAATTTTCACTTCGCAGTGATGTAGATTCTAATATCATAAGACATTTAGAGAAATTCCTGCAAAGTCATAACATAGACATAGCAGGCATAGAGTTCATAGAAAGCAAAAGTGGCGAAATCGTCATCTATGATATTAATACAAACACAAACTACAATAGTGCAGTGGAATCAAGTGTGCCGCATAGAGCCGCAGATAGAGTCGTGGAGTTTTTAAGAGGGGAATTAGCAAAGGTCGGGGTGTAATATGGAGTTTGGATTCTGGAGTCCTGTATTTGGTAGTTGGCTTAGAAATGTAGATGATGATAGCACGGAGTGCAGCTGGGAGTATATTCGCGATTTGACACTTAGCGCGGAATCTCTTGGCTACTCTCTTACACTCGTGCCAGAGCTATATTTAAATGATATTAAGGGACATAAGGCGCCTGCACTAGATGCGTGGGCAATCGCAAATGCCCTTGCTAGTGTTACTAAGAAAATTGAGATTCTAGCCGCACTTCGTCCGCAGTATCATCATGTGGCATTGAATGCAAAGCAGATTACGACTATAAGCCAGATTTGCAACGGACGCTTTAGCATAAACATGGTCTCAGCGTGGTGGAGTGAGGAGGCGCGGCAGTATGGCATAGACTTTGATAGTCATGATGATAGATATACACTAACGCGTGAGTATAGCGAGGCGTTGCGTAGCTTTTGGAGAGATAGTCCCAGTAATTATAAGGGCAAGTATTTTAGCTTTGAGTCTTCATATAATGAGCCAAAGCCAAAAGAGATGCCGCTTATCTATGCAGGAGGGGAGAGTGAGGTGGGACGTGAGGCTATTGTGCGGTTTGCGGATAAGTATCTCATGCACGGAGGAACGCTAGAGGAAGTGAGAGAGAAAATAAAAGATATGAAAGAACGAAGGAGCAAAGCGAAAATGCCACCTTTTCGTGGCTTTGGCATGGCGGTTTATATGATTGTGCGAGATAGTGAGAGTGAGGCACAAGAGGAGCTAGAACGCATTACGACTATTAGGAATTATGAGGATTATGAAAATTCTTATAAGGATTTCACAGGCAATTCGAATCTAAATGTGGAGATTTCAAAGCAGGATTATAGCGTGTCAAATAGAGGTCTTCGTCCCGCACTCATTGGCACACCAAAGCAAGTCGCAGAAAAGATAAAAGCCTATGAGGAAGCTGGTCTTAATCTTTTAATCGTGCAGTGTGCGAATATGAAAGAGGAGTTAGAGAAAATCGCTAGGGGGGTTTTCCCCATGCTTAGAAAGTAATGTTTAGAATCTAATATCAATCATTTATTTACAACTATATTAAATTTAATCCTGAAACATAGAAAAGCATTCATCTCTTAATGTTTAAGAGATTTCATGCTTTGGGGTAATCTCTAATATCTAACAACAGGATATGGGTTTCTATTATCCACAGTGCCTCTTTGATGCCAATATGGATATGGAATCTTTGTCTGACTTGCCTTATCTAGTAGCTCTATGTGTTTGCTATCTAGCTTTATGCTACTAGCATTTAGATTCTCTTTTAGCTGGGATACATTCTTTGCTCCTATCACAAGGCTAGATATAGTAGGTCTGCTAAGAACCCATGCAAGTGAAATTTGTGCGAATGAATAGCCACTCTCCTTTGCCACAATCTCTAGTGCGTCTGTGATATTAAAGATATGATTCCTATCTACGTCCCATGCACCCGCTGTATCCAGCCTAGAGCCTTTGATATTCTCAGCCTTTCTTGTAATCTTACCAGATAGCATAGAACCACTTAGAGGACTCCATACAAGCGTGCCGACACCCTCCTCTATGCCTAGTGGCATAAGCTCATTTTCAAACTCTCTAGCCGCTAGTGAGTAATATGCCTGATGTGCCACGGGTCGCAAGAGATTATTGGAATCTGCGACAGATAGCATTTTCATCAAATGCCACGCCGAATAATTACTAACCGCAAAGTATAGAATCTTACCCTGTTTGACTAGCTCGTTTAAAGTCTGCAATGCCTCTAGGTGTGGCGTCTTAGCATCATAGCAATGCAGATGATATATATCGATGTAGTCTGTCTGCAATCGCTTTAAACTAGCCTCTATGCTTTTTATAATCTTTGCCCTAGAAGTGCCTACCTCATTTACACCATCGCCCATTGGCATACCTGTCTTTGTGGAAATGATGATAGATTCTCTTTTGTAATCTTTTAGTGCCTCTCCTAGTATGAGTTCAGAATCGCCGATAGAGTAGCAGTCTGCAGTATCAAAGGCATTGCAACCAAAATCCATACAAGTCTTAATAAGCTGCTTTGCCTCATCTAGCTTAGTCTCGCCCCAAGTCCTAAACAGCTCCGTGCTACCGCCGAAAGTAGCTGTGCCTAACATCATATTTGGTATAAAAAAGCCGCTATTGCCTAATTGTCTATGTTCCATTATATTCTCCTTAACTATATATCTTAGCTATAATCCTCTTGGCTAGATTCCATCTCATTGATTATCTGCCTGTATAGCTCAAGGCTCTGCATAGCGTCCTCTTTATCAATCTTGCCCATTACATAGCCTATATGTAGCAATACATAGTCGCCAATGCTAACTTCCTCTTGCATTAAATCAAGACTTGCCTTTCTTTGAACACCCAAAGTATCTAGGGTAGCCATATTGTCTTTCTCATCTATGCTTACAACCTTTGATGGAATAGCTAGGCACATATCTTTCTCCGAATTAGTATGGTGGATTCTAGCATATATTATTTTAATGTTTTAGGATTGCGAAAATATATTTAATACTAAATAAACATTGATTTTTCATGTAGAAGCAAATGTTTATAATGTTGATTTTTGCAATTAATATGTTATTAAAAACAAATTGATACCAAGTATAACGTCTTGTTTATGAATCTTAAAATCCATAAAACACTTTACGCGACTTAGTTTAATATGAAACCAAGTCGTTTTAAAAAATATGTCTATAAGAGTATAACACACCGTTATTTTATAAACGGTGAATGTTTTTGGAATTTCGCTTTATCCTCGGCACTCATGTGTGGATTTAGCATATTTGCAGGCTGGAATATCTCATCTAGCTGCTCCTTGCTTAGAAGTCCCCTCTCTAGTGCTATGTCATATACCCTCTTGCCTGTGGTTAGAGCCTCTTTTGCTATCGAGGCTGAGTTCTCATAGCCTATGTAAGGGTTTAGTGCGGTAACAATGCCTATGCTATTTAGCACAAAATCTTTACAAATTTGCTCATTTGCACTGATTCCATTCACACATTTATCCGCTAAAGTAAGCATAGCATTTCGCATCATAGAGATGGAGTTAAACAATCCATAAGCCATCACAGGCTCGAATACATTTAGCTGTAGCTGTCCGCCCTCTGCGGCAAAGCTAACAGTTACATCATTACCGATGACTGCATAGCACACTTGATTTACCACTTCTGGAATCACGGGATTAACTTTTCCCGGCATAATGGAGCTACCGGGCTGCATTTTTGGTAGATTGATTTCATTTAGCCCCGCCCTAGGACCAGAGCTTAATAATCGCAAGTCATTACACATTTTAGAAAGCTTCACTGCTACCCGCTTTAGCACACCGCTAATTTGCACATAAGCACCTGTATCCTGCGTAGCCTCTATTAAGTCATCTGCAGTTTTGAAAGGATTGCCTGTAACCTCGCATAGCCTTTTTTGCACAATTTTAGGATAGTCTGGGTGAGAGTTGATTCCCGTGCCTATGGCAGTTCCGCCCATATTTATTTCTGTAACAAGCTCTCTAGCCTCTAGGATTCTCTGTATATCCTCACCTATCATCACAGAGAAAGTATGAAACTCCTGTCCCAAAGTCATAGGCACGGCGTCTTGTAGCTGTGTGCGTCCCATTTTTAGGACATCTTTAAACTCAGTAGCCTTTTTCTCAAAGCTCTGTTTTAAAACTTCCATATCACCAGCAAGCAAAGATAGCTCATCATACAATGCCACATGTATGGCAGTGGGATATGCGTCATTGGTGGATTGGGATAGATTCACATGGTCGTTTGGATGGCAGTGTGCGTAATCACCTTTTTTATGCCCCATGATTTCTAGTGCGACATTTGCTATGACCTCGTTTGTATTCATATTTGTGCTAGTGCCAGCACCGCCTTGTATCATATCTACGACAAATTGGTCTATAAACTCCCCTGCTATTAGCCTATCACATGCCTTACAAATCGCATCTTTCCTTGCATCATCTAGTAGCTTTAACTCATGATTGGCTAGTGCAGCGGCTTTTTTTACTTGTGCAAATGCTTTTACAAATCCCGGATAACTGCTTAGTTTATCACCTGTGATGTTGAAATTCTGCAATGCTCTAAAGGTCTGCACACCATAATATACATCGTCCTCAATCTCCAGCTCACCTATGAAATCATGCTCTACTCGTTTTCCCATAGAATCTCCTAATAAAAAATTCACAAATTGTAGCATATAACAAATTTAATATCAAAATTCATAGAAGAAATTACAAAATATGACGGACATTATAAAGTCGGATTTACAAAATTTTAGAAAATTCACAATCTAATTATCATTATTTTGGGCATTCTAGTAGAATATTTGCCACGCCTCTATTTGGTATAGAATCTAAATTGATAAGTAATTGCGTATTTTCTTTCTGTGTCTCAAATGTACGTGATATGACAAGAGAGCATTTAAAAAGGTTATTTGGCATTGGTTCTACTTTGTAAAAATTCCCAGCAAAATGTTCTACTTTATAGACATTTGGTGCCATTGTGGAGTATTGATTTGTCTTATTGCGTGAGTGGCGATAGAATGTTATTGCATTATTGTCAGAGCGGAAAATTGTGTAATTTCCATTATTGTATATGCCTTTTGAGACGATTTGTGATTCATGTTTTGGACTTAGTAACTCTTGTGATATTTCTAGCATTTTTCCATAAGGAGTATCCTGCAACATATCTGTGCTAACGGGTATTACGTAAGATGTAACAAATACTAGGATATTAGAATCTGTTTTGCTTTTTTGATATGATTCCTTATCCTCTTCTAAAAATCCATCTGCATACATATATGATGCAAGTAAAAGTAAAATAAAAATACGAAAATACATACATAATCCAAGATGAAATATTGCTAATGACAAGCAATTTAGATTCCATATAAGTCGCTTTTACTTAGATAAAATCTTGCAAATAAATACCTCATTAAAACACTTAAAATCCGCAAGAAATTTTGCATAATCCACTTTTGGAATCAATTTTGCTTAAAATGCAAATAATTTTTAGTAAAAGGATTGCCATGCTAAAGTCATTATGGTCTGGTGTGAGCGGTTTGCAAGCACATCAGGTTGCCCTCGATGTAGAGAGTAACAACATAGCCAATGTTAATACCGTTGGTTTTAAATATTCAAGAGCATCTTTTGTAGATATGCTATCACAGGTTAAGCAAATAGCCACTTCGCCCTATAAGAATGGACTTGGAGGGCAGAATGACTTCTCTATCGGAATGGGCGTTGGAATCAATGCTACCACAAAGGTTTTCTCACAGGGAAATACTCAAAATACTGATGTAAAAACAGACTTAGCCATAGAGGGTGATGGGTTTTTCATCATTAGTAGAGATAGGGGGCAGACAAAGAATTACACAAGAGATGGCGAATTTCTCTTTGACGCAAAAGGGAATCTTGTAACAAACGGCGGCTATGTCGTGCAGGGGTGGAATCGTCCTCCAATCGACCAAGGTGCGGGTGCGACTATGACAGATAGTGAGTTTTTCAAGGTAGATAATACAGGACCGCTTGAGAGCATACAGATTGACCCAGGTATGGTAATGCCTGCACGTCCTACTAGCAAGGTAACGCTTAGAGCAAATCTTAGTGCGGGTAGGCATGTAGATGATGTGGTAAATATCTCAGCGCTTGATTCTACAACTTCCACTGCCGCAGATGGCGTTAGCCCTAAGTATGATTCTAAAGGGAATCAAACTCAGTTAGCCGAGGATTTTGGCGCATTATTTAATGATGATGGCGACTCTTTTGCACTTAATGAGAATCAAGGTTTTTGGATGAGCTATAAAACCTCTAAACTAGCTAATAATATCGTTACCACAACAGAGCCTAGCGTAGTTTATATCAATGGGCAGAAAGTTAGCTTTACAAATGATTCTGGATTATCTGGCACTAGCACTCTTGCAGCGGCAGTCTCAGCTGTCAATGCAGTTAGGGATAAAACAGGTGTAGAGGCTTATGTGGATAATGGACAGCTAAGACTTGAGAATCGCAATGAGATGGACGGTGATGAGAATACAAAAAACATCGTCATTACACAAAGCGGGACAGGAGCCTTTGCTAATTTCGTGCAAGGAGATAAAGACATTACTGCTTTCCGCTATCGCTATACAAAGTCTAATGACCCAGATTCTACAACGGGGCAGTTTAAGACCACAGAGGATTTAAGGGCATTGATGCAGTATGATGCAAATATGATTAAAAATCCTGGTGCGGAGTATAAGGATAGCACTGCCACTGTGGGCGTAACGGTAAATAAATATGGTGCATTTGAGATTGTCAATAGAGACAATGATAATGGCGTGGTAGAGAATCTACAATTAATGGCTAGTGCGTATAGCTCTACACAGGTATCTACAAATGTGCTTTTGCGAGATACGATGAGAGGGCTAAATACCGCATCGCTTGTGGAAGGTGCATCTAGCGTATCAAGTGGTAAGCTAACTCACGCACGTCATGCGACAAGTGTGGATATGTTTGATAGTCTAGGAAGTAAGCACACGATTCGCTTTGAATTTACCAAAACAGGTGGCAAGGAATGGAGCTTTAGGGCTATCGTGCCAGAGCCTTCGCAATTTATCGGTGGCAGTCCAGACCATCCAAATATCTTTGAGGGTGGCAGGGTATCTTTTAATAATGACGGAAGTCTAGCGGGTATGAATCCTCCTATGTTGCAGTTTGACCCACGAAATGGAGCAGATGGACCACAGAGGATTGAGTTAAGCTTTGGTAAGAATCAAACTTTCGATGGGCTAACAAGCGTTGATAAACGTTCTGAGACTTATAATATAGCTCAAAATGGCTATAACGCAGGGGATTTAATGGACGTGCGCTTTGATGCCAATGGTTCTTTGCTAGGTGCATTTAGTAATGGAAAGACACTTGCCCTAGCACAAGTCGCCCTTGCTAACTTTGCAAATAATGCAGGTTTGCAAGCAGAGGGAAATAATATTTTCTCAGAGACAGGAAATAGCGGTGAGCCAATCGTTGGTGCGGCAAACACGGGGCGAAGAGGCGCTGTGAGTGGTTCTAAGCTTGAGATGAGTAATGTGGATTTAAGCCGTGCATTAACGCAGCTAATAGTCGTGCAGAGAGGCTTTCAGGCAAACTCTAAGGCAATTACGACTTCTGATCAGATTCTAAACACATTGCTTAGCTTGAAGCAGTAGTTTATTAAAAGGAGTTTGTCATGGATATTGTATTAGCAATGCTAGCTAGTGAAAGCGCTGAGAAAAGCTATCTTAAGAAATGGGATAGTTTCCCATACAATGTAGAAAGGAATGTTAGTAGTGATTCTAATGATGTTGCACTTTATCGTTATCTAGTCAATAATGCTATGCAATATCCTAAGAGATGGTTTGATAATCAATATGAGGCTAAAGTTCTTGCGTCTGTGGATATACATGACGGACATCTTGAGGTAGTCAAAACGAGTATTTTAGAGAAATCACAGAATTTAGATGAAAGCGACCTTTTGGCCGAGGTTAGCAAAACGTTAAATAGAGCAAATCAAACATTCCCAAAACCCAGCGAAACGCCTAAAAGCATGGACTTTTTGCTAGAGTGGAGATTGAAATAAAACCTAGTTTGGAATCTTTATCTTTGATGTATCCACTCTTTTAGAAAGGTATGGTTTTATTTCTTTATCACTCACTCTTTTCCACTCTATCGTTCTGCCAAAGATTCCTAGAGAATCTTTACTAGCCCTAATCTTTAGAGTATCCCCTTTTACTTTTATGCTGACGTGGTATTCTGCACCATCTTCAAAATTATATATTTTCCCATCTTTGTATTCATCATCGCTTTTCTTTTTTAATCCCCATAGAAACACAGCACCTCTTAAATCCCTATCTCTTAATTCCTTATTTGGATTCTTTGTGTCCTTGCCCCCAGATTTCCCGCTTTTATTTGCAAATCCTAGTGCATGATATTCCCCATTGCGTTCAAAGACCTCTATGTATGATATATCATCTTCGCTTTTAAAGGAGTAGATTCCAGATATATCCTTAGCATACAAAAATCCAAGCAGACAGAAAAATAGCAATAATTTTTTCATACAAAACCTCTAAATTGAAAATAGCTTTGGATTGTATCAAATGATATTAAGGTTTTGGTTTTTCTTTGGCATAAATGAATACTCTTTTGTCATATTTAATTATTTGGCTATCAAAATCATTTAATATATGAGATTCTCTCTCGCTATCACTACCCTTAAATAGCAAATATCTACCGCCATTATTTAGCAAATGTCTGCTCTGCTCTATAAGTTTATCTGCTCTGCACACTGCACGTGATGATATGAGGTCTGCCTTTATATCATAGACGTCGTATGAATATTTGGCAATAACTTTTGCGTTTTTCAATTTCATATTTATTAGTGCATAATTAAGAAAAGAAACTCTTTTGCTTCGTGGTTCAAGTAAATAAAAAAAGCTAGATGGATAAAAACATGCTAAGATAAGTGCAGGAAATCCAGCACCGCTACCTATATCAATGCAAGTATCGAAAGGTTGCAAAAAAGAAATGGGTAACATACTATCATTGACGTTACGTTTTATTGAATCATAATCCGTAGAACCGACTAGATTATGAACTCTGCCCCAACGCATTAGCAAATCGCTAAAGGTTGCAATGGCATTATTGTCTATCATTGCTATGTCCTAAACTAGATGGTAAAGGACAATATAGTCAAAATCGCTACTTAGTTGTTAGCCTTTGCATCATCTGCTTTCATATCATCACTATGATCGTGGTTCATATCAGAATCCATAGCATTGTCTGTTGCGTTATCAGTAGTTCCCGCATCCATTTTTTCAGTTTTGGTATCCGCCTTACTAGCTTCTTGTTTTTTGCTGTCGCCACAGGCAACGAACAATCCCATAATACCAACTAAACAAGCCAACATAAAAGTCTTTTTCATACTAAAATCTCCTAGAAATAAAATACGAGTGGAATTATAACACAATTTATACTAAATCACTTATTTTTTGCAAATAATTTTTTGCGATAAAACATAAAACTTTCAATGATTATATTTTTGATAAAAAGTTTTTCCAAAGATTCTTATTATAGTCTGTTTTTTGCTTATGCGGATTCTAAAATTATTTCGTCTCCATTCCTTAAAACTCTGCGTATTTGCTAGTAGCTCTTCTGCATTTTTCGCTATTAAAAGCTCTTTCAAAAATTTATTATTATTGATAATTTGTTGTGGCATATCTAGCTTTTGTATAAAATTTTTTAATTGATGAAAATAATTTGGATAATGTTTTAAATAATCTTTGTTAGGTTTTATAATATGTGTCGGGAGGATATACTCTTGCAATAAATTATGTTTCTCAAAATACTCATACATTGCCCTAAATGATTCTATTAAATCCTCTGGTTTATGCAGCACTTTTGTAAGAGACTTCTCCCTTATTCGATAAAAATATGTGGCGCCTCTTGTTAAAATCTCTTTTCCTGCCTTTATGTTTGCAAATACCAAAAACGCTACATCTTCGCCAATGCTTACTTTTGGGAATCTAATATCTTTTACGAGTGAAATATCAAATACGCAACGCCACAAATCAGTCTTACTAGCTGGGTTATCTTTCCTTATCAACCTAACTTTGCCTTTTGTTTTTTTACCAAGTTTGCAAAATATATTACTATCATATTTATTATCATTAAACATTACTACATCTTTTGTTTTAACAAGTACTGCATTATGAGATTCTAATGAATAAATAAGATTTTCATAATAATCCCTTGCTATAACATCATCTGGGTCCACCATTCCTACATATTTTGTATCTTGCTTATTATCATTTGAATATAGATACCGCAATCCCGTATTTCTAGCCTCCCCTGCACCTTTATTTTCTTGATTGATTAATATAAAGCGGGAATCTTGTTTTGTATATTCTCTTATAATTTCTGCACTATTGTCTGTGCTACCATCATTTATTAGGATTGCTTGAAAGTTTGTGTAAGTTTGATGTTTTATAGAATCCAAACATTCTCTTATATATTTTTCTACATTATAAACAGGTATGATAATTGATAATGCTTTCATGAATTATTCCACAATGTTTCTTAAAAGATTCTATCATAAATGGCATGTAAATTGCTTTATTCACGCATAGCAAAGGATATGTTTGGAAAGATTATGAAAAATCAGTATTTACTTAAAACAGGCATTGGTAGTTCAAATGGAATCATATATCAAGATAATAGCGAAGTTATGCTAGAGAGATTAGATTCTGTATTTGCCAAGCTATTTTACAGGGGGATTAATCATGCGGAGGTCAGCGGTCTTTTATCTCATGTAAAGGGATTAAATATTATTAGTAAAAAAAGTCTTTTTCAGGCTTATGGCAATGATGAAGCAATAAAAAAATATAACAAAAAAGCTAATGTAAAACAAAAAAGCGATATGAATCAAGTAGTCCTAGAAGAGCAGAAACATAAAACACAGATTCTATATAATCATCTAAAAAGCACAAATAATATTACACATTCAGCCAGTCAAAATAAAGATTTTTTCGATGTAGCAAACTCTAGTTTGGATTCAAATGAAGCATTAGAGCTAAATGAGAATCTAGCTGAGCTTAAAGATTCCATGCCCAGTAATCAGGATTTGAAGAAAGACTCATTTATTACCCTTGTAAATCCATATAAGCTACGAAAATATTCCTTTACCATACCCGAATATATAACACTCATTTTAAATATCACAAAGAAAAGTAAGATATTTGTATATTGCCCCCTAGATTTAGCCTCACCTTTGGAATCCTCAGAGGTTAATTATCTCTTTCCCATTGTGTTTAATACAGAAACAAAATTTGCCGCACAGATTCCACTCTCTATCATGGATTATCCAGATTTTAACTCACAAAAGCTAAAAGATATTATGTAAAACCTAAATCACAAGGAATCATAGTGCTAGAGAGACATTCTTTATGGAATCAAAGATTGCATAAATTCCTGCAAAACAGACGTGCGAAATACTGCCTAATCATTTTCGTTCTAATATCTATCATTAGTTTTTTATCGCCAGTGATTGCCAATGATAAGCCTATTTTGATTTATAAGGATTCTAAGTTTTATTTCCCCATATTTAGCGATTATAAGGAAAGTGATTTTGGCGGGGACTTTGACACCACCCCTGACTATAAAGACCCATTTGTAAGAAATCTTTTCAAAGATGATTTCATCATCTATCCGTTTATAGAGTATGCACCAGATAGTATAGACTGGGAGTTAAATGCAATCCCTCCCACAAGTCCCAGTAAATCCCATATTCTAGGCACAGATGACCAAGGCAGAGATGTGGCATCACGACTTCTTTATGGATTAAAAACTTCTCTTTTATTTGGAATCTTACTTAGCATTTCTACTATTGTGATAGGAGTTTTTATAGGGGGGATACAGGGATATTATGGTGGATTGATAGATTTGCTAGGGCAGAGGGCTTTAGAAATATGGAGCGCTATTCCTACGTTGTTTTTAATTATTATTATCTCTAGTGTTTTGCTTCCTAATTTTTGGGTGATACTTTGCATTGTTATGTTGTTTAGCTGGACTAGCATAGTTGGCGTTGTTAGAGCGGAATTTCTTAGAGCTAGAGTTAGCGAGTATGTGAAAGCATCAAAGGCGTTAGGTTTTAGCGATTTTAGAATCATGTTTATACATATACTCCCAAATGCACTAGTGGCTACTATCACATATATGCCATTTATTATGGTAGGTAGCATTGCGACATTAGCTAGTCTTGATTTTCTAGGATTTGGTATGCCATTAGGTAGCCCTAGCCTTGGTGAATTACTAAATCAAGGCAAAAATAATATACAATCCCCGCATTTAGCAATCATAGGTTTTATATCCATGACACTACTATTATCATCTTTAATATTCATAGGCGAGGGGGCAAGAGATGCTTTTAGCGATAAAAGCTAACCCCACCTCCTAAACAACTCATTCTCTATCCCAAGCATATCAAAATATCTTCCTATCAAAAAGTCATGCAATGCCTCAAGAGTATTTAGTCCCGCATAGTATCCAGCCACAGGGGGGGCAATGCAGACGCCGCTAAGTGAGAGTTTGTGCATATTCTCTAATAAAATTGTGCTAAGCGGCATCTCTCTTAAACATAAAATTAACTTTCTACCCTCCTTTAGACACACCGCACACACACGTTTTAAAAGATTACTTTGCGATCCACTAGCGACAGCAGAGAGTGTATTGCTACTTGTAGGTAGGACAATGCAGGATTCAAAATAAAAGCTACCACTTGCTAATTTACTACACATCTTTTTGTGAATCTCTATATTTTCACTTCTTATATTCTCGATTTCACGTATTAAACTTGTATTTCTCTCTACCTTGCATAGAAACTCTGAATTCTTGCTTGGCACGACATATAGCATATAATCCTTTGGGAAATGCCTTATAAAATTAAAGGTAAGCTCCAGCGAACTCCCCCCACTAATGCCTAACACTATAGATTTTTTCATTTAAACCTCTAAAATATATGGTAGCTCTCTTTTGAAAGCATTTTTTACTATTCTATCACTAAGCGATGAAATCATCTCTTGAGAAAAACCGCTTATTTTCCCCACATCACCATCGCATTGCAGAAAAGATTCTAAGAATCTATCTATCTCATTGTATGAGTATCCAATCTCAGCCTCATCACTTTGCCCATCATATAAATCTGCACTAGGCTTTTTTGTGATAAAAATCTCTGGGAGACAAAGCAGTCTTGCTATCTCATAGACTTGCGTTTTATAGAATCTACCCAGCGGATTTATCGCATGTGCTAGGTCGCCATGTATCGTTCCATAGCCTAGCATTAGCTCAGATTTATTTGTCGTGCCAAGCACTAAGGCACTTCTTAGACTTGATAGATGATAAAGGATTATCATACGCATTCTAGCACAGAAATTTCCCTTTTGTAGCAAATCGTAACATTCAAAATTCCTCTCAAATGCACCCTCAAAATCGCTAAGAGATATAATCTCATAATCTATCTCAAACTCTTTGCATAGCATTACAGAATCATCTATGCTGCTTTGCGATGAAGCGCTAGAGGGCATAATAATAGCGTCCAAATCTAGCCTAGCCCTTTTACACAATACCGCTACGACCGCACTATCTATCCCTCCGCTAAGTCCTAAAATAGCTTTGTTAAAGCCCCTCTTGCTAAAGGCTTTTTGTAAAGATAGGATAAGAGATTCTATGTCTTCTTTGCAAATTGCCATCACTAAGCACCCCTGTTATAGAATCTAAAAGCCGATTCTAACAAAAAATATTTCAACCACTTAATATTATTTTAAGACTTTTTTGATTAGAATCTACATTTACTTTTTATATCACCCTGTTTTAAAGGAGATAGTGATGGCTGATGTCAAAAGGCGCGACTTCTTAGGCATGGCACTAGGTGGCGTAGCTGGCGTTGGTGCTATTGCCGCACTTGTAGCTATGAAAAAAACTTGGGACCCCCTTCCTAGCGTTGTATCTGCGGGTTTTACTACCGTCGATGTCAAGGATATGAAAGAGGGCGAAATGATGGATACAAAATGGCGAGGTAAGCCCGTATATATAGTTAAGAAACGTGCAGATGATAGGATTGTAGAATCTAGGGATTTCAAGCTAGGCGATTCATATTATTGTGTCGGTATTAAGGTATGCACACATCTTGGCTGCATTCCACTTTGGAGAGAGGGCGAGGGGCATTTCCTCTGCCCATGCCATGGTGGGCAATTTACGCAAGATGGCGTAAATATCGCAGGCACACCGCCACCTAGACCTTTTGACATTCCGCCATTTGCTATAAAGGGTAGCTCCATTCTTGTGCTAGGTGAGGTAGGACAGGAGTATCAGGCAATGATGGCTAAGGCTACTAAGGCATAAGGAGAGAGAATGGCACATATTAGAGAAGCAAAGAGCATAGGAGATTGGCTAGACCAAAGGCTTGCTACGAACAAGCTTTTGGAAGTCATGATGACGAAGTATTGGATTCCAAAAAATATCAACTGGCTATGGGCTATGGGCGTCGTGCTTATGGCGTTATTTGGTATGCTAGTAGTGAGTGGAATCTTTCTTTTGATGTATTACAAACCCGATAAATTACTCGCTTATGATTCTGTTAATTATACGATTATGCAGGAAGTCGCTTTTGGGTGGCTTTGGCGTCATATACATGCAGTAGCGGCTAGTATGGTATTTGTCATCATCTATATACACATGTTTGTGGGAATCTACTATGGCTCATACAAACGTGGCAGGGAGATGATATGGATTAGCGGTATGTTGCTATTTGTCGTGTTCTCTGCGGAGGCATTTAGTGGTTATATGCTACCTTGGGGGCAGATGAGTTATTGGGCTGCTGCGGTTATTACGAATCTATTTGGTGGCATACCTATCATTGGTAGCGATTTGGTAGAGTGGATACGTGGTAACTATGTCGTAGAGGATTCTACACTTACTAGATTCTTTATGCTACATGTATTCTTGCTACCTGTGGCTATTTTGTCAATCATTGCCATACACTTCTATTCTCTTAGAATCCCGCATGTCAATAACCAAGAGGGAGAGGAGATAGATTTTGAGGCAGAGGCACAGAGATATATGGGTGGTGATAAGAAGAATGCGAAGGTTATTAGATTCTGGCCTGACTTCTTGTGTAAAGATATTTTTATCCTATCGCTATTTATGATTCTATTCTTTGCCCTTGTGTGCTATCACTATGACTTTGCTATGGACCCTATCAACTTCTCTAGGGCAAATGATGTCGCCACACCGCCGCATATCTATCCTGAGTGGTATTTCCTCTGGAGCTATGAGGTTTTACGTGGAATCTTCTTTAGTGCCGATTTGGGCTTTGTATTCTTTGGCGTAGCACAGGCTATTTTCTTCTTATTGCCATGGCTTGATAGGAGTAAGGTCGTAGCCCCAGCACATAAACGACCCGGTTTCTTGCTTTTCTATGCGTTATTAATTGTGGATTTAATCGTTCTTACAATCTATGGTAAGCTACCGCCAGATGGCAGTGCGAAATATGTCGGACTTGTAGCCTCACTTGGCTTTATGGCGTTATTCTTTATAATATTGCCTCTTGTAACGAGTGCAGAAAAAGGTAAGGGTGGTAAGTAATGAGAGAGATTAAAATATTTGTCATTGTAGCTGTTATCATCGGCGTTATTTACTACGGCGTAGAGCCTTTGGCACATCATGCTATGCATCCTGATACCGCCGCTAGTGATTATGAGTTTAAAGATTTAGAGAAATTTGGCAAATTTGACTTTGCTAATGCCAATGCAGATAATGGGAAAGAGTTGTTCGCTAATAATTGTGCTAGTTGCCACAATGTAGCCGTAGAAAAAAGCAAAGACTTTAATATGGCAAATCCAAAGGCTGTATTCCCCGCAGAGAAAGGCGGCGTGATTCCCCCAGATTTATCTAACATAGGCGGGATTTTACATCCGCAGTTCCTAGCGCATTTTATCAAGGACCCTGTGAGGGCTACCTTGCTTGATGCTAAATTCCAAGTATCTTGCGAAGGATTAGATGGCGAGGCAGCACAGACATGTGAAGCAAGAAATGAAGGCAAGGCTTCCTATCCTATGACTGCCTTTAATGGCTTATTAAGCGATGCGGAAATCGTAGATATTGTCGCATATTTGCAGAAAATTGCCCCAAAAAGCATGAGTGATAAAGAGGTCTTTATGGAGGCTTGTAATAGATGTCATGGAATCTATTACGACAAAGGGCAGTATGACTCAAAGCTTTTTGCTAATCACAATGGCGAAGTGCAGAAACTCATCGATAGGGTAGAGAAAGAAGGAGCAGATTCTGTATTTGCCTCTCTAAGTGATGATGAGAAAAACTTTGTAGATTCCCTGCTTGCTACTCAGAAGATTCATGACAAAATGAACTTTAGCGAGGAGGAGCTAGACAAGGAAGATGGTCCAAATGCAGCTATAAGTGTTAAGATGATAACTACAAATCCAGAGGACAAGGATAATTATCAATTCGACGCATTGCTTAAATCCTCTCTTAGAATCTCGGATTTCAAGGGTGGGGTAGCTGCACTTACAAATGGTGAGCTAATCAGAGATTACTTGGGTAATGTGCCACCAGATTTATCTATGATGATTCGAGAAAAAGGAGCGCATGAGTTAGCCGCATTTATCAATAATCCTCGCAAGGTTGCGTATATAGACATACAAAAGGCTATTTTAAATAAACTTGCAAAAGATGAGCAAGATAAAGAAATAGCTGCACTACCAGCAGACTTAGACGATGAGGCTAAAAAGGCAAAGATAGATGATATCCGCTCTCAAGGCTATGAATTTTATGGAATCAAGTTGCCAGAAAATACCACAAAAAGCCAGTGGCAAGATTCACGAGATTATACAAATATGGCTTATGACATGGGCGTAATGCCACCTGGAAAAGCTATGCCTAGAGTGGGACTAACCAAAGAGGCAGAAGAGCAGGTAGTTAGCTATCTAAGTGCCATAGGTGATAGCAAGAAAGAGCAAAGAGAGTCACTTGGCAAATGGATAATAGGCTTCTTTATCCTACTAGCAGCTCTTGCATATCTATGGAAAGGCAAGATTTGGAGGGAGTTGCATTAATATCTTTTAATAGCTTGGGTGGTATTTGTTGCTCGAGTATGCTTGTTATTGTTGGTTTTGTGGTAGAAATGGTTTTATCATGATTCTACCTAGTTTTCATATAAATTATTGAAATGAAGTTTTCTTAGAATCAAGATATATTTCTTGCGTATATTTATAGTATTATATAAATTTTAGAAATTTATTTTATTTAAGAATTTTTTAAGTTAGTCTATGCTACAATTTCAATTTTTGCGGAAGTGGCGAAATTGGCAGACGCACCAGACTTAGGATCTGGCGCCGCAAGGCGTGGAGGTTCAAGTCCTCTCTTCCGCACCATTCTATGTTTGCGGGAATAGCTCAGTGGTAGAGCACAACCTTGCCAAGGTTGGGGCCGCGGGTTCGATCCCCGTTTCCCGCTCCATATTTGTGATATTTAAAATTGTGATACTTATAGCCCAGGTGGTGGAAATGGTAGACACAAGGGACTTAAAATCCCTCGGACCTAGTCCGTACCGGTTCAAGTCCGGTCTTGGGCACCACCTATGTGGCGACATAGCCAAGTGGTAAGGCATGGGCCTGCAAAGCCTTGATTCCTCGGTTCAAATCCGAGTGTCGCCTCCAATCGAGAGATGGCTGAGTGGTCGAAAGCGGCGGTCTTGAAAACCGTTGAGGCAAAACCTCCGGGGGTTCGAATCCCTCTCTCTCGGCCATGTTTTTAATATCCATAGTAAATTTTCATGTGTTATGTTACTTGTGATTTAATATTTTTTTTCAAGAACAAAATAGAATAAAAATCTTTTTCTAAAAAGATTTAATAATAAATCATTTTACTGTTTTTCAAAAGTCAGATATTAAAAACATTTTAGAATCCCGCAAACTCCTTGTAGAATTACATAAAAACTTAAAGGCATTGTAATGCTAAGGATTTTAGCATTGTTTATTATGATTATGATTCTAAACGCAGAGCCGTTAGATAGGGAGGAGTATATAGAGCAAGAGAGCGTTATAGAGCCTTTAGAGTTTATTATTAATTATAAATTCAAGCTAGAAAATGACATTCCATACGGTGAGAAATACGGCATATCCATACCCATAAACACTCTCAATCTAGCATGGCATCATAACAGGGTTAATTCCTGTCAGATAGATGTGGCAGAGAAATATGTGAATATCAAGCACTTCTCGCATTATACACAGGCAGAGAGTAGGGCATATAGCAAAAAACAATATCAATATTTGTTGTATAATCTATTACAAGAATATAAATCAGATGTGCTAGAGTGCCTTATGCTACATGAGAGCCGCATAGATGATATAAATTTAAGCATAAATTCAGAATCTAGGACTAATACTCTCGTTACGCTTAAGGCTTATGTGCTGGTAGGCTTTGATAGCGGGGTGCTAAACCTAGATTTATATGAGACTCTAACAAGGAGCAGTGGTGAAAATAGCCATAGTAGAAGATGATATAAATATGCGGAAGAGCCTTGAGTTTTTCTTTTCTGACTACAAGGACATAGAGGTCGTTAGCTTTAAGAATCCAAAGGACGCATTGAAGGGTCTTGATTCTAGCTTTGAGCTTGTCATTACAGATATTAATATGCCAAATATGGACGGACTTGAGTTTCTAAGTAAGCTAAATGGCAGATATGAGGCGATAGTCATAACAGGCAATGCCACCCTAAATAAAGCAATAGAATCTATCCGCCTAGGTGTAAAAGATTTTTTCCAAAAGCCCTTTGAGCCGCAGGATTTACTAGATGCCATACATCGCACAAAAAAGATTATAGAATTCAATAAAAGCAATGCTACTAGCAAGAAAACTCTAAGCCCTCAAAAGCAAGATAAATTATTCAAAAGCACATCGCCAAAGTTAGAGGAGGCAAAGTCCATAGCATTGCGTGCTGCTCCTACCGATGCTAGTATTTTACTGCTTGGAGCTAGTGGCGTGGGTAAGGAAGTCTTTGCTAGATTCATACATGCGAACTCAAAGCGAGCTGACAAGCCATTCGTAGCGCTAAATATGGCAGCCATTCCAGAGCATCTGTTAGAATCCGAGCTATTTGGCTATGAGAAAGGGGCATTTACAGATGCTATTAATCAAAAGATTGGAATCCTAGAGAGTGCACAGGGCGGGAGTATATTTTTAGATGAGATAGGCGAGATGCCTATGGGACTTCAGGCAAAGCTTTTACGGGCATTGCAGGAGAAAGAAATCATGCGTCTAGGCAGTGCGTCTAAACCCATAAAAATCGATGTTCGCTTCATCTCTGCCACAAATGCAAATATTCAAGAAAAGATAGCAAACAAGGATTTTAGAGAGGATTTATACTTTCGCCTCCAGACTGTGCCTATAAAGATTCCGCCACTAAGAGAGCGAAGTGAGGAGATTTTACCATTAGCACAAATCCACATTAAAGAAATCTGCCAAGAGTATGGCTTTAACCAAAAAGCTTTGAGCAAAGAGTCAGAGCAGAAACTACTCTCATACGTGTGGCCGGGCAATATACGAGAGCTACTAAGCGTAGTGGAGAGAGCCTGCATACTAAGCGAGGGGGATATAATAGAGGTGAAAGATTTATATTTAGATGAAAGAGAAAAGGGTCTTTTGGGGTAGGATTCTAAGATAATCATAGCAACGACGAATTTAAGAATATATTTTCTAAAAATAACACAAAAAATCATTGCAAAGAATTACTTTAAAACACTAAAAATAACCGTAGGCATTAAAATATTGGAGAAAGTCATATTAAAATTATCGTAAAAGTATGTTGAATTTAGCGTAATGAGGGTACTATAGAATATTTTAAGTATGCAAGTGTTTAAGTGCATTGTGTGATAGATATTTATTTAAGTATTACAGTTCTAAATCTTTAAATGTTTTTATGGTGATTTAATAGCTTTTAATTCCTGTTAATTTTTACTTTGCAAGGGTTTAGAGCGGTAAAAATGGATGATATAACAATGATAATTTAAATTATTGAACAACAGTGACAAACTTAAAAAATATAAATTTTATTTTTTACAATACTATCTTTATTTTTTAAAAATTGTTTTTCATGTTGGAATCTAAAAGAGAATCTACTTTTCACCATCCTTTATAATTCTATTTAGTTGTTGTAGCATTTCCTCGACTTTTTCACGATTTTTATCAGAAGTTTTTAGTTGTTTTTCTATATTTATATCACCTAAATCATACTCATCATCGATATTTTTCACAATCTCTATTGTCTGGCTTGATTGTGCATTCATTTCTCTAAGGCTATCTTCTTGTGTCAAATCCCTTAATTCCACAGATAACTTTTGATTATTTAACTCTAGTTCCTTAACTCTATCGCGCAGTCTAATCAATCTGCTAGTAGCCTTTTTATAATGCTCATATAAATCCTGTGAATATATGCTTTGTGCAACTCTAGCGCTTGCGGTTTGCCCATTTTTTAGATGCACACTCACAGAGGCAAGAGGCTTAAAATCTTTAATAATCGCTCCAAAATCTAGCATCTCAGAATCACCGCTTTCGCTTTGCAATTCTAAATTATTTGGATGCTGTGCCTGTGCTATGGCATTTTTGAAAAACTGCGCCTTGCTTTTCATCTCATCTATTTGTAGCTCTAGGTTGCTTAGCTCTTTGTTGGCATTTTGTAATAAATTATTTACTTCATTAATCTCATTTGTAATGGCATTTAGCTCATCTTCTTTTTCTTTTTTAATGGCATTAAATTTTAGGATTTCATTGGCAAATTCTTTTTTTTTATTATCAAATATTTTTGCTATCTGCCAACTCTCTTTAATCGTCTCTGCCTTTGCCACAAACTCTAGGAAAATCTCTTGCTCATCTATATTTTGGACAATATGCGCTAGGGTTTCTCTTTCCTCCTTTTTCAATCTCTATCCTTTATATTGTGTTTAATCATCTAAAATCCTCTTACTCTAGCTCTAAACTCTCTAGCATCACATCTCTGCCTTGCACTATATGTGTGTCTTTGCTACCACATGTGCATGTTGGATTCTCTATGCTATGAAATACATTTTTGCAAACTCTGCATTCTAGTAAAAGCTCTTTTGTGATTATATCCATTTTAGCCTTATGTAGTGCCTTGTATTCATCTTTGAGAATCTCAAATGCGGAGATAAACAACGTTCTATCCATATTTGCTCTCTGTCCTATGCTTACTACAATCCTTGTAACAGAAGTCGCACTATTCTCCTCTAGGTATGACAAACATATTTGCAATAATGACTGAACCACAGAATACTCGTGCATGTTAGACCTATTTTAGCTTTGGTTTGAGTAATGTTAGATGAATATTATCTTTTTTGATGGCTATACCCTGTGCCAATATTCCAAAAATACATACCACAGGGTCAAATAATGCGTCATAAATATCCATACTATCTGTAAAAAATATACCCCAAAGCAACATGGCAAGGCTTAATGAAAACGCACATAATCTATCTACACAATAAACAATGGCAATTAAGATTCCACATAAAAGAACCTTATACCCAATGTATCCATATATAAAATCAAGCATTCCAAAGACATTTAACATAAATAATATATAAATAATAAATAATGCAATAAAGCCACGATATGAGATAAGTAAGCCAATATTCCCAATGCCATGCTGCACTAAACCAAATAATGATACAAATAATAGTAAAAAGCTAGGGTAATCAAAGATTCTATACATTATATCCGCTAGGCTAAAATGTGGCATAGGAATTATAGAGGCAATGCCAAATAAAATTCCAATAAATACCTTAAGAAAAGAACCTATATGTAATATCCCCACAAATCGTATAAAAGATAATATCGTAATTACCATAGAGCAAATACAAATGCCATACACAACAATGGAGTAAATATACATCATGCCACCATAAAACTAGATTCCAATCCTGCCACTAAATGCTCTTGCAAGGGATATATTATCCACATTATCAAGGCTAACATTTAGCGGAACTCCTTGTGCAATCTTGCTAAAAGATAGATTTAACCCATCTAGTCTATCCTGTATGAAAGTCGCCATAACATCGCTTTGCAATGATGGAATAAATGCAAATATCACCTCATGTATGCCTTGCTCTTTTATGCGATTTTGCAAAGCATTAAAATCATAGCTAGTATAATCCTCTATAACGCAGTAAAGACCGCAAAACTCACCAATTTCCTCTATTAGAAAAATATCTTTGGGGTGAGAGACAATGCAGAGTGTGCCACAATTGCGTCTTTTATCAAGACATATATGGCAGACTTCAGATATACTAAGCGCACCGCATAATTTGCACTTTTGCATATCAATAATGCAGTCATTAATAGCCTGAGAGATTTGCATACCAAGCGAGGTATTCTCAACAGCTATTGTATAAGCCATCTTCATAGCACTTTTCTTACCTATGCTAGGAAGTTTTTCTAATGCTTTTATTAAAGTATTGAATGATAATAGTTCATTTTGATAGTTCTTCATAGAGCAGATTCTAACGTAAAAATGTAATGTTGGAGAGATGAGGAATTTAGATTCTATAAACTTGTGTCATTATAGGGCTTTGCTGAATAATCTTTATTTTGTATAGAATCTAAAGATATTTTGTTATAGATAGATATTTCGTGCTTTGCTCTCAATATGACGAGGCTGTTGTCTTTTTGAAGCACAAATAAAAAATCACTCCCTCTTAGTTCCATCCCGCAATGGGACACGTTATTATGAGCCAAAGGAGAATAATTCTAGAATATAAACTAAAAAATATCCAGCTTTACTTTGTAATAAAACTTCATAAAACCACCAAAATTCATAATTTTTAATTTTTAAAATCAAACTTTTATTATGAATAATACAATTTACACTTGCTTTTAATAAAATTTTAATTATAATGCTAGTGTTATTTCACCAAGGAGTGCAAGATGAGTAATTCAAAACAGAGCAGAAAAGAATATTTTGATTCAAATGTTAAGAATTTAGGGCAGGAGACATTGGCATTGCATTTTGGGTATAGGGCAGATATAGAGCAGACCATGAGTGTGCCGATTTATCAAAATACCGCTTATGGATTTGATAGCAGCACACAGGCAGGCAATCGCTTTGCTTTAAAGGAACTAGGCAATATCTACACAAGGCTAACCAATCCTACAACAGCCGTGCTAGAGGAGAGATTAGCCGCGCTTGAGGGCGGGAGTGCCGGGATTGCCACCGCATCTGGGGCTAGTGCGATATTTTATGCGATTGTAAATATTGCACAAAATGGGGATAATATCCTCATGGCAAATAAAATTTATGGTGGGACATCTACGCTTTTAGTGCATTCGCTTAAACGTTTTGGCATTAACACAAAGATATTTGACATCGATGATATTCCAGCCTTAGAATCCCTTATAGATTCTAATACAAAGGCAATCTTTGCCGAGAGTATTAGCAATCCAAACATATCCGTGGCAGATATGGAATCTATCTCAAAAATCGCTAAAAAACATGGAATCATCTCTATCATAGATAACACAGTCGCAAGTCCCGCCCTCATAAAGCCGCTAAATCACGGCATAGATATTGTCGTGCATTCAATTAGCAAATACATTAGTGGGCAAGGTAGCGTCCTTGGAGGTGCGATAGTAGAAAGGCATGGGCTAAATGACTTTATAAAAGGCAACGCGCGTTACAGACATTTCAACGAGCCAGACCCCACATATCACGGGCTTGTGTATAGCTCCCTTTCTTTGCCAAATTTTACGCTTCGAGTCCGCATTGCCCTTCTTCGCGACATCGGTGCCACGCTTTCACCATTTAACTCATGGCTTGCCATACAGGGCTTAGAGACACTAAATCTTAGAATAAGGCAGCACAGCATAAATGCAAAAAAAATTGCAGAGTTTCTAAGCAAACACAAAAGGGTAAAATCTGTTAGCTACCCAGGTCTGCAGAGCGATAGATACTATCCGCTAATACAGAAATACTCTAAAGATAGCCTAGCAAGTGGGCTAATGTCTTTCGAGCTAGATGGTGGCTTTGAGGAAGCAAGAAAGGTAGTAGATAGCACAAATATCTTTAGCATAGTGGTAAATATCGGGGATACAAAATCTCTAATCGTGCATCCCGCCAGCACTACGCACTCCCAGCTAAGTAAAGATGAGTTAGAATCTATTGGCATAACGCAAAGCATGATTAGACTAAGCATCGGCATCGAGGATAGTAATGATTTAATAGCGGATTTAGATTCTGCACTTTCTTGAGTTTTTTGGAAGTAGATTCAAATTTTAGATTCTGTAAATTTTTGTCATTCTGAGACGAAGTTGGGGAATTTAGATTCTTCACCTCATAAAATGACAGAGGTCAAAAAAATACAAATAGATAAATCCTAAGATGGCATTTATCAAGGATGTTTTGTTTATAGCTTTTTTAATCTCTGGCATTCTTTGTCTCATCTTGAGGTTTTTTGTGTGGGTGCTAAGAAATAAATAGTTGCTAGTAAGCAAAATGATTATGGATAATTTTTAAAAAGCGGGATTTTTTAGATTCTAAAAACAATGTTTCTGAAGTATCCATATTTGTATTATTCTGACAAAAAAAATTCAAATCGAGTGTATTTTGCTCTTGCATGAACTTTTCTTTTAATAAAGAATAGTATGCATTCTTTTTTTGTGTTTTTTGTGTTTATTTGTTTTGTTGTCTCGTTTCTTTAGTGATTTCTCGTGCATAGTTTTCGTATTCTGGAAAAAGACTTTGATGTATTTTATTTAAATCCAAATCTGCCCCTTGTAGTTTTAAAATTATACTTTAAACAAAGGCATTTATGAATCACCCTTGCTTAAAGTAGTGGAACATTTCAGAAACTATCATGGCGGATTCTATTTTGCAAACATCTTTATGGAATGTAGAAATTCTCTATTGCTCCTCCCCCTCTTCCCCTAAATCCTCTGGCAGCGGCATAATCTCCTCGCTAGTGCCTATATGCTCTTTGATTCTTTGCTCAATCTCTAATGCAACATCTTTATTTTCTCTTAGAAATATCTTTGCATTTTCTCTGCCCTGCCCTATCTTTTTATCTCCATAAGATAGCCATGCACCGCTTTTATCGATAATATCTAGCTTTACGCCATAATCCAAAAGCTCACCTTCCTTACTAATGCCCTCGCCAAACATAATATCAAACTCCGCTTCCCTAAATGGCGGTGCGACTTTGTTTTTTACGACTTTTGCCTTTGCACGGTTGCCTATAGTATTCTCACCCTGCTTTAAAGTAGAGATTTTGCGAATGTCGATTCTCACACTTGCATAAAACTTTAGGGCATTTCCGCCTGTGGTGGTCTCTGGACTACCATATCCCATTGTGCCGATTTTCATACGAATCTGATTGATGAAAATAAGCGTTACATTCATCTTAAATAGCACACCTGTAATTTTACGCAGTGCATGACTCATAAGCCTTGCCTGCAATCCAACATGCTGGTCTCCCATATCTCCATCAATCTCTGCACGAGGCGTAAGTGCTGCTACAGAATCTATTACGACTAAATCTACCGCACCACTGCGCGTTATAGTCTCTAGTATTTCAAGTGCTTGTTCGCCATTATCTGGCTGACTAACTAGCAGATTCTCTGTATCCACGCCTAGCTTCTTTGCATAATACACATCTAGCGCATGCTCTGCATCGATGAAGGCACAGATTCCACCGCTTCGCTGACACTCCGCTATTACTTGCAAAGATAGGGTAGTTTTACCGCTAGATTCTGGTCCGTATATCTCTATGATGCGTCCCTTTGGTATGCCACCTATGCCTAGTGCTAAATCAAGTCCTAGTGAGCCTGTGGATATGGAATCTATTTTTTCTATCTGCTTATCACCAAGCCTTACCAACATGCCTTTGCCAAAGGTTTTATCTACCTGCTTTATGGCACTCTCTAGGGCTTTTTGTCTATTTTCATCAATCGCCATAATATTCCCTTACAAAAAGATTCTGATATTTTACATGAGTTTTAGATGATTTATGATAGTGTAGTCTCTCTCTTTGCGACACGCCCCCTCTCTATCTATCAAAAACAACTCTTTAATACCCGCTCTCTTACCAGCCTCAATATCACTCATTTTATCCCCTACAAGTTTGCATTCGCTAAGATTTAGGGAAAATTCGCTTTGTGCTTGGAGTATCATTCCTGCATTTGGTTTGCGGCGGGAATCATTTAGCGATTTGCAAAAGTAGATTCTATCAAAACAGGTTTTACAATATTTAAAAACCTCATCTTGCATATATTTACTAATGTGTAAAAAATCTAGCACACCATAGTAGCCTCGCTCTATGCCAGATTGATTTGTGATGATAATTAGCTTATATCCACTTTTTTTAAATTTAATAATAGAATCAAATATATCCTCATAAAAGACAAACTTATCTATGCTATGCACATAGCCATAATCTACATTAATGACGCCATCTCTATCGTAAAATACCGCTTTCAATATTACCTACTTTCATTTTTACCGTAATTGTAGTAAAAAACCTTGACTTTAATGTCAAAATCTTATATAATTCATCTTTTTATTTGAGACCCGTTAGCTCAGCTGGTAGAGCAATTCCCTTTTAAGGAATGGGCCGTTGGTTCGAATCCAACACGGGTCACCACTAAGTTTAATTTTTTTGTTGCGTGGCCCCTTCATCTAGCGGTTAGGATACCACCCTTTCACGGTGGCTACAGGGGTTCGAGTCCCCTAGGGGTCACCAGCTTGTTCTTTAAACTTTTCCATTTAAAACTCATTCAGGCAGTCAAGCAGTGTTTTTTTGTGCTTGATAAGGTCGCTTAGCTCAGTTGGTAGAGCGCCACCCTTACAAGGTGGATGTCACAAGTTCGAGTCTTGTAGCGACCACCATGTATCCTTTTATGTATAGATTGGCATTTTGCCATCGGCTTTGGAGCGGTAGTTCAGTTGGTTAGAATACCTGCCTGTCACGCAGGGGGTCGCGGGTTCGAGCCCCGTCCGTTCCGCCACTTTGTTAAGAACCATATACTTTACTTTAAGGTTAAGAAATAATTAGTCTCCTTAACCATTTTTGTTTTTAATCATTTCTCCTTTTCGAGGTTTTATACCTCATAATAACTCCTAAAGTTCATGATTTTGTTTATATTTAAGGAAAATAATTGAGATATTTTATATTACAAAAATTAGAATCCTCTTATTAGATTTTTAGTTTTGTGTCGTTCCGATATTTGTAAAATAATCTCTTTATCATTGCTGAATGTAAAATCTATATTTTTTGAAAATTTGGTTCCGATTTAAAATTAAGATTCCAAAAAGACTATTCACGGACGTCCAAAACGACAGAGAATCTAGAATCTACAAATTTTCGTCGTTCTGAGACGAAGTCGAAGAATCTAAATCTTTCGCTAAACGCTTAGAACGACAACTTAATAAAAAGGGTGGCATGGCGGGGTTCAGTCATGTTAGTAATGCTACCTCCGTCATGTTGAACGGTATAGAGGAACATCTGCATGGAATCTCAATTCCAAAGATGTTTTGGTTAGCCTTGCGAACGACATAGGGAATCTAGAATCTAAGTCTTTAATCAGCAATAGATTCACAAAGACCATTCATCTTTGCCATCTAGGTGGTCTTGAACTTGCAGTTTTATATCATTGTATGAAAAGCTTTCTTTGAAACCATCCATTCTGCCACCACTAGCATTTTTATGTCCACCGCCATTGAAAAACATCTGTGATAATGCACTCACATCGCAGTTTCCATTTGCTCTTAGCGATACGCTTCCTCTATTGCTTACGTCCATGTAGAAATCAAACTCTTTATTATTATGCAAAAATCTATTTGCCACAACAGAGATTCCACCCATGCCATAGCTTAGGAATCCGACCTTATCCTCATAAAATATCTTGCAATTCTCTTTATTTCTCTCTAGCAGTCTTACCTGTGCTCTTGAAATAATATTATCCATAGTCTCGCTATGTCTATCTCCACCTAGCATTTCCTTTTTGATAAAAAAGACTTCATTATCAAAGCCTACCTCATCAAATGCCTTGCCCTCTATTAGCCCCCCCATTTTATCTTGAGTGCAATCTTTATAAAAATCTCGCATGGATTTAATCAGATTTAGCTTAAACTCTCTATTCTCATCATCAAACATTAATCGATTAAATTCATTGCAAGAGGCGATGATTCCCATAGCGACTTTGCCAAACTCAAATCCAAAGCCATCCTCTAGCCAAATATCCACAGAATTAACCATCTCCACAATAGGCATAAGCCAACTTTTCACACCAGAATCCAATCCAAAGCGATTTAGCAAATACTCATAAGTAATCTTTGTGGCACAGCGATTTATATCCAAATAATACCAACCATATTCATTAGCACATTCTTCACCTGTGGCATGATGGTCTAGTAAAACAATCTCTACATCTAATCCACTAAGTTTCAAATCTGCTACCTGCTCACTTAGGAATTTCGCCTCGCTAAGAGTGAGATTTAAATCCGTGATGAGAATCATAAATTTCTTATTAATCACTGGCTTCTGCTCTTGGGATTTCTCGACCTTTACAGGTTTGCCAAAAAGCATGGCGACTTCATCATTCTGCCTAGTTTTATGTGTAGAAATATCTGCTAGTATGGCATTAAGCCTTACCATGACCTCTCTGCCATAGTTTGCATTATAAAATGAGATATTCTCAAAAAACTCTCTGGATACAAGCTGACAGCTATATCCGTCCAAATCGATATGTGATAAATGATAGACTTTCATGTTTGTAGAATCTTTCTTAATAACAATTGTTATTAATTATATCGGATTTTTGCTAAAAATATTTTTTTATAACACTTTCAAAATTACAACGTGTAGTTCCGCCTTTTACCTGCACTAAAAGCCCTGCTATTTCCACACAAAAGGTTAGAATCTCTTTATCTTTGAGATTATTCACAAGACCATAGCACAATGCCGCACAAAAAGAATCCCCTGCTCCAACCGTATCTACCACCGTAATATTCTTGCTTGATTCCTGTCTGAATAATTGATTATTGCTTTGCAAATATGCACCATCTTTGCCTAGTGTTAGAAAAATGTATGGAATCTCAAAGTCATGTTGTATCAAAGAGAGTATTTCCTCCCTGTCATGCAAGTCTTTATAAAAAAGCTCTGCTATGAGTGCAAACTCCTCTTCATTAATCTTTAAAACATTGATAAAAGAGAGTGCTTCTTGTATTTGTTCCTTTGTGTAATAGGATTTTCGCAATGTCATGTCAAACACCCTAAAATCGCATTGTATGCTATTTTTAATCGCTTTTAATGTATCCTTGCTAACATTCATTCGCTGACTTAAAAGATTAAAATAAAAGACATCATATTTAGTCTGCAAGGCACTTTTTACACTCTCATTAAAAATAATATTGTCCCATGCTACATTCTCTAAAATATCATAATCTGGCATTTTGTTATTATCCAAAAATACCACTGCCTTGCCTGTTTGAAACTCATTTGATATTTGCAGACATGAGGTATCTATGCCCTCACTCTTAGCAAACTCCAATGCCTTATGCCCTAGAGAATCATTGCCTAAAGCACTGATGATTCTAACTGCTTTGTCTTGTTTTATCATTCTGTTTAGCTGAATGGCAAAATTAAATGGTGCTCCCCCTATGGCATACTCCTCACCATAGACATCATATAAAATCTCTCCAAATACCAATACACGCATAAACTCCCCCTACACCACAAAATTAACAAGCTTATTTGGCACGAAAATCTCCTTTTTTACCCCGCTATCTAGCCATTTTTGCACCTTTTGTTTTGCTAACTCTAACACCTGCTCTTTGCTAGTAGATACATCTACGAGAATCTCATCGCGCCTTTTGCCATTTACGCTAATGACATAGGTAATATCCTCTCTCTCAAAGACCTCTGCTTTTATCTCTAACGCTCTGAAATTGGCAAGACCAAATAGCTCATCACTTAGCTCACTTGCGATATGGGGGATAAAGCCCTCTAATATATTTAGCAAAATAAAATAGCCCTCACTAAAGACTAAGTCATTATCCTGCATTGATATGGCATTGTGTGCTTCCATACATGCTGCCACGATGGTATTAAATGGATAGCCCTCTGTCTTGTTGGCAAAGATATGCTGCTGCTTTTGCAATGCCTCATAGACCTTTGCCCTAGCACTCTTTGCCTCTTTGGATAATGTGCTAGATTCTATATATGGAATCTCTTTTGATTTTATCACCCTATCTTTTCTGTCTATGAGACGATTGATGAATTTATAACACCCTCGCACACTATCATCACTCCACTCAAGGGCATAAGTAGGCGGCGCTGCAAATAGCACAAATAGCCTAGCGGTATCGGCACCATAAGATTCTATAATATGGCTAGGCTCTACGATATTGCCTACACTCTTGCTCATCTTTGAACCATCTTTTAGCACCATGCCCTGCGTTAGTAGCCTAGAGAAAGGCTCACTAAACTTAATATAGCCTAAATCCCTTAGCACCTTTGTAAAGAATCTCGCATACAATAAATGCAAAATCGCATGCTCAATGCCACCGATATACTCATCTACTGCCATGAAATAATTTAGACTTTTCTCATCAAAGACGGCACTTTCTCGCACCTCTTTTGGCGTGGTATAGTAGAGGAAATACCAGCTAGATTCCATAAACGTATCCATAGTGTCGCACTCTCTTATGGAATCTTTTCCGCATTTAGGACATGCTACATGCTTCCAGTTATTATGTTTTTCTAGCGGATTTCCCTCGCCTGTTATCTCAATGTCGCTAGGGAGGGTAACGGGCAGATTGACTTCCTCTACAATGCCGCATGTATCGCAGTGTATAAGAGGTATAGGCGTACCCCAATATCTCTGTCGTGAGATTCCCCAATCTCTTAGTTTATAATTTACCCTGCGTCTCCCGATGCCTTTTTGCTCAAAGAAATCAGAGATTCTCTCCCTTGCCTCTGCACTCTCTAGCCCACTATAAATATCGCTATTAATAAGCACACCATCATCGCTATATAATTCCTTGCTAGATTCTATAACAGGCAGCAATTCTAGCCCATATTTTTTGGCAAATTCATAATCCCTCTCATCATGACTAGGCACACTCATAACCGCCCCAGAGCCATAACCTGCTAACACGAAATTCCCTATCCACACGGGTAATTCTTTGCCGCTTAATGGGTGCAATACAGATATGGGTAACTCTAAGCCCTCTTTATCTGCCATTGCCCTATCTCTTTGAGTTTGATTCCTAATTTCTTTTATTTTCTCAATGTTCTTTGAATCTAACTCTTTGTTTTCTATCAATATATCTACAATCTCATGCTCAGGCGCTATAACGCAATATGACACGCCATATATCGTATCGCATCTTGTCGTATAAACGCTTATAGATTCTATTTTATGATTTAGCCTTTTCTTAGAATCCTCACTTAGAGAAAAGCTAAACTCAAGTCCCTGCGACTTCCCTATCCAATTTCTCTGCATACTAATGACCTGTGAGGGCCACTTTCCCTCTAGGGAATCTAGCTCATCTAAAAGCTCATCTGCATAATCTGTAATCTTTAGATAGTATTGATACATCTCCTTTTGCACCACTTGAGTATCGCAGCGCCAGCATCTCCCATCGATGACTTGCTCATTTGCTAATACTGTTAAATCTTTGGGGCACCAGTTTAGCAGTGCCTTTTTGCGATAGACAAGACCCTTTTTCCACATGGCGATGAAAAATTCCTGCTCATACTTGCTATAAGTCTCATCGCAAGTCTCTAGCACCCGCTCATTTGAGAAACTAAGACCCAATGTCTTTAGCTCCTTTAGCATGACTTCCATGTTTGAATACGTCCAGCTCTTTGGGTGGATTCCATGTTTTATTGCCGCATTCTCTGCAGGCATACCAAAGGCATCAAAACCTATGGGGTGCAAGACATTATAGCCCTGCATACGATAGTATCGCGCTATGACATCGCCTATGCAGTAGTTTCGCACATGCCCCATGTGGATAGCACCACTAGGATAGGGGAACATAGAGAGAATGTATTTTTTCTCCATAGAGGTAGATTCTAGTGGCTCAAAGGCTCTTTTACTATGCCAAATATCCTGCCATTTGGATTCTATTTGTTTTGGATTATATTGCATGAGAGTTTCCTTTTTGTGTAATTGTAGTGTGTTTTTTTCAAGCTCTTTTTAATGGTGTGTTGATTATTGAAACTTGAGGATTTGTCGTTTTAGTATGTGTTTTATATTGCTATTCCGCCCTTTTAGACGTAATTTTGTTTTTAAACAAGTGTGAAATGAATTTTTTAAATATTATTATAATTTCAAATAGATTCGAATATAGAAGATATAATTGAAAAAGCTTGTGTTAGCAATGTTGTGTATGGTTGCTTTAAATGCAGAGGAAGTAGAAATATACAGCAAAGATTCTAAAGGCACGGGAATTTGCCCATTTCCTTTACGCGATTATTCAGTCGGTCTTGATGAAAAGAGTGATGATTATAAAAGATTGAGTGCTGAGTATGAGAATAGATTGCAGGATATATTTGAGCAAATAGAGTCAAAGGTTGTAAAGCCTAGTGGGTATGATAATATTAAAGAAGATATGGAATATGGAGATACTTTTTTCTATGAAAATATCTGCGATGACATGAATTGCAATAAATCAGAAAAAATAACGGCAAGGACACATCAAAGCATTATGGCAGCTTTACATACTCTTGGAGATAGTGTTAATATTTTTTTTGATGAATTATTACCATTGAGGCAATATGGCAATGATTCCAAGAAAATTACGATAGGTGAAAAAACCGTATGTAATGATAATGTTTGCATCACAGAGGGATATATCAATGATGATATTGGTAGGTGGCCGCTATATACTGCGAGTTGTGTAGATGGTAAATATGATGGAGAGCAGACGTTTTCTAAAGCACTACAGGATGATCTAATTAACTATAATGGTGATTATAGTGCTACTCTTAATTATGATTACGGAAAACTTAGCGGGTATCAGAATTCAGAATATAACTATATTTTTCCTTCTCATCATATTGGAGGATATATATCATTTAACATATTAGATGACAAGATAAATGGTAGCTTTGAATATGGAGATTATGACGGCAGAGTTGTCTCAGCTGGAGGGGGATACGGTTATGTTACAAATATAGAGTTTATTGATGGTGTGCCTAGAATGCTTGTAAGTGAATATAGTGCCAATTCCCTTGGAGATCATAGTTACTATGATTATCTTAGATTCGATGATAAATATAGACTACATGGAAAAACATTATCAAGCAGACAAGTAGAAAATACCAAAAAGCAAAATTTTCTTAAAAGTATGGGGGGTAACTAGAAATTCAAAAGGAGAAATGGAAGCACAAAGTTGGCTATGGTATGAAAAAGGAAAATTAGCAAAAGAAACTAGCTATCTCAATGGTAATCAACATGGCTATGAAAGAGAGTGGCTCTCTGATGGCATGTTGATTAGAGAAACCAACTATAAAAATGGCAGGAAAGACGGAATTGAAAAATATGGGATAGAGATGGCAATAAAAAAATTAATGTATATAAGAATAATGAGTTAATAGAGACAAAAAGCGACGATGAATAATATTTATAATGAAAATTAGTGCTAGAATGTTTATAGCTATTAAACATTACAACTCTTGATTTTCACATTTAAATAAGATTAAGCTATATAGGATTCCACAATAAAACCTTAGAATCTAATCACAACAATAAAACGATTATATTTTCCTTATCAATATCTCTGTGAGATTTTGACTTATGAAAAATGAGGAAGCGTTACAAAAACACACACCTTTGCCATTACAAATTTCTCAAGTTTAAATACCTTTTTAGCTTTTTTTCACTACAATATTACCTCTACCTATACATAATGGAGCATGGAATCTATGAAATACATAAAGTTCTTTGAGGAGCTAAATAATAAGGACGTTCCTCTAGTAGGCGGCAAGAATGCTAGCATTGGCGAGATGTTTAAGGAATTGGCATCTGTGGGTATCAAGGTCCCCGATGGCTTTGCTATCACTAGCGATGCGTATTGGTATCTGCTAAGAAGCGGCGGCATTGAGAGTCAGATTAGGCAACTCCTAGAAGGCGTGGATTATACCGAGATGGACGTATTGCGAAATCGCTGCACTGAGATTCGAAGGCTAATCTTTAGCACACCTCTGCCCTCTGATTTGAAAGATGAGATTTTTGAGGGATATGAGATTCTAAGCAGACGTTATAATATGAATGAAGCCGATGTAGCCGTGCGTAGTTCTGCCACTGCGGAGGATTTGCCCGATGCTAGCTTTGCAGGGCAGCAGGATACATATCTTAGCGTTAAGGGAAAAGTAGATTTGATTCACTACATTAAATCCTGTTTTGCCTCACTATTTACGCATCGTGCGACAAGCTATCGTGCGGGCAAAAATTTCGACCATTTCAAGGTAGCCCTGAGCGTTGGTGTGCAGAAAATGGTGCGTGCAGATAAGGGTGCTGCAGGCGTGATGTTTAGCATTGATACAGAGACTGGCTTTAAAGATGCGGTATTTATTACATCATCATGGGGGCTAGGGGAGAATGTCGTAGGCGGCACGGTAAATCCTGATGAGTTTTATGTCTTTAAACCAACGCTAGAGCAGGGAAGTCGCCCCATTATCAAGCGAAAGCTAGGCAAAAAAGACATAAAAATGGTCTATGCCCCAGCAGGTAGCGAGAGACCTACCATGAATGTCAAAACGACAAATCAAGAGATGAATACATTTTCTATCACAGATGAGGATATTCTAACCCTAGCAAAATATGCCATAAATATAGAAAAGCATTATACAAAAGAGGCGGGGGAGTATCGCCCCATGGATATGGAATGGGCAAAAGATGGCGATAGTGGCGAGATATTCATCGTCCAAGCACGTCCTGAGACCGTGCATAGCCAAAATATCAAAAATGGTGCAAAAATCGAGAAATTCTATTTCACAGATTCCAATAAAGAAAAAGAAGTTGTGCTAAAGGGCATGGCAATCGGCACAAAGATAGGCAAGGGCAGGGTTAGAATCATCAATAATATCGAACACATGAATAGCTTTAAAGAAGGTGAGATTCTAGTAACAGATAATACCGACCCAGACTGGGAGCCTGTGATGAAAAAGGCAGCTGCTGTCATCACGAACCGCGGCGGTAGAACATGCCATGCAGCTATCGTAGCAAGGGAAATCGGTGTGCCTACAATAGTAGGTGCACATGGCGCTACAGAGAGGCTATACTCTGGCATGGAGGTAACGGTATCCTGCATTGATGGCGAGGAGGGAGTCGTGTATGCTGGTTTGCATGACTATCAGATAGAGAGCATTTCCCTAGAGCATTTAGAGGATACAAAGGCAAAGATTTATATGAATGTAGGCGACCCTGCAAAGGCATTTGGATTCTCACATATACCAAATCACGGCGTTGGTCTTGCTAGAATGGAGCATATTGTATTGCATCAGATAAAGGCACACCCTCTAGCATTGCTAGATTTACAAAATGGCAAGGAGATTGATAATCAAGAGGAGGTAGCCGCACTTACAAATGGCTATGATAGCCCTAAAGATTTTTTCATCAAAAAAATCGCCGAGGGTATGGGCATGATTGCCTCTGCATTCTATCCTAATCCCGTGATTGTCCGCACTAGCGACTTTAAGAGTAATGAATATCGTGGTATGATTTCAGGTGAGAAATATGAGCCACGAGAGGAAAATCCTATGCTAGGCTATCGCGGAGCATCACGATACTACTCAGAGCAGTATAGAGTCGCCTTTGAGTGGGAGTGTCAGGCACTTGCCATGGTGCGAGATGAGATGGGTCTTACGAATATGAAGATTATGATTCCATTCCTCCGCACACCAGAGGAGGGCAAGAGGGTGCTAGAGATTATGAGGCGAAATGGACTTCAGTCTGGTAAGAATGGCTTAGAGATTTATGTCATGTGTGAGTTGCCTGTGAATGTGATTTTAGCCGATGAGTTTCTATCTATCTTTGATGGATTCTCCATTGGCTCAAATGACTTGACACAGCTAACGCTAGGCGTAGATAGAGATGGAGATTTGGTAAGCCATATCTTTGATGAGAGGAATCCAGCCATGCTAGAGATGTTTAGACAGGCAATAGCGGCATGCAAGAGACATAATAAATATTGTGGAATCTGCGGTCAAGCACCAAGCGATTATCCCGAAGTGGCAGAGTTTCTAGTCAAAGAGGGCATTAGTTCTATTTCTCTAAATCCAGATTCTGTCGTCAAAACATGGGAGAGAATCCAAAAACTCGAAAAAGAACTCAATAAATAAGGAAAAGAAATGGTAAAACCACAGGTAAAAAATACGAAAAAAAGTTATCTAAGGAAAATATCAGACATTGCGATTCTAAGTAGCATGAGTGTGGCTATCGTCATGGGCTTTAGTGGTTGCGATGATAATAAAGGCACATCAGCACAAGAGCTATCAAAGAAGCAGGGCGTAGTCGTTACTCTGCAAGAGCAGGGCGATGGTAGCTATAAAATCATCGATGAAGTGCCAAGCCACAATGGCGATACGACTATCATCGTGTTAGATTCTAATGGCAATAAGAGAATCTTAAGTCAAGATGAGGTAAATTCTTTGGTAGCAGAAGAGGAGAGGCGAATTGACAATGGCACTAGCACACTTACAAGTGGTGAAGGCGGCGGCCTTGGCATTGGCGGGGCTATTTTGGCTAGTGCGGCGGGTGCACTCATTGGTAGCTACATAGGTAATAAATTATTTAATAATCCAAACTATCAGGCAAACGCACAAAGGGGATATAGCTCTCCATCGGCATATCAACGCTCACAAAGTAGCTTTAATAGAGGGGGGGCAACGGGTGCTGCTCCTAGGGCTACTACATCGAATTTTCAAAGGTCTGCTAGCACCACACCTAGCAATGCTAAGAGTGGATTCTTTAATAGTAACACAACAAGCACCGCACGTTCTACATATAGCAGTGGAGGCGGATTTGGAGGGTAGATTATAAAAAGTTATCTATATCTGCCCTTATATCATCTACGCATGTTACTATGTCATCTCTATATACCTTATCAAAGTATTTTAGTATATTTTCATCGCAGTTTATGGCATTGATGATGCTTCTTTTACATTGAGTTGCAAACTGCCATATTGGCAGGACTTCCCCGCTAGTGCCTATGCTTATAAATAAATCTGTTTTTTGCAATAACTCATATAGCACTCTATACTGCGGTGCACTCTCGCCAAACATCACGATATTATGTCGCACTTTGGCACTTTTACATTTTTGGCAAATCTTGCCCTCTATGCTATCATATCCTATATCCATGACATAGCCACAATTCATACAATAAATCTCTCTTAGAAAACCATGCAAATGTATTACATTCTTGCAACCCGCACGTTCTAATAAATCATCTACATTTTGCGTTATGATAAATACATCGTCTCTATATTTGTCTTTTGTCTGTGCTATTACTCTGTGTGCATAGTTTGGCTCTACATCTTTTAGCTGAGCACGTCTTGCATCATAGAAATCAAGAACTTTTTTAGGATTTCTGCTAAATCCCTTTATTGAGCAAACCTCCATGACATCATACTCTTCCCATAGTCCATCGCTATCCCTAAAGGTTTTTAAACCGCTTGGCGCAGAAAGACCCGCACCGCTTAGAATCATGGCTTTCAATTTTACCCCCTACACAAACAAATTCAAAATCCCCCTAAAGCTTTCCTCAAAGCTAGATAATCCATTTTTTAATAATTTATCCTCCACCTCAGACATGTTAATGCTATCTAATATCTCACTTTTATCTAGCAGTCTTTGCTTTAGAGAATCTATACTAATCGGCACAGATAGTTTCTCATAATCTATCTTATGAAGTGTATCAAGTGGCAGGGTATTAATGCAGTCAGATAATGCTAGAGGATAGACATAATGTCCTGGGTCTTTATAAATCTCGTTTTGCTCTTTTACCCCTGTGCTTGCAAATAGCACTCGGAAGTTTGGATTATTATTTAGCGATAGAAAGTCAAGATATATATCAATGGCATTTAGGATTCCATATTTTCCACGCAGTGTAGGAGATAGTCTGGAATCTATCTCTCTATCAAAGCGGGATACAAAGACGCTAATTACACCTTGTGCGTCTGTATTAGCACTCTTAAAACTTTTTAGCACATGTTGTGCCTGCTCTTTTGTAAAGACTAAAGTGGCATTGACATTAATGCCTCTTAGCATGAGTTGTTCCATGATTTCATAGCCGCTTATGGTCGCTGGGACTTTTATCATGACATTTTTTGCATTTAGCTCCCTCCAAAGCCTCATGCCCTCATCAATGCTACCTGCTATGTCATGGCACAAGAATGGGTCAAGCTCTATGCTAATTAGTCCATCTTGCGGATTATCCTCATATAGTGGGTATAGAATCTCACTTGCTAATTTTATATCCTGCAGTGCTAGATTCTCATAAATTTCCTTTGGTGGTAGCCCTTTTTGTTTTAGTGTTTCTATATCATCTTTGTAGTGGCTTGAGGTGAGTGCGTTGGCAAAAATGCTAGGATTGCTAGTAGCGCCATGTATCTTTCTATCTCTAACAAGCTCTTTAAACTCCCCGTTTAGAAAACCCCGCTCCAAAAAATCACACCAAATCTTTATCATAAGCTTCCTTAAAATGTGGTATATTTATTATAACCTAATTTTAGAAGAGTTTTTATGCTAGAGCATTTCATACCATATAGCACACAAAGCATTGATGAAAGTGATAAAAAATCTGTAATAAAGGCATTATTCTCCTCGCATTTGACACAAGGAGAGTTAGTTTCTACATTTGAGGATTTGATAGCAAAGTTTATAGGCACAAAACATGCCATTACCTTTAACTCCGCTACCTCCGCCCTGTATGCCGCATTTTACGCATTAAAAAAATCACTAAATCCCCAAAAGACATATAGCATTATTACCACGCCCATAACATTCGTGGCTACGACTAATATGATGTTAGCGCATAACATTACCCCAATCTTTGGCGACATAGACATGAGTGGCAAACTAAAACTAGAGGGATTACAGAATCTAGTGCGTGAAGATACTATCGCTATCTGCACGATGGATTATGGCGGCAGTAGCGTAGATATGAGTGGCTTTCGTGAATTTGCAGATAGGCATAATCTTATATGGATTTCAGATTCTAGCCATGCCTTTGGCGGAAGTGTGGATAATGTGAAAATAGGCTCTATGGCAGATATGAGCATTTTTAGCTTTCATGCGCTAAAGCCGATTACGACCTGCGAGGGCGGGGCTATGGTATGCAGTAATGATGAGTATGCAGATTCTGCTAGACTTGTATGCTCACATGGCATTGTGAAAAAAGCATTATACAATCAGGACTGCGTTGATTTGGGATTTAATTTTAGATTAAGCGAAGTTGCCGCCGCACTTGGAATCTCACAGCTAAAAAGACTAGATTCTTTCATTGACAAACGGGAGGAAATCGCTAGATTCTATGATAATGCTTTTTTGGATAATCCCTACTTCTCTATCATAAAGCTAAAAGACAATGAGAGAAGCACAAGGCATCTTTACCCCATACTGCTACATAGAGAATATGTATGTGGAAAGGAGGCATTAGCACAAAAACTTGTGGAAAAAAATATAGGTGTTCAAGTGCATTATAAACCAATCTATAATTTCTCACATTACCAAAGATTTAACTATCCTATATTGCGAAATGCCGAAGACTTCTACCATGCCGAGCTATCTATACCATGTCATCAGAGTATGAATCTAAATAATGCTAAGATAATAGCAGACGAGATATTGTCTGTGTTTGGGTAATATTTATGTATTTCATATAATTTTTTGTAAAATAGTCTAGCCTTATGTCTATCGGGTCTTAAAACATCATCAAGAGAACATTATGAAAGAGATTTTTACGCAGAGTGTGAATGGATATTTTGGTAGTGGAGAGGAGAGCTTTGGTGGTTGCTTTGTGCCAGAGACCTTGTATCCCGCTCTTTTAGACCTTCAAGATGCCTATCATAATATTTTCAAAACCAAAGATTTTAAGAAAGAATTAAAAAAACTGCTTAAAAACTTTGTAGGCAGACCCACGCCGCTAATCTATGCCAAAAATGCCTCATCTGCGCTAGGCAATGAGATTTATCTAAAATTTGAGGGTTTGGCAAACACAGGCGCACATAAAATAAATAATGCCTTAGCACAGACACTTCTAGCAAAGCAAATGGAAAAAAAATACATTATCGCAGAGACTGGTGCAGGGCAGCATGGCGTGGCGGTGGCTAGTGTGTGTGCCTTTCTTGGTATGCCGTGCAAGGTTTTTATGGGTAGCGTAGATGTGGCACGGCAGAGACCAAATGTCTTTATCATGCAGCAGTTTGGCGCGGAAGTCATAAGCGTAAATAGTGGCTCAAAAACCCTAAAAGATGCGGTAAATGAGGCGTTAAGGCACTGGAGTAAAGACCCTATTAATTCCTTTTACGTGCTAGGTAGCGCGCTTGGACCATCGCCCTATCCAGACATTGTGCGAGATTCTCAGATGATTATAGGAAAGGAGATAAAAAAGCAGATTCTAAAAGAGATTGGTACTCTGCCAGATTATATACTAGCCTGCGTTGGCGGCGGGAGTAATGCTATGGGGGCATTTACTGCGTTTTTGCATGATGAGGTAGAGTTAGTTGGCATCGAGGCAGGGGGGATAGATAATATGCCACATCACAATGCCATGCGTCTAAGCCATGGGCATAAGGCAAGTGTGGGAATCACGCATGGCTACAAGTCGTATTTTCTGCAAACAGAAGATGGGCAGATAGCACATACGCATTCCATTAGTGCGGGGCTAGATTATGCGGGGATTAGCCCTCAGTTGGCACATTTGCATAGTGTGGGACGTGTGAAATTTTATTCAGCAAGTGATACAGAAGCACTAGATGCCATGAGTTTTTTTGCTAAAAATGAGGGCATACTTGCCGCACTTGAATCTAGCCATGCACTAGCGGGTGCTATAAAGTTATCTAAAGACATTAAGGGAAAGTGCTTTGTGGTGAATGTAAGCGGGCGGGGGGATAAGGATATTTTCATCACTGCAAAAGAGCTTTGCACAAATGAGTGGCTCGACTTTCTAAAGCAGGAGCTATATGAGGTAAGCAAGAAAATCAAGGTGCAAAAAAAGCGAGAGAATAAAAGCGAGACAGAGATTAGCACTGCCCCCATGCCTAGCCTAAGCGATGAGATTTTAGAGCTAGAGGATAGCGATTTATCGTTTTTGGATTCTAAAGATGAGGATTTAGGGGTAGATTCTGATAGTGTCGTGCCTGAAGTTTTAGATACTCACAATGATGATTCTATAAGTCATGTTGAGCATAGCGAAACATCTTTAGATGAGAATCTAGATTCTAAAAACTTGTGTCATTCTGAGCCTTTGGCGAAGAATCTAGATTCCATAAATAACATTGAAAACAAAGATTCTTCGGCTGCGCCTCAGAATGACGGGGCTAGTCGAGAAAACGATATTAATCATAATGACGGAGTGTTGGATACTCAGAATGATGAAATCAGTCAAAATGACAATATAACCAACAATGACGAAAATATAAGTCATGTTGAGCATAGTGAAAAACAAACAACTTTAGAATCCAAAAATGATGTCATGTTGAGCGAAAATACACATCATGTTGAGCATAGCGAAACATCTCTATCAAATAATCAAGATTTAGATTCCAAACAACTCCAAGATTCCAACACAGAATCCACAAAAGATCTCCTAGATTTAAACGAGAGCATCAAAGATTTAGAGAGTATGCAGGATATAAATACTCCTCTACTATCAATTGATTTATCCCTAAATTCAGATAGCGGTATGTTGTCTTTGGAAAATACTCTAGGTTGTGGTGAGTTAGATTCTGACGAATTGCTTGTAGAGAATGAAAGTGGCAAGGAGTTGCTTGAATTTTTGCTAGATGGTGCTAATTTGGAGATTGAAAGTAAGGATTCTTCCTCTCTTGCAATGTTAGAAGAAGTGGCATCTTCCACAGATTCCCAAGAAGACGCATTGCAGAATCAAGATTCAAAGGAGACACAAAAAGATTCTTCGACTAGCCTTGTAAATGACGACACTAACGTCATGTTGAACGAAAATATGAATCATGTTGAAAACGAAAGTGAAACATCTTTAAATGAGAATCTGAATTCTATAAATGACTTCGAAAGTAAAGATTCTTCGCCTTTGGCTCAGAATGACGGGGTGTTGGATAGTGAGAATGACGACATTAGCCAGAGTAATGAAGTTTTAGAAGTCCGAAATGATGAAAATATTCATAATGATGAAGTCAGTCAAAATAACAATATGACCAACAATAATGAAAATACACGTAATGTTGAACATAGCGAAACATCTCTATCAAATAATAAAGAGCTGGATTCTAAAAATATAGAACACAATAACATCAAAACTATAAATACAGAATCTACAAAAAAAGATTCCAATACCCCTCCCCCTAACCTTGCAGGTGAGGGGGAGATGGATTCTCAAGAAGTCATGTTGGACGAAAATATAAGTCATGTTGAGCATAGCGAAAGACAAACAACTTTAGAATCTAAAAATGACGTCATGTTGAGCGATAGCGAAACATCTTTAAACGAGAATCTAGATTCTAAAAACTTGTGTCATTCTGAGCCTTTGGCGAAGAATCTAGATTCCATAAATTACATTGAAAACAAAGATTCTTCGCCTAGTGATAAAAATACCAAAAATGAAGAAAGCGATGAATTGTTTAGCGATGAGGATTTGAATCTAATCTCTGATAATGTTAGTGAGATTGATGCGGATTTATCTTTTATGCTAGAGGAAAATGGCGCACAAAAAACAGAAAAGAATGTTTCAGAAGCCAAAGAGACAAAAGATAAGCAAACAAGTCAGAGTATAGAAAATGAAAATAATGTAGATGACATAGCACAAAGCGACAAGATAGAGCCAAATTGCAGACTGCAAACAAATAATCCTACAAAGACCTTTAAGCTACCCTCACAGCTTAGTAAAATCATAGGAAAATCGCTTAAATCTTAGATTATGTCTAGCACTTGCGTTAAATCCTTTGTATCAATATGGTGCGTTGCACTCTGTTTCAAAATATCCTTAGCACAGAAAGCTATGCGAGTGTCTGCATGTGCAAACATCGATAAATCATTTGCTCCATCGCCTATCGCCACACATTCGCTTTTATCATAGCCTAGTATTCCTTGTAGGTTTTGCATCATAATGCCCTTTGAATCCAAAAACATCATGCAGCCCCCAACCCTGCCTGTTAGCTTTGAGTTTTTATGATGAAGCTCATTTGCAAAGATTCCATTTAATCCCAAAGTATCTTTGAAAAAATCTACCACAATCCTAAATCCGCCACTAAAGCACACTACGACATGCCCTCTCTCTCTAAGTTTTCTAACGCATTCAATGGCGCCTTTGTTTAGGATAAAGTCGCTTTTAATACAGGATTCCACAAGCGATAATGGCATGCCTTCTAGTAGAGACACCCTTTTATTCAATGCCTCAAAAAAGTCTATTTTCCCCTCCATAGCCTCGTGAGTTATGTAGCTAACTGCAGATTCTACATTATGCTTTTTTGCCAAAATATCTATGCTCTCACCATTTAGCAGTGTAGAGTCAAAATCAAATACAACTAACATTTCTGCTCCACTTATATTTTTGATTATTATAGTTAAAAATCTTTATTATAGAATCTCATATATCAAACAAAAGGACTATCCATCATGAATTATCAACAAATAGCCAATGAGATTCGTTTTTTATGTGCAGATATGGTGCAGGAGGCTCTCAGCGGACATCCTGGTGCGGCTATGGGGCTATCGGATATTGCAGTTATATTATCAAAGCATCTTGTGCTAAATCCGCATGATTCTAGCTGGATAAATCGCGATAGGCTAGTCTTTAGCGGGGGGCATGTAAGCGCCCTACTTTATGCCATGCTACATTTATTTGGCTATGAGGTATCCATGCAGGATTTAAGGGAGTTTCGCAAACTAGATTCAAAGACGCCCGGACATCCAGAGTATGCCCATACGCATGGCGTAGAGATTACTACAGGACCGCTAGGGCAGGGCATAGCTAATGCGGTAGGCTTTGCTATGGCATCAAAGAGGGCGCAAAACATGCTAGGAGAGGACATCATCAATCATACCGTGTATTGTATATGCGGTGATGGCGACTTGCAGGAAGGCATAAGCTATGAGGCATGCTCTCTTGCAGGACATCATAGGCTAGATAATCTCATCATTATCTATGATAGCAATAATATCAGCATAGAGGGGGATATTAGCATTGCCTTTAGTGAGAATGTAGCGGCTAGGTTTGAATCTCAAGGATTTTTTGTGATAGAAATAGACGGGCATGATTACAAAGAGATTGATAAAGCACTGCAGGAAGCAAGACGCGCTAAAGCACCCAGCCTTATCATCGCACGCACCACGATAGGCAAATATGCACTAGGTCTTGAGGGAAGTGCCAAAACTCATGGCGCCCCGCTTGGCAGTGAAGTCATAGAATCTAGCAAAAAGGCACTAGGTCTAAGCGAGAAGTTTTTTATAAGCGAGGCTACAAGGGAGTATTTCAAAGCAAACATACAAAAGGGCATAGAGAAATATAATAAATGGCAACAAAGGCTAGGGGATAAAAAAGAGATTCTGCAATCCCTGCTAAAAAAGGATTTCTCACATGTGGAGTATCCCATATTTACGCATTCAAAGGGCAATGACAAAAAGGCATATCTACGAGAGGAAAGTATGGCTACACGCGTTAGCAATGGCAGGATTCTAAACGCCATATCAAAGGCTAATGCTGGTTTCATAGGTGGCAGTGCGGATTTGGCACCTAGCAACAATACCACCCTTGAGTGTGAGGACTATCCAGAGGGGAGAAATCTACATTTTGGTGTGCGGGAACATGCTATGGGGGCAATTAGTAATGCCTTTGCAAATTATGGAATCTTTACGCCATTTTGTGCTACATTCTTTGTCTTTAGCGACTATCTCTCTCCTAGCATTCGCATAGCAAGTCTCATGAGGTCGCAGGTATTTTATATTTTCACACATGATTCTATCGGTGTGGGCGAAGATGGCGCCACACATCAGCCGATAGAGCAGTTAAGCCATCTTAGAGCCATGCCAAATATAATAAACTGGCGCGTAGCGGACGCAAACGAAAATATTCTAGCATGGCAGAGCGCCCTAACACTCAAGCGACCCCAGAGCTTTATACTAACAAGACAGAATCTACCCTTAATACAATCCTCACTCATGAGTTTAGAGAATGTTTCCAAAGGCGCATACATCATCTCAGAATCTAGCCAAAATCCACTCATAAGCCTCCTTGCAAGTGGCAGCGAAGTGCATTTGGCTATAAAGGCACAAAGCCTACTAGAGAGCGAGGGTATAGCCACTCAGGTAGTCTCTATGCCTTGCTTTGAGCTATTTTTAGAGCAGGGAGCAGACTATGCCAAAGGATTATTTAAAGATTCCAAAGTGCTAGGCATAGAGGCAGCTAGAAGCCTTGAGCTACATGTTTTTGCTAACTCTGTGCTTAATATGGAATCTTTTGGCGCAAGTGGCAAGGGGGATTTATTATTTAAACATTTTGGCTTTAGCGTAGAGAATATTTGTAATAAGGCAAAGGAGATGTTGTGATAGGATTATGCAGGATTGTGCTTTGTTGTTGTGGCATTGTGTCTTTATGCTTTGCGGGGCTAAAGGAGGATATAAAAAGTCATTTTGAAGAATGTCAAAATAATAAAAAAGAAGAGTTGTATTATCATTGTTTTAATAGAGAAAGCAATGTGATATTAAATATTAATTCTAGCGAGGCATATTGTGATGGCATAAGATATAGCACGACCTCCAAGCAAGAATGTTTCATAGATTTTTATAGCAAATATAATACTATATTATACAGACAATGCAATAATAATAAAAAGTTAGAATGTTTAATGATACTTGATACGATATTAGCTATTAAGAAAGATGCTATAACAGATGAGACAAATACGATAGTATATTTTTTAGATACGCAGACTTCTAAGAGTGGTTTTTTAGGATTAGACGATGCATTGCTTAACAGAATTTTTAGCTTTTGCCGGAGCGATGAATGCTATGAAGTCGCTAAGAAAATTGGCTTAAATCTTGAAATGGTAAAACCATTTTTAAATAAAGCATGTAATGAAAATGTGGCAGATGCTTGTTATGCGCTTGGGAAGTGAATTGTTTACGTTTTTAAGTTATAATAATTAGTTTTGATATAATAACGTGGCTTTATATATATATATATAGGATTTTTACAATGAAAAACTACAAACATCATTCAATGTTTTCTGCTTATTCTATAGACACAATTATGCAAATCGCAAAGAGTCGTCCAAATCATGTCTAATCCAATAATAGAAATCATTGAATTATCTTATGGCTGGAGTGTAGGGAATCCAATAGCTCCTGCATTTTCTATAAATCTCTCTAATGGAATACATTGTATAGTTGGCTCTAATGGTGTTGGTAAATCTACTTTGCTTAGAACCATAGCAGGTATCATAGCGCCAATTAGTGGCGAGGTAAAAAGGTATGGTAATGTCGGATATTTAGGACATAATATCGGAATCTATAATCAACTAACCTTAAGAGAGAATCTAAAAGTGTGGTCTGGCATACTTGATGGTGATGATATTTCTAAAATGGATTGGTTAATAGACAAGCTTGAGGCAAGAGATATTTTGGATAAATTGCCTACTAAATTTTCAAAAGGGCAGTTTCAAAAAGCTGGAATCATAAGAAGTTTTATAGGTTCTCCTAAGATTATTATACTAGATGAGCCTACATCTGGCTTAGACCCAAAAAGCAAGGAGAGCGTTCAAGAAATTTTGCTAAATTATGGTAAAGAGCATTGCATCATCGTTTCATCTCATGATATAAATGAAGTCTCTCGCATAGCTACCAATATCATAAAGCTAGATAAAAATGCCCCTGCTAATATCCTAAAATCAAGCCAAATATATGGCACAAGCCAGTCTAAGACACATAAAGTTGGAATCTTAGTAGAAAAAGGTGATATAGAAAAAGCTAAAAAACTTTTAGGTGATAGGGAAATAGAGATTAGCACGACAGGTTGGCTATATGCCACTGTGAATGAGGGTGAGGTTTTGGGTGATGTGCTAAAACAGATTCTAGTGTCAGATATTACATTGCTATCTGTCGATGATTCCTCTTTCATTAGGTCTCTTTATAATGATGATGAAAATGCTTAGGAGATATAATGTTGTTTCAATTTTATTTTAATAAATCTTTTAAAGAGCAGAAAAGAGCTATTTTTGTGCTACCCATTGCCACAGTCGTAGTGGTTGTATTATCTGTCGCTGGTGTCATTTATTTGCCCGGAATCCTCACTTCATTTACCGTGCATGTCGTGCAGTCTAGTCAAGAGCTAATAGGGAATGATAAAGAGGGGTCGCTACTTGTTGCCGCACTTGTTGGTAATGGTCCTCTCTTTGCTGCTATGTTTTGTGGAATGATAGGGGCAAATATAGCTGCAGGAGTAATGGACGTGGAAATACGAAGCGGTGCTTTAGAGACGATTCTATCTAGGAATTACACATTTGAGCAAGTGCTTCAAACAATCCTGCTAGTATCTCTTGCCCTAGGTGCTATCACTACTATCGTGCTGGTGGCATTTATATCTATCATTATATCGTGTGGCATATTGTATTATGACATGGATTTTGGCTTTATTTTCCCATTTCATATTTTCATCGTGCCATTTGTGTGCCTTTTCTGCGGTCTTGCGACAGGATTTATGCTGCATACGATATTATCCAGAATGGCAAAGGTTAGAGCCACTTCTGTAGCAAATATCGGTCAAGTCGCATCGATACTTCCCGTAATACTGCTAATATTATTATATTTACTACCCCTCAATATATCAATGGCAGAGAAAATTTCATATTTCTCCTCATTTTTAATTGTCCTATCTGTCATCATGATTTTTGTAGCACTAAAATATGTGAATCTATCCAAGATTTTGGAGAGATAATTTAATTGTAAAACGTATTAAGCATTCAAATTATATTTAAGAAATCCTTATATTTATAGTAATGTTATAATAACCCAGCAGTAATCTTATAGGACATATATGGCAAAAAAAACGATTTCTTATGAAAATAATAGCTTTAATATAGCATATAAAATTATTAATAATAACGCTAATAAAAACATGCTATTCCTGCATGGCTGGGGGAGTAATAAGGAGCTAATGGAAATGGCATTTGGCAAATGTTTTAATGATTTTAATCATATCTATGTGGATTTGCCAGGCTTTGGGGGGAGTGAGAGTGCTGTGTTTCTTGATAGTATTGGCTATGGTGGCGTGATTTGTGCATTTTTGGAGCATATATGTATCAATGATATTTGTGATGTGCATTTAGTCGTTGGGCATAGTTTTGGCGGAAAGATAGCACTGCTGCTAGATAGAGAGATTATTTTACTAAGTAGTGCGGGCATTTTACTAAAAAAATCTATGAAAATAAAAATGAAGATTCTACTAGCAAAGATTCTAAAAAATCTTGGTATTTCTAAAATCATAAAACAATGGCTAGTCGCAGATGACGCAAAGAATCTTAGCCCTGTGATGTATGAGATTTTTAAGCACGTAGTAAATGAGGATTTTGCACCATATTACAGAGACTTTAGGCAGAGGGCAAGTATCTTTTGGGGGGAGAGCGATAGTGCGACACCGCTAGAGGCATTTGAGAAGATAAAATCGCTTATGCCAGATTCTAGGACGCATGTATTAAAGGGAGATCATTACTTTTTTCTAAAGCAGGGCGCACAGATAGAGAGGCTATATAGGGAGGATACATGAGGCTAATTATGCTAATGATATTTGCACTCACTCTTGAAGCAAAGGGGATTATCCATAGCTTTGAGCTTGGGCTAGATTTGAGAAAAGATGAGATTCTAAGAGCAGATATTACTTCCTCAAAAGATTCTCAGGGCTATGCCACAAAGGACTTTAGTATGCGATGGACGCTATATCGAAATGAGGGGCTAGTCGTGCTTGTAACCTATGATAAATTCCGCTATCAATTCATACTTTACAGAGATTATCGGCTAAATAGTTGGCAGCTAAATACGCTTGATACACAAGGGGTAAATCGTGCCAAAAATCAGCCATATATTAGAATCTATTTCGAGGATATACAAGACCCCTTTGATGACGAGAAAACTATCGCAAGGCTAAAAATCTATGGCTACGGAGATGTTGGGTTTTCTAGGAAGTAAGTAAAAAACATAATTAATGAAAATCGTGTTTTAAAGAAAATATGTAATCCAAATTTAAAGATTCTTCGGCTACGCCTCAGAATGACGGTATAACGAAATATTGACATGGTTAGTGAATTACTATGTCTTCCCTCCGTCATGTTTAGCGTTGGCGAAACATCTCCGTAAAGACTTTATAGATTCTTCGCTTAACACTCAGAATGACAAGGAGCGTTATAATGACATATTATATGTCATATTTGCCGAATGCAAAGAATTTTTGCAGAATCTAAAGCGTCTTCATATCAATGACATAACGGAATTTTGCCTTGCCGTTTGTGAGGTCATGATAGGCATCATTGATTTTGTCCGCAGAGATGATTTGCGTCTCGGGGTAGATTCCATGCTTTAGTGAGAAATCTAGCATTTCCTGCGTCTCTTTGATTCCGCCAATAAGAGAGCCATACACCTTTTTATTTGGCTCAAAGACTAGCCTTGTCATATCATTTTTTACCGCTTCATTCATGGGCGGAAGTCCCACGATAGCCATCTCGCCGCCATGCTTTAGCAGTGAGATATATTTCATCGGGTCATATTTCGTAGGTATGGTAGAGAGTATGAAGTCAAATTTCTCATTCACATCAAGGCTATCATATAGTGCCTTTGCGCCTAGCTTGAGTGCTTCTTTCTCTTTATTCTTATTCCTAGCAAAGATACTAACCTCTGCGCCAAATTTTAGTGCATACTTTAATCCCATAACGCCAAGTCCGCCAAATCCAGCGATGGCTACCTTATCACCACTTTTAATCTTACTGAATCTAAGCGGCGAGTATGTCGTGATTCCTGCACAAAGCAATGGAGCGACCTTATCTAGCGGCGCATATTTTGGTACTTTTAGCGCGAAATCCTCTTTAAGCACGATATTATTAGAATATCCGCCATAGGTTGGCTCATTATTGTGGAAATAATCATGGCAGTCATAAGTATAGACGGTTTTACCTCTCTCACAGAATTGCTCATTACTTGCCTTGCATGCACTGCATTCTCCACAGCTATTTACCATGCAGCCAACGCCTGCAAAATCCCCGACACTAAACTTAGATACATCTTTGCCCACAGCCACTACCCTGCCTGCTATCTCATGCCCGGGAACCATAGGATAGATTCCCTCCTTCCATTCGCTACGTGCTGAGTGAATATCGCTATGGCAGATTCCAGCGTATAGAATCTCAATTAGCACGTCTTTATCTCCTAGCGGGTGGCGACTAAAACTAAAGGGCTTAAAGCTATCATCTTTATGCTGCACCGCATAGCCTTTAGCACTTATCCTTTTGCCTTCTTTTGCCTCTGTTAAATTCATCTCTAAAAGCATATAAACTCCTTATCAAAAATACATTAGTAATTATAAGGGCTAATAGCTACTCTAAGTCAAGGGGTAAAAGTGGATTTTTTACATTGTGGATAATTTTTAGTATTTACAATAATATGATTGCTATGTGTTAATATTAAATCTCAATCGTTTATGTAAGGAATATTTATGGCTACACTTGTTATTTTTGGACACACATTCTGGAATGATTCTAAGGTAAATAAGGCTTTGCTTGAATCTATATCAGGGCAGAGTGATATTACAATCCACAATCTAAGCGAGGTGTATAAGGATTTTAAGATTAACTCTAAAACTGAGATAGAGTTACTGCAAAAGGCAGATAGCATTGTATTTCAATTCCCGCTATTTTGGTTTAGCACACCTAGCATATTGAAAGAATGGCAAGATGTGGTGCTAAGTGCTATTTTATATGGAAGCAATCCAGAACTGTTAAAGAATAAGAAATTTGGCATAGTAACTACCGCAGGTGGTGCGGAGGGTAGCTATGATGGACATCATGGTGCTACTCTTAGGCAAATGCTAACACCGATATATGAAAGTTTTAAATATCTAGGCACAAATGTTCGAGATTATTATTGCATTTTTGAGACGCATTCTCTTAATCCTCAAAGTCTCCCCATAGATGCGTATAAGAAGTATTTGCTAGGATAAAGTAGCGCTACTTCCTAGCGATAATAAGCGTAGAGACTCCAGCGCTATATGCCTTTGAAAAGGCAGTATTCATGCCATGAAGTGATAGCTCCTCTTGCAGAGATTCTGTCGTTACAAAGGAATCTATGGAGTTTGGCAGATATTTATATGCTTTGAAATTCCCAGAGATAATGCCACCTATGATTGGTAGAATCTTTTTTGTATATAACTGCATGAGAGATGAGGCAATACCTCCACTTTTTTGCGAGGTAAATTCTAAGATGACGACTACCCCGCCGGGTTTAAGGACGCGGTAAAACTCCATTAACGCCCCCTTTCTATTCACGACATTGCGAAGTCCGTAGGCTATGGATAGTATATCCTTTGAGTTAGATTCTAAAGGAAGATTATCTGCCTGTGCGATTTGCAGATGAATGTTTGGAATCTTTTCCTTTGCTACCTCTAGCATGCCACTAGATGGGTCTATGCCTACCATGCTATCTATGGCTATGTCATGCTCCTTTGCCTCGCTTTGCCAGTGCATTATCATATCGCCTGTGCCACATGCCACATCGACTATATCAAGGCTTTTTTTGTTTAGAATCTTAAATGCCTCTTTGCATGCCTCTTTTCTCCAGCTAAGGTCTACTCCCATGCTCATCGCACGATTTGCCATATCATAGCTCTTAGCAATGTCATTAAACATATTGATTATTTCGCTTTGTTTATCTCTCATAGCTCTCTCTTACACATAGCTTTTATCGCGTTTCATATCGGTTATTAAAAGTGGGTTATCTGCCCTCATCATCTCTATTAGATTCTTAATTCTCTCTTTGATTTCGCCCTCATCTTGATTCTGCGTTATGTAGATTAGCTCACTTTGCGTTATGCCGACTAACTGCAGAAAGTCAAGTCTGCCATGAATGCTATCTACACCCTCTATCTGTGTATCATTTACTACTATTAATGCCGTGATTCTAGAATCATTGCTCCTATCTAGTGGATTACCATCTCCTATGATAAACTGAAAAGGCTCAAGGTAGCCGCTCTCTGCCACATTTGTAGAGTAGGCAAGATTGGCAAATACATCAAATACCCATTTGCACTCATCTAGCTCCTTGCTTTTTATCTTAAAAGTCATCTCATAGCCAAAGCCACTCCACTCCCCCCCAAAAGATTCCTCATTAGCATATAAAGCGCTCATGCCAAAGCTAACGAAATGCAGAAAATCGCTAGATTCATATATGCTAAATCCATCTAAATATTGATCTCCGCCAAGGCTTGCCCTTTGTTTTAGATTCGTAGCAAAATGCCTTGCTTTCTTATCACCATAGACTTTAGCAAATGCCTCCTCTATGCAGTCCCAGCCCGGATTAAAATCATCATCATCTATACGTCTCTTATATTCCTCAAGTGTCATGGAAAGTCCTGTTACTCATAATAGCATTATAATATTATATAAAAAAGCAAAACTCAAAAAGCAAAATAAAGTAAAATAAATTCGTAATTTATATAGGATTTTTAAAACATGAATATTTTAATCAAGCTACCAAATTGGCTAGGCGATACCGTCATGCTAACGCCCACTATTTGTTTGATACAAAAGGTGATTCCAAAAGCTAGGTTTGTCCTCATTGGAAATAGACTAAGCACATCTTTGTTTGTAGAAAATGAGACATTTATAAAAATATTTATTGATGATACTAAATCTTGCAAAGGATTTTTTAAACGTATAAATGCCACAATGGCACTTGCCCTAAGCGTGAATGAATATTTAAAGGAAAGCGGCATTGGCGAGTTTGACTATGTGCTTAATACTCAGAATAATTTTTTCTCTGCCATGCTACTTTGCAAGATTCACTCAAAGCTACATATAGGATATAGTGATAAAAGTATGTTTGGGATTAGGAAATTCCTCATCACAAATCCCGTGAAATTCAAAAGCGGACGAACACCATTATGCACACATCAAGTATTAAGCTACTCAAATTTACTTCTAGCCCTGCTGCCTACGTCATTTTATGAGGAGATTCTCCGCTCTAATGTGGATTTGCTATCTCATGCAAATTACAATAAGGATTCAAACTTAGCACAAAATATTATTTTCACTCAGACGCCAGAGCTTAAAATCTTTCTTCCAATATCTACAAAGAGAAGGCAAAAACTTTTAGCAATAAGCCCTGGTGCTAGTTATGGGGAATCTAAAATGTGGCTAACGCAATATTTTATAGAGACGATTATAAGACTTGCTAAAAAGGGATATAGCATTAGAATCTACGGCGGTAAAGATGAGATAGCTCGTAATGAAATGATATATAATAAATGCTTAGAAATGCTTGATAAAGATTGTAAAATAGAGAATCTAAGTGGCAAAACAACCATACAAGAATTAATAAATTCCATGAATGAATGTGCTTTATATATAGGAAATGATAGCGGCTCAACACACATAGCCAAAGCTCTTAAAATGAGTGGCGTAGTGCTATATGGTCCCACACCAATTGCATGGGGCAGACCGTGGAGTATCAATAAGGTAAAGATTGCAGATGATTATTACTATGCAGATTCTATGGTGGGCATACAAAAGAAGCTACCGTGTATGCCATGTAAGAAAAGAGTATGCCCTCTTAAACATCACAACTGCATGAAGCTAATAACGCCAGATGAGGTAGTAGGCATTATAGAATCTCTTAGCTAGGTTTTAATAATACCTCTCCCATTCTAATGCTATAATGCTACTCAATTTAGAGGGCTAACCTGCCGAGGGTTGCGGGGTGCTTTTTACTAAGAGGCTACTCTAAATTCTCTTTCTACTTATTCTATATCACAAATCTCAATTTTCATTCAAATGCACAAATGTGAAACTATTGTTACTTCGCTGTTATTAACCCTTTAGCACCCAAAAAACATGAAAAATTTTCTAATAATAGCTATATTTTCTGTTATAATATAAAATATAGTAATGATTATTATTATGAAAGGTCTAAAATGAAAAAATTATTTCTTTCACTTGCAGGTATATCGCTGGTGGCTTCTAGTAGTATCTTTGCCGCAGATGAGGATTTAAGCGCAGATTCTAAATATAAAATGCTAGATAAAATCATCACTTCATCAAGCGGTTTTGACTTATCGCTAAAAGATGAGGCAAAGAATGTCTATGTCTTTGATAAGGAAGACCTGCAGGATAAGGGGTATAGCAGTCTGCAGCAGGCATTGCAATATCAGCCTTTCATTACCTTTAGTGATTCTGGTTTTGGTAGCGATATTGACTTACGCGGACAGGGGCTAGATGCTAATCGCGCGGTGAAATTGCTAGTAAATCGTGTGCCGATAAGCCTCCTTGATACCAGCCATGGTGTGCCTGCGTATAACAACATAGACTTAGAGGATATAGAATCTATCGAGGTAATCCCTGGCGGTGGTGCAGTGGTATATGGTAACGGGACACGTGGAGGGGTGATTAATATCGTTACAAAAAAGCATGCAAGAGATTTTTACAGAGGTGTGCTAAAGCTAACTTCTGGTGAGAGGCTAGGACTGCAGGGAGCACAGCTATCCCTTGCAGCAGGAAAGAGGGCAGGGGATAGTCTCTTCTTTAGAGGAGGTCTTAATGTCGGCTACACACCAAATATTCGCAATACACAAGGCACTCTTAGCACTAATAATAACACAAAAGCTTTTAGTAATGATTTTAATACCAATATCTATGTCTCTTTTCAAACTATATATGATATTAATTCTTATAATAAACTTGATTTCAATATCTCATACTCGCATTTATGGACAAACTATCCCTATGATAGACTCCTGCTATCCACAGGGGCTAATGGTCGCTTTGAGCCAGACCAAAACACGATAAAGACGCAGACAGATTCCATGCAGACTTCGCTAAACTACACCGCTACATTCAGCGATACCATGAGCTTTGATGCCCTTGCTTTCTATCAGTTTAGCATTGTGCGATATACGCAGTATCAAAAAGGAGTGCCAGGGCAGGCGGGATTTATGAATTTTGGCAAGAGTGGATTCCAAAATCATGGGGGTGGAATCAATGCCAAGCTAAAATGGCAGCTAGATAAAAATACCCTAATCCTAGGACTAGATAATATCCTAGAGCATTCCTTGCGGGTTAATTTCTTGAATCATATCGTTACTGCCGGGGGAAGGCCCCCTGGAGGACTATTCTATACCACCGATGCGACCAATACCGCTACCAAACTCTCTAACTCTCTGTATGCCTTTGATACCTATAAAATTAATGAAAACTTTGAGCTAAATGGCGGGGCTAGAATCGAGTTTTCAAACTATTGGTCATCAAATATTAATGACCTTGATTTTTCTATCTCTACCTTTAGCGGCACAGATGTTTTTAGAGACCATCAAAGTAGGCTAGGGTATGCCGCTGAGATTACGCCAAACTACAAATATAGCGAGAGTGGAAATGTCTATGGCAAGGCAGAGGTAGGATTCATTAGCCCTAGTGCCTATCAGATGATTAATGCAGACCCAAATGCAAGTGGGCAAAATAGCGCTCTGTGTAGTCCAAGAATGCAGAGATTCTGTAATGTCTCAAGTAATAATATAGAGCCAGAGCAGTATTTAACGCTAGAGGTGGGCTGGAAAGATTACTTTGAGTATAGCTATGTGTCGGCGACAATTTTTTATACCCATACATTTAATGAGATTTTTGTAAATAATATCTCGCATGGCGTGGCTTATACCTATGGGAATCTAGGGCAGACGCAAAGGCTAGGACTTGAGATTCTAGCTACGCAAAGCTTTGGAGAAAATGACTGGCTAAAGCTAACAGAGAGTATCTCGCCACTATTTTCTAATGTGCTAAAGACAAATGGGGTAAATGACGCTATAAAAGGGAAACTCGTGCCTTATGTGCCATGGCTAAAGGTTACCTTTGGCATTTCGGCAGATATTTTTAGAAATGATTCTAGCTTTCTTAGTGCCTTTATAAATAATGCCTACTATTCGCAGAGCAATGCACTAGATGGCAGTGGCACAGAGACGATATACACAGCTAGGATTATGAATAAATACGGCTATCTGCTAACAGACATCGGGCTAAACTATGGCTATGGGAATCTAAAAGTAAATGCAGGTATTAGAAATCTTTTTAACGCATGGTATGCCACATATCAAAAGGGTGATACATATCAACCAGGCTTTGGTAGGAGCTATTATGTAGAACTTAGATATGCGTTAGGGGGGTGAGATAGAATATCTGTAAATGAAATATTGAAATCTGGTAGCACAATAAAAATTCACTATAAAAAGCGTCTTTGCAAGATTTTATTATCAATCATAAAAGCTTGAGAGAGTGGTGGTAAAACATAATAGATTGTGCCATAGCAGAATTAGAAAATAAACATAAAAACCTAAAATCTAATTATCCATAATCCTAGGCGTGATGATAATAATTAGCTCTTCGCTTCTTTGGATTCTGGCATTTTTGCCAAAGAGATATTTAAGTGCCTTTGTTTCGCCAAGACCTGGTATTGCCTGTGTATTATTCTGCGAAATATTGCTTAATAATCCCCCGATGATTACTCGCTGCCCATTTCTTAGTCGCACGATAGAGGATAGCTGACTTGTGCTAAGATTTGGCGGGGAGGTTAGGGCTTGCGGGCTATTCTCTATCTCTGGGTCTTTTGTGCGAGTTATGGAAGGATTGATACGCAGTATCACATAATCATCGCTAATTGATGGGGTAATGTCTAGCAGGATTCCCGAAAATACGCTTGGATATTGTGTGCTTGTATTTTGTATGGTGTTATTTGTATTGTTAGATTGGAAGACTAGATTCTGAGAGTATCTAAGCACGGAGCCTACACTTATGATGGCTGGCTGATTATTTAGCGCTACAATCTTTGGATTACTTAAAGACCTAAGATTCCCATAGGTTTTTAGCAGACTAAAGATAGCGTTTAAATCACTGCTATCATTTGCGACATTAAACACTGCCATACCTGAGCCTAGAGAGTAATTGCTACTTGTGGGATTTAGAATGCTAAAAATCTGCTGCCAATCTAGCCCGATATTACTACTACTAAAATGCAGGAGGGATAGAATCTCAACATCGATTGAGACTTGCAGATTGATTTTGTCTTTTAGATTCTCTAAAAATTTCTCTACCTCCCTCATTTTCTCCTTGTTACTCCAGATGCTAATGCTACCTGAGCTTTTATCAATGATGAATTTACCATTAGAATCTAATATGCCCTTTAGCCTCTGCTCTATATCGCTAAAGAAATTTGTAGAATCTAGCGAGTAAATCTTCGTGCCACTCTTGCCAAACTGCGTATTTGATTCTGTATTTATCTGTGGCACTCTTACATTTTGTCTATTATAGTTATTGTAGGTATTCCCATAGTAGCCACCATAATAGCCATTACCATAATAGGCATTATCCTGAGAGAAAAGCACATCTGTATTGCTCTGCGCTATACGTGTGCTAGAGATATAATTAAGCGTAAAGATTCTCATATCAATATCTTTTATGATAAGTAAATGCGGCTTTATCTCATAGAAAAAGTCATCTAATAATACATCTATTAACTCTGGCAGGACTATGTCATTTAGATTTAGCAAATGCAGGTAGCTATCGTGCTTTGTGCCTTCATGCTTTATGTATTGCAGGGAAAAGTCGCATTCCTTTGCTATGGCAGATAGAATCTGCACAGGGTCTATCTGCTGGTCTTTTTTGAGTTTGAAAGTTTTGTTGTAGCATTTAGGAGATAGGGCTTGGAAGTCTTTGATGTCATATTTAGGAGTAGGCTTTTTTGATTCTATATTTGCAGGTTTTGGCTCGGATATATTTGTAGTAGTGCCAGGTGGCTTTGCATAATCTAGCTTTTTAAACCTAGCTAAATCCTCATCTTTTGTATCAAAGCTATTAATATAAACTTTCCTAGTAGATATGGATTGTAAAAATTTTTTATAATCTTTAATTTTCTTATACTCACTATCTAGTGCAGAAAATGGCATAAATGCATCTTGCAAATCTGAGATAATGGATAGCTTAGAATCCTCTGCTTTTAATATATGCAAAAAGAAACATAGAAAGAGAAAGTATTTTAAGTAGCAACACTTCATGGGGCGAAGTCTTTAAAATACTTTCATACTCATATCTAGCCACACTGCCTTATGTATGAGACTACCAGAGCTAATGGCATCTACACCACATTTTGCTATCTCCACAATATTATCAAGCGTAACATTGCCACTTGCCTCTATGAGTGCTTTGCTACCGATATAATTTCTTAGTGATACGACCTCTTTTATGGAAGCAAGGCTCATATTATCACACATGACTATATCTACATTTGCATCAAAAGCCTCTCTAGCTAATTCCACACTATCTACTTCTATCTCTATGCTAGTGCCAAATGGCAGATTTTTCCTTGCCTTGTCTATAAAAGATTGCAAATCGTTAATATGTGCTAGATGTGTATCCTTTAGCATAAGCATGGAATCTAATCCAAAGCGATGATTTATCGCCCCGCCATTTCTAACGCTATATTTCTCTAAGCCACGGAGTAGCGCCCTAGTTTTTCGCGTATCAAGTAGCATGACATTATAGCCCTCTAGCTTATTTACATAACGTCTTGTATGTGTAGCTATGCCACTACTATGCTGCAAGAGATTTAGTAACGACCTCTCTATTTTTAGAATCTCAACATATCTACCTCTTAATTCCAAAAGCACAGAATCTTTACTAAATGGTTTGCCATCTTTGATAAGAAAATTGCACTCTATACGATACATATCGCATAGCTCTTTGGCATAAACCTCACCTGAGAAAATGCCACTCTCCTTTGCCTTTATATGTGCAAACACACTAACTGGACCATCATCACAAATCTGTGAGAATAAATCTCCCCTGCCTAAATCCTCACGCATTAGAGAAGTTAGAAATTCGCGTATTTCTAATCTATCCATTTAACTTAACTCCAGCATTCTATCAAGGGCAATTTTTGCGTATTTTGCGACTTCATTTGGAATCACAACTTCATTCATACTCTTAAACATATCGCTACCGTTGGAATCAAAAGATTCAAGCACCCGTAGAATATCTGGCAAACTTGTCTCATTCATAGTAGGGCATTGTGGAATCTCATTTCGCGATAGTATAAAGGTATTGTTAGAACCTCTTCTTAGACGATTTACGAGATTAGATTCTGTGGCGATGGCGACAGGGATATTTTTATCTAGCGATTCTACAAATTTAATAATCTGCGAGGTAGAGCCGACAAAGTCAGAGCGTTCCACGACCTCAGGGCTACACTCAGGGTGGCTAACGATAAGTATATCCTTATACTCCCTGCGATATGCCTCTATATCATCTACGCTAAATATTTGATGCACAGAGCAGAATCCATTATACACAAGCACATCAGATTCTAATATCTCTTTAGCACTAGCCTCTCCTATAATGCAGGATTTTAAGCCATTTTTGTTTGCCAAATTTATGCCAAGACATCTATCGGGCATGAAAAATATTTTCTTATTCTGCGCTAGGGCAAAGTCAAAGATTTTTTGTGCATTGCTAGAAGTGCATACCACGCCGCCCATTCTGCCGACTTTTGCCTTTACGCTTGCACTTGAGTTTATATATGTAATGGGGAAAATGTCATCTTCTCTTATACCCGCTTGTTTTATCATCTCTATATTGCTATCAAAGTAGCTATCATCTATCATACGAGCCATGGAGCAACAGGCTAGTTTTGGCATGATGACCCTTTTATTTGGACTTAGCACTTTCACACTCTGTCCCATAAATGCCACGCCGCAAAAGACAATGGTAGAATGCGGACTCTCCTTTGCAATCTTTGCTAACTCTAGGCTATCGCCACTTGCATGTGCTATCTCTACAACTTCATCTTTTTGATAGAAATGTGCAACAAGCAGTGCATCAAGCCTTTCTACATGAGATAAAATCTCCTCTTGCAAATGCCTCTTATCCACAAAACGCTCCTTTTATTTATTCTAGCAGAAAAATTAGTAGTTTTTTGGTAAAGATTTATAGATTAATTTCACTTCACAAATTTATATCTCCCTTGCACATAGAAACTAGCACCAGCGACTTGATAGAAGTCATAATATCGATTATTTGTGATATTAAGTAGGCTAAGTGATATATCAAAGCCGTTTTGAAAAATATATCCTACTTTTGCATTAAGGCTAAATTGTGCATCATACTCGCCAAATGTGCGATATAGTGGTTTTGAGTTAATATCATCATTATAGAATGCGGAGGTAAAAAAGGCATCTAAAGAAGCATAGATTCCCTTACTCTCACCATAGATTAGCCCTATATTTGCGATATGCTCTGGCGTGTCTATTAGCTGTTTGCCAACTGAAGCGGGATTTGCTGAGTTTCTTAGAACCCTTGCTAGAGTTAGCGTATAATTCCCCTCAAATCTCAAAGACTGAAAGATTGGCACATAAAGCGATAGCTCTATGCCATTTATCCTACCATAACCCGCATTTGCATATCTAAAAGGACTAGCATCATTTCCTGCTCCCTGTCTGTAAATCATATCAAACAAATCTGTCTGGAAATAATACAAACTAGCACTTACATCATCAAGTTTTAGCTCCCCTCCTAGCTCAAAGCTAATGCCTACCTCAGGTTTTAGCGCGGGGGAGTATTGCCATTTTGTTACGCCATGGGAATCTTGATATTTCTCTCTAATGGTTGGCATTCTAAAGCCAGAGCCCACACTAGCCTTTAGTAGTAAAAAGTCAAATGGCTGGTAGTTTATAGAGGCTTTTGGGCTAAATTGTGAGGTGTGATTGCTAGGGAGATTTGAGGCGATATTACCAAAGACATAGCTATTAAAATCTAGCCAATAGTCATATCGTATTCCAAGTGTGCTTGAGAGATTATCTAGCCATTTAGCCTCCCAATTCACATAGCCAGATGCCACAAAGCCCATTGCTCCATAGCCTCTTTGTTTGCCATTGACACTATATACATTTCGCCAATCGCTAAGGGTATAGTAAATCGCATCAAAGTTTAGATAGCGAAATTGTGTCGCAAAGGCTATGGAATGAGTATCATTTACATGCCAATGATAGATGAGGTCTAAATAATTGCTAGAGGTATTAATATCCTGCGTATAGCCATTCCCGCCGCCTAGCGTAGCGCCACTTAGTCCATCTGCCCAGCGACTAAAGAGATTCACACTTGAAAGCGAGACTTTTAACTCTGATTCATCAAAGTATTTCATATAGCTAATATTGCCTATGAAATGTGTATAAGAGCCATGCCCCCCATAGCCTGAGCCTACAAACGGGCTAGTTGTATTATTACTCATCGCTATATCATACACGGGCATACCGCTTGAGTTTCTAAGGAGTGTCGTGGGATTTACAAATTCGTAATTATGATTTGAGAGGCTAAACATGCTAGAAACCGTGCTGGTATCATCTATGTCATACTCCATCTTTAGCCTACTATCCCATATCTGCCACTCTCTTCTTCCCTCATCTCCTACTATGTATTTCCCGCTTTTATCATAGAATCCGCCGCTATAATTGTTAGGTTTTGTGGATAGAAACACAGGAGTGCTTACATATCCTTGCGAGTTATTCATGCCACCACTTAGCTTTATTCTGAATCTATTATCAAAAAATGTATTTCCTATGCTTAGATAAAAACGGCTTAGATTCCTCTCTGCACTATTATTTACAATCTCATTTCCATATCCTGCTACTCCCTCTATCTCAAGTCCCTTTGGCATTGAAGTAATGAAATTAATAACACCACCTAACGCATTCGTGCCATACAGACTAGAGTATGCACCCCTTGCGATTTCTACCCGCTTTACGTCATAGAGTGAGATTTGGTTTATTATCCTATTCTCGCCTTCTAAATCGCTTAGAATCACGCCATCTAGCATGATTAATGTGCCGTAGTTAATACCTCTAATCTTAATCTTTGGTCGCGGATTAAAGCTTACATCATTGTCGATTCTAACTCCGACTGCCTTTTTTACCACATCTGATATTTTGGAATTAACATGCTCGTTTATCTGCTTCTCGCTAATTGCCGTGATATTGCCCGGAATCTTGGCTATCTCTGTGGCAAGAGGGCTACCTGTGGTAACGACACTATCTAGCTTATAATGTCTTGCGTGAGGGTCATCATCTGCTAATACAATATTACTAATAATAATCGTTGCCATAAATAGCCGAGTTGTTGGGAATCTAAATTTTGATTTCATTGCATATCCTTTATCACTTTCTCATAAAAATAAGAATGATTTTTTCTTATTATAACATAATATTCAAGAATCAACATTAGATATAAGTAAATAATGTTGTGCTAGAATTTTTGTTGTTTAATATTTTTTCACTATAAAGGATTGGTTATGAAAGATTTTGTTTTATTGCAAGCGCGATACAATCAGTACGCAGACAATGGTCTCCTAGAATGCCTAGAGAAGATTCCATTTGACACATTGCAAAAGAATGTCGGCACATATTTCAATAATATCCTAGCTACTATGGAGCATATTGTGGGTGGGCATGTCATGTTTTTTAGCCGCTTTTTTATCGCTTATACAGACAAGCCTATTTGCATTAATGAGATGCTAAGTTTTGTAACACCAGATTTTAAACTCACAGAGAAATGCAAAGCTGATTTTGCCTCTCTAAAAAAGGCGGTGCAAGAGGTAGATTCTAAAATCATTGAAATCATAGAGAATATTAATGACTTTGAATCTATGGGTGTAGTGAAATTCCCTCAAGTAACATTTAACAAAAAAAGAGGTGAATTAATCCTAGCTGCTCTAACACATGCCACACATCATAGAGGTGAAATCTCTGCCATGCTAGATATTTTAGGCGTTACAAATGACTTTGCAGTTATGTTTGGTATGAAATAAAATTATTTACCCCTCAAAGCCCACATCGATTGTGCCTAGCACTTCGAAAGTAGCGTTGGGGTCAATCTCTGCATGACTTAGAACTACAACAGAATCTAGCTTGAACTGCTCTAGCTTGATACTTAGCGGCAGACGTAGCTGAGGATCAACTACGAGGATTACAGGCGTGATATTTCGTTGTAGTATTTTTACACTCTCCTGCTCTACAGAATCTATTAGCTTTTGCATTTCTAGCGCATTTAATAATAACATTCTATTGCCATGCTGGTCTTTTAGCTTTCCTAGTAAGAACTGCTCGGAATCTTGCGATAGTGTAACAAGTTTTAAGATTCCATCTTCGGATTTAAAGGTATTTGTGATAACACGTGATAGCTTCGCCCTCACATGCTCGACTATGATAGGAATGTCATTTTGCACACTTGAGGCAATATCTGTAATGGTCTCTAATATCGTAAGCATATCTTTGATAGGAATGCCCTCATGTAGCAATGCCTGTAATACGCTTCGAATAACACTAGCTGGCACTTTCTTTGCCTCCTCAATAGCTGCTGGATAATCGTCCTCTAGTCTGTCCATGAGTTTTTTGACTTCATCTTTTGTGATGAATTCCTCGGCGTATTTCTTGACTAGCTCACTCATGTGGGTAGCTATAACAGTAGCTGGGTCAATGACGGTGTAGCCCTGTATAATCGCATCTTCTTTTACATTAGAATCAATCCATATCGCATCAAGACCAAAGGCTGGTTCTTTTGTAGGGATTCCGTCTATCTCCTTTGCTACCATGCCTGTATTCATCGCTAGAAATTTATCTGGCATGACTTCCCCGCTACCTATCTCGATGCCCTTTAGGAAAAACTGATAAGTCGTAGGTCCTATGCCAGGGTCATCTGTCATACGGATTTGTGGCATTAGGAATCCATAATCCCTAGCTATCTTTTTGCGAATGCCCCTAACCCTCTCTAGCAAATCTCCTCCTTGGTCTACTGCAGCTAGTCGTATGAGGTTATATCCTAGATGTAGCTCTAAAAACTCCACTTTTAGCACTTCATTTATTGCTTTTTCTTCTTCTTTCTTGATTTCCTCTTGGGTTTTCTGCGGACGTTTTGCAGCAGAATGTTCCTGCACCATTTTTTGTTCATTTAGCTCTTTTAAATCCTTTTTCTTGCCTTTTTCTTTGTCTTTTTTGCTAAAGAGATTGGCAAGTGGCGAGAATACAGAATCCTCGCTATCCCTGCTAATAAGCCATGCTGATAATAGAAAGATTGCCGCTACAAAGATAAGTGGCAGAAATGGAAAGCTAGGCACAAGTGAGAATAAAAAGAGTATAAATCCCACGATGATTAGAGTCTTTGATTTCTCCGTTAGCTGTTTTACAAGGCTGTGGGCAAAGTTCTCCTCCTCGCCCCTAGTAGTCCTTGTAGCGACTATACCTGTGGCGGTAGCTACGATTAGCGCTGGAATCTGGCTAACCAAACCATCGCCTATGGTTAGTATCGTAAATGTCGAGGCGGCTTCTGATAGCTTCATATCATCTTGAAAATAGCCAATAAGGAATCCTCCCACAATATTTACTATAGTAATGATAATAGAGGCTATGGCATCACCTTTTACAAACTTACTAGCACCATCCATAGCACCATAGAAGTCTGCCTCCTGTGCTAGTGCCTCACGTCTGCTCTTTGCCTCTTTCTCATCGATTAATCCTGCATTCATGTCTGCATCAATTGCCATCTGCTTACCCGGCATAGCATCTAGGGCAAATCTGGCACGCACTTCTGTTACCCGCGTAGAACCATTTGTAATCACAAGTAGATTCACAATTACTAATATCACGAAAATAATCGTGCCTATCACATAGCTACCACTTGCCACAAACTCGCCAAAAGCTTTTACGATGTGGCTTACATGCTCGGCTCCATTGCTACCCTCGCTTAGAATCATACGTGTCGTAGCGACATTTAACGCCAAACGATAAGCAGTTACAAATAGCAAAAGAGTAGGGAATGTAGAGAAATCCATAGGCTTATTAATATAAAGTGCAATGACGATAATAAGCATAGATAACGCAATGGATATGGTAAGCAGTAAATCTAGCATTCCGGCAGGTAGCGGGAATACAATAAGGAATATGATGGCAATGATGAATACTACTACGCCTAAATCCTTTGACTTGCCTAGTAGCTTTAGAAAGGGGAAGGCTTTTTGTAGAATGCCGCTATTTTGCTCTTTTGCCGCCATAGATACTCTTCGATTTACAAAATAGCTTAGAATTGTAGCAAAAATATTAAAAGTTGTGTTAGAATCCCATGCTTTAGTCTTATATCAAAGAGGTGTTTATGCAAATAGTAAAAAGCGAGATTATATCTAGGTTTGCACGCAATAGTAAGGATACAGGCTCTAGCGAGGTGCAGATAGCCCTTCTGAGTGCTAAGATTTCTAATCTTACAGAGCATCTAAAAGCTAACCCAAAAGACCACTCTAGCCGACTTGGATTATTAAAACTTGTTAGCAAAAGAAAAAGTCTGCTTAGATACATGAAAAAAAATAAATATGATGTATATATCAGCACTATAAAGGCTCTAAACATTAAAGACAGAGTGTAGCTGTGTAAAGTGGGGCTTTAAGTGGAGAAAATCTCTATTCTTGATTCTAGCGATAATAGGCTTGTCGATAGGGATAAGGTCTTTAGCGATGATAGAAGTGAGAATGTTCTACGCCCTAGCTCATGGGATAGCTACATAGGACAGGATAAGATAAAGAATAATCTTAAAGTCTTTATAGAGGCTAGTAAGAGACGTGGCGAGTGCTTAGACCATGTTCTATTTTTTGGACCCCCGGGGCTTGGTAAAACGACATTAAGCCACATTATCGCCCATGAGATGAATGCGAATATAAAGGTTAGTGCCGCACCCATGATTGAGAAAGCGGGGGATTTAGCCGCTATTATGACGAATCTAAAGGCTGGAGATATTTTATTTATCGATGAGATTCATCGCTTGAGTTCTAATATTGAGGAGATTCTCTATCCTGCTATGGAGGACTTTAGGCTAGATATTATCATAGGGCAGGGGGCAGCAGCACAGACTGTTAAAATTGATTTAGCACCCTTTACGCTTATCGGGGCTACGACTAGGGCAGGTATGCTATCTAATCCACTTAGAGATAGATTTGGCATTAGTGCAAAGCTAGAGTTTTACTCACAAAGTGAGCTATCACTTATCATACAAAGGGCAGCCACTAGGCTAAATAGCGAGATTACTCAAGAGAGTGCTAATGAGATTGCTAAACGTTCACGTGGCACACCTAGAATCGCACTGCGATTGCTTCGTAGAGTGCGGGATTTTGCCGAGATTAAAGATAAGCATGTGATAGATTGCGAGATTGCCAAATACGCATTAAATGAGCTAGGCGTAAATGAGCTAGGCTTTGATGATGTGGATATTACGTATTTGCAGATGTTGCTACAATCGCGTGGAAAGCCTATTGGATTAAATACTCTAGCGGCTGCCATGAGTGAAGATGAGATGACCATTGAGGAAGTCATAGAGCCATATTTATTGGCAAATGGCTACATAGAGCGGACAGCAAAGGGTAGGGTGGCTACGTATAAGACATTATGTTTATTTGGCTTAGAATCATACGAGGGTGATTCTAAGACGTTGTTTGATTGAGTTAAGGATTTATGTATGAATATACAGATTCTAGGTATTGCCTCCGATATTGCAGGAGGTAGGCTAGGGCAGGCTAGGGGCGTAGAGATATTGTGTGATTATGTTAGAGAGAGTAAGATAGCATTGCTAGATGAGAATAATTATCTATCCCCTGCACATAAAAATTTGGATACCACAAATAGTAAGGCAAAGAATATAGCGCATTTATATGATTTTTATAGTCAAAGGGTTTCAAAATGTATGGAATCTATTTTGCAAAAAGGTGATTTTGCGTTGATTCTAAGTGGAGACCACTCAAGTGCTTTGGCATCTGTGCAGGGATTACAAAATGCTATGCCAAATGAGACTGTGGGCATTGTGTGGATTGATGCACACGCAGATATTCATACGCCATTTACCTCACCTAGTGGGAATATGCACGGTATGCCACTTGGGGCATTGATTGGCGCTGGTGGCAGTAGCGATGAGGTAAGTGATATAGAATCTAACTATTGGGATAAGTTGAGTTCAATTTCAAAGGATTCTATAAATCCTAGTCATATAGTCTATTGTGGATTGCGAAGTTTTGAGGAGGGTGAGCGACGGATTATAGAATCTAATAATATCCCAGTTTATAGTGTAGAAAATATAATGGATAATATGCAAAAATGTGTTGATTCTATATTAGAGAATCTGAATTCATGCACGAAAATTTATATTAGCCTAGATATTGATGTGCTAGATAGTGGAGTGTTTCAAAGCACGGGGTGCAATGTAGAAAATGGTCTTTCTATCACTTCATTAAAAGAACTTATGTCATCACTTTTTAGGGCATTTGGAGATAGGATTGCGGCACTTGAATTTTCTGAGTTTAATCCCGCACTGCCATACTCTACTCCAAAAGATACACAGGTAATGAAAGATTTACTAGCTTTTAGTATAGAATCTATTAAAACCCTTCACTCTTTAAATTAATCGAAAATACCAAATCCCTGCCATTTGGCACGGGGGGAAATGTGGATTTTTCCATTTGCTTTATGAAATGCTCCACAGAGGCATTATAGTCTGAGAATGGCGATGGCGTTACCATGAGTAGATATGATAATCTACCTTTGGAATCTATTCTTACTTTCACGGTCGCACTCGTGGCTTTTGAGTATTTCTTAGTCTTTTTCCATTCACTCATGAGCGTCTTTTGTATGCCATCAAACCAGCCATCTAGTGCATCTTTGTCATTACCATTTGTGTTTCCTTGCGATGAATTTCCAATAGTTGCTGTATTTACTTGTATGTTAAGTGTATCTTTTATGCCACTCTCAAGACTTTTTGATATTTCATCTAAGCTTTTGTTTACATTATTAGTCGCAACAGGAGTTGTTACAGGCGGTTTTTCAATCTTTATTTCCTTCTTTATCTCTTTGATTTCTTCTTTTTTTGGTTCTTTGTTTATTTGTGATGGCACATTAGAGAAAACATCTCCTAGTAGATTCTCACTAGAAACCTCTTTTTTTGGCTCTGGTGGCGGGGCTTTAACTTCTTTTATTTCCTCTACTTGTGGTGGAGGAGCGGGGGTGGGTTGTGGTGTTTCTATTTCCTTTTTTGGCAAACTTGGTTTGGAATCTCTGTATTGAGTATCATCTTGAAATATAACATTAGATATGAGAATATTATCCCCAGATTTTTCCTCATTTTTATTTTGCATTGAAAATACGAATAAAAATATAAAATAAAGTGCCACAGCTGCTATGCCACTATAAATACGCAATGTTTTATTATTTTCGTATAAAGCGATGCCTTCTTGTCTCATTTTGTTCCTAACGATACTTTTGTAAATCCTAGATTCTTTAGCTCTGCAAGTATAGCAATAACTTCACCATATAATATTCCCTTATCCCCATATATATATACAGAATCTTCTTTATTATAGTCTTTAAAGTATGTGCTAAAGTTTTGCTTGAAATTCTCGTATTTAAAAACCTTGTCATTTACATAGATATTTTTCTTACTATCTACTCTAATAGATATTGATTTTGTAGGTCCTGCCTTGGCGGTTTTTGAGCCATCTGGCAACTTTATATCCTCTTTGAATACAATGGAGGGCGTTGTTATCATAAGTATTGCTAATAACACTAGCATAATATCTACAAGAGGCGTAATATTTAACTCTGGCTTATCATCGTCTAATATATCATCATAATCCATTATTTTGTGCCTTTTTGATTAGAATCTATTGCAGATACTGCTATGTCGATTTGTGATTGCAAACAGATTCCCAAAACAGAGATTTTTCTTCGCAATACAAGGTAGAAAGAATACGCTGGAATTGCACACAAGATTCCAAAAGCGGTAGCAACCAAAGCCTTAGAAATAATAGGTGCGATAATCTCAAATGTAGCCTGCCCCTGTCCGCCCAAACTGCTAAAGGCATCTAAAATCTCTACAACGGTGCCAAAAAGACCTATGAAAGGTGCAGTAGAGCTAACAATGCTGAGAAATGTTAGCCCTACACTAGCACGTTTTAGAATCTGTGATTTCCATACATTTAACATTTCTTTTGAAAGGATATTATGCCCCCTTGCACGTGAGAAAATCGCACTTTGTGGTAAATTTATATCCTTTGATAATAGCAACTCAAGCGAATAAGATTCTCTATCCTCTATTCCTTTTATAATAAACCACTTGTAGATAAAAATCCAAAATGCAATGATGAAATATAAAGAAAGCCAAAAAACAACAAGTAGGGTAATGATTCCGCTTGTCTGAAAAAATTCAATAAGTGGCGACATATCTATCCTTAAAATCATTGAAAGGGTTTAATTGTGTTGAAATTCTATCATAATAGTGCAACGACTTGATATATTGAGGATTATGGATACTAATATGTAGCCTTTTATCATTTTTTACGAAATTTTGATAATTTATTGATTTTAGTCTTGACAAATTATCATTTTATTTACTATAATGATAAAGTTAATTGATTGGCAATTAACTGACAGATTTTTTCTAAGGAGTTTATTATGTTGTCAAAAGAAGTTGTTGCAAGATTGAATGAACAAGTTGCTAAAGAAATGTTTGCATCTAATCTATACTTAAGCATGAGTTCATGGTGTTTTAAAAATAGATTTGATGGTGCTGGGCAATTTTTATTCGAGCATGCAGGACAGGAAAGCGACCACGCTAAAAAGCTTATTACATACCTAAATGAGACAGATTCTCTAGTGGAATTACAAAGCATTGAGAAGCCACAGAGTAATTTTAGCGGACTATTAAATGTATTTGAGGAAACTTATAAGCATGAAGTGTCAATTACAGAATCAATCAATGATTTAGTTAGCTTTATGCTTGATAAAAAAGACTACTCTACCTTTAATTTCTTACAATGGTATGTAGCCGAGCAGCATGAGGAGGAGGCTTTATTTAGAGGCATTGTAGATAAGATTAAGCTAATAGGTGAGCATAGCAATGGTCTTTATTTAGCTGACCAATACATAAAAACATTGATTGGTAAATAATCTCTAAGCCTTAAGTCTTAAACTCACAATCTCGCTAGGTGCTAGGAATCTTATCGGCGGCCCCCAGAATCCTGCACCAGAGCTAACATAAAGATTGGCATCATTTTCCAAACGATATAGTCCATGCACATAATGCTGGTCTAGCCATACAAATATTGATAGGGGGAAAACCTGCCCTGCATGTGTATGTCCGCATAGAATCAAGTCAAATCCATCATGGTTTATCATTTTTAGCGATTTTGGTTGATGTGTTAGTAAAATACTGGGCTTATTCTCATTTAGCCCAATTTTTGCACGTTCTATATCTGGCGGTAAAATATTGAATCTAAGCCCTGCAATGTCGCTTATACCCACTATATTAAAATCCTCTAATTCCACATTTTCGTTAGTTAATACATTAAGTTTTAGTGTCTTTAAAAAATCAAGAATAGATTCTATGCCATGATAGTATTCATGATTCCCGCTTACATAAAATACGCCCTCTTTGCTTTTAAGATTATTTAGCACCAACAAATGCTCTTTTACAAAATCTATATGTTCATCTACCAAATCCCCCACGATGACGACTATATCTGGATTTAGAGAATTTATTTTCTCTACCATGCCATGTAGGAAATCTGATTGTATGACCTTACCTACATGCACATCGCTTACCATGACTATGTGCTTATCTTTTTTTAGCCCCTTGATTGCTACTTCTACTTCTTTTATGTCTGGAATATTTAGTGCATTTCTAGTCCCCTTGAATGTAAAAATAAAAAATAATATAAAAATACCCAAATCTAGTATAATCTTTAATGCCTTGCGTCTTGTGTAATCTTGAATATGATTGCCTTCAGATACTAGAGAAATATTTTTTTGCTTTGTGATACTAAATATGATGTCGCCAATGATTGCGACTAGAAATAAAAAATATGTTATTATCACAAAAAAGCTAAGAAAAATATAAATATTATGATTAAATCCTCTATCTTTTGCTAGAAAAAAGAATGCCAATTCTGCCAAATATATAATACCTAGCAAACCCATGGCTAAGAATCTATGATTTTTAAAAATAAATGTATGTTTTAAAAATCTTTTATAAATATAAAATTTCATCAATGCTAGTATGATAAATATGATTCCTACAAATACTAATATTTTCATAAAACTCCCTTAATCTTTGTTTAGATTCTAGCATTATACGTTGTAAATGGTTTTTAACAAAATTATGTAAAAATTCTACACTGCTAAATATCTAAAATCTCTAGCTTTTATGTCTAAATAACTTTTTATTTTGAAGTTTTCATACTTAAACTTTTAAAATTATTATGAAAAATAATTACAAAAAGAAAAAAGTATTGCTATAATATACGATTCATTCTATACAAAGGATACAATCTTATGGGACAGCTAAAAATAGGGACGAAGGTCGTCATAGCCATAGTGGGAGTGGTTTTAATATGTATGGTTATTCTATCTGTTATAGTGGATTATAAATCGCATAATATTTTGCAGACAGAATCTGAAAAGCTACTTATGAATACAGCAAAACGTTCGGCAAATGCTATTTCTACTACCCTGCAGGGTAGTTATGCTTCTTTGGCAGTTACTCACGCAGATTTGCAAAGTTTAATTTTTGATAATCTTGATAATAAAGAGATTATTATAGAGCAGGAGTTAAGCAATATGGCAGATACCCTGCAGTCAAATGTTTTTTCATTTGTATATATGAAAAATTCTGGGCTATTTAAAAATTCTAAGTATGAATTTGGCGATAATGAAATAATGATGGTAACTTATGATTCCACCCCAGGTGTTAAGGGCGGCGTTATTGTATCTGGAGTTAATAGTGAGATTCTAAGTTGGCAGAAAGTGCAGGAGGCAATATCGACAGGTAAGCCAACCATAACGATGCCACATTACTTTACTATGAATGGCAATCGTTTTTATGTATCTACGCTTATCATGCCTTTGGTTGATAATAACGGCAGAGTGCTAGGAGTGCTTGGCGTTCTTGTAGATTTGAATGTAGTGAAACGAGATTTGATGAAGCCTAGCAGAAGTGTGTTTGATGGGGATTATAGATTCCTAATTGATGGGAATGGCGTTTTTATTTTGCATCCAAATGAGGAATATCAAGGTAAGCCACTAGCATCTTTAAATTCAGACCCATCATCGCAGGAGTTACTTAGTATAGCAAGGTCTGGAGGCGAAGGAGTTTTACCATATAAAAACCTAGAGGGACGCGATAGCTACACGGGTATTACTTCATTTAAAATAGGAAATTTTAGCGAGGTTTGGAGCGTTGTGGTTACTGCACCTCAAGAATCCATCTTCGCCCCAAGTGTCGCCATAAGGGCAATTATTATAGGCAGCGCCATTATCATCACTGCTATCATTGCTTTAGTGGTATTCATTATTGTAAGAAATAATGTTACTCTAAGATTACAAAAGCTACAA
>CASEHV010000024.1 GCA_949287835.1 uncultured Helicobacter sp.
TAATAAATATTGTCTTAAAAATAAAATATTTTAATAAAATTACTTTAAGTAACAAAATAGTGAGTATTTTATTAACAATCAGCATAAAAAAGAAAATATTAGCTTTTAAATAGCTGTGTTTATATATGTAACATGTGTGTATTTTATGGTGAAAAATCATATTAAATAATGAAAAATATTTATCGCATAAAATTTTTTACAAAATTTATGACTACCGTATAAAAAGAGGAAAGTAGCAAAACTTGCAGTGATGATTGTTTTAGATTCTCACTGCATAATCCTGAATCGCATTGTGATATTACATTATATATTCATGCCACCATAAATTTGTGCCTTATCCACCTCTGCGTCATCTGCATTTAACTTATCCTCTATAATACTTCTTATCTCATCGTATTTCTTAGCCTTTGCGTAATTAGCGAGCCAACTATCTACCCACTCTGGCGTTACTCCCCTAGTATTCCATCCGACAACACCTGTATATCCGGCATTTACCATAGCTGCAAATTCCTTTTTTTTCAGCTTCAAGACCTTCAGTTGATGCTCAAAATTCTCTATTGTCATAAAATCCTCCTAAAAGTAAAGGGCTAGTAAATTCTCTAATCAAGCAAAGCCTGACATGGCGATATTATAGTAAAGTTTTCATTAATTTATCACATTTTAATTCAAAAAAACATATAAATTTGACTTATTTATTTCATTCATGATTTTTTTATAATGAAATTGCATAGCATAAAAATTTATGAAAATCAAAATTTTATGATAAATTTTTCAAAAACATAGTAATTTTTATAAAAAAACGTTAATAATAAGAAAAATACTATACATGAATCATCATAGCCTCAAAATTTTCAAACTTTATTTTTCACACAAAGACCTCATTAATAGTAGTCATTAAATAAGACTTTATAGCTACTATTCTATACAAAGATTATATATTTTTGATATTTTTATTTAAAAAAATCAATTTATTATCAATGCAAAATAAAAATTAAAAAATTCACATACAATAAGTTTTAAAATAATACTCATGATTTGCAATCTCCATATTACAATTAGCCATTTGAAAGCCTCTCTAGGACTATTGAAATGAAGCATTTGCCAAACATACTAACCATCTCACGCATCATTATGGCGATACTGCTTGTAGCAATTCTACTGCATTGGGAATCTATCGTGCCAGATTGGGTGCATATCTCGTGGCGGGATTATTTTGCGTGTTTGATATTCTGCATTGCCTCTATCACGGATTTCTTTGATGGCTATATTGCTAGGCGATTTAATCTTGGCAGTGCTTTTGGTGAGGTGTTTGACCCCCTTGCAGATAAGATGCTAATACTTGGGGCATTTATCGGACTTTTGCATCTTGAGAGGGCAAATGCGTGGGCGGTGTTTATCATACTTTCACGTGAGTTTTATATTACAGGTCTTCGTGTCGTAGCGGCAAATTTTAAGCAAAATGTAGCGGCTAGTAATCTTGGCAAATACAAAACGGTCTTTCAGATTCTAGCCATTGCCTTTTTACTTGCTAATTTTTTCCCCGGTGGGACGTTATTTTTGTGGATAGCGGTGTTTGTTACTCTTTACTCTGGTCTTGACTATACACTTAAATATTATAAGGCTATAAAATAATGGGAATCTTTGTATCCATTGTAGCCGTGTCTTTCATGGTTTTTTTCCATGAGTTAGGGCATTTTTTGGTTGCAAGATTTTTTGGAATCAAGGTGTTCTCTTTTAGCATTGGTTTTGGACCAAAGATTCTATCTTTTAGCAAAGGCGGTACGACTTATCAATTATCACTGCTCCCACTTGGTGGCTATGTGAAGATGAAAGGTGGCGCCCCACTACATAAACGTAAATATCGCAGTTTTGCACAAAAAGATGAAATTGATAAAACTAATATTAATGACAGACATCCGCTAGTTCGCATTGCTATTATCTTTGCAGGACCATTATTTAATTTTATCCTAGCTTTTATTATCTTTCTTTTCGTGTTAATGTTCTCTGGCATTGATGTCGCAAATAATGAGCCACTAATTGGCAATGTAGGGAAGGAATATAAAGCCGCCTCTCTCTTGCAAAGCGGGGATAGAATCCTCTCTATTAATGAAGTCAAGATTCAAGGCTTTAGTGAGATTAGAGGTCTTTTACAGGGCATAAATGGGGATAGTGTAAAGCTAGAAATACAAAGGGGAGGCGATACTCTTAGCCTAAATGTCCCTCTTAGCATAAAAGATGGAGCTAAATTACTAGGAATCTCTCCGCAAGTAACCCGAATGACTCCTAGCTTTTTTGAATCAATAAATATAGCTTTTAATCAGATGATAGATTCTATCTTAATTATTTATGATGGATTAAAAAAGCTTATTGTTGGAGCGATAGGCATTGAGAATCTAAGTGGCATTATTGGCATAACAGATATTAGCTCTCAGGCATATAACTCTAATTTCATGTTTTTTATGTTTATAATAGCCCTAGTATCTGTGAATCTTGGCATTATTAATCTCCTCCCGCTACCCGCATTAGATGGGGGGCAGATTCTCTTTTGTATCTATGAGTGGGTATTTCGCAGACGGGTTAATAGACGCATAGCAGACATTCTTAGCTTTATTGGAATCTCATTTCTTGTAGCAATGATGATTCTAGGTGCTTTTAATGATATTTCACGCATTATAAATAGGATATAATTTTCAAAAAGGACAAAATATGTATAGATATTCAGATGAAGAGATACTAGAGCTAATGAGACATGCCTCGCTAAAAGAGCTAGGAGAGATGGCAAATAAACGCAAGAGAGAGTTGCATAAGGATAACATTACCTCATTTGTGGTTGATAGAAATATTAATTACACAAATATTTGCTGGGTTGATTGTAAATTCTGTGCGTTTAAGCGGCATTTAGGAGAGGAGGGGGAGTATATCCTAAGCTTTGATGTCATTGATAAAAAGATAGATGAGCTATTAGAGATAGGTGGCACACAGATTCTCTTTCAAGGCGGTGTGCATCCAAAGCTAAAAATAGATTACTATGAGGAGCTAGTCTCTCACATTGCTACAAAATATCCTAGCATTACCATACATGGATTCTCTGCTATTGAGATAAATTTCATTGCTAAAATCTCTAAGCTTTCTATCAAGGAAGTCTTAGTGCGGCTACAAAATGCTGGGCTATCATCAATACCTGGTGCTGGTGCTGAGATTCTAAGCGATAGGGTGAGGGATATTATAGCACCTAAAAAGCTAAGTAGCGATGAGTGGATAGAGGTGCATAGAGAGGCACATAAGATTGGTATGAAAAGCACGGCTACGATGATGTTTGGCACGATTGAGAATGACTTAGATATTATCGAGCATTGGAGACGCATTAGAGATTTGCAAGATGAGACGGGAGGATTCCGCGCTTTTATCCTCTGGAGTTTTCAGCCAAAAAATACTCCTTTAAGTCTTGAGTATCCTAGTTTGCAAAAGGCTAGTTCGCATCGATATTTGCGACTTTTAGCACTCTCAAGACTATATCTTGATAATGTAAAAAATATCCAAAGCAGCTGGGTAACGCAGGGTAGCCATGTGGGGCAGTTGGCATTATTATTTGGCGCTAATGACTTGGGTAGCACGATGATGGAGGAGAATGTAGTCGCATCTGCTGGCGCCACAAACTCTATGAATCAAGAAGAGATGATTAGCCTTATAAAAGACATAGGTGAGAGACCCGCTAAGAGAAATACTGCGTATGAGATATTGGAGATGTTTTAGAGAATATTTATACTATATGTAACACTTATATGTTCAAGACCTTACATTTTTAGTATTTTTAGTATTTTTCATAGTTTCTTTACTATCATAAAGCTAAATATAATATTTCTTGAGGAAAGATATGGAAAGATTCTCATTTCAAGCCTTGGTAGGGGCAGCATTTTTAATGGCTACTTCTGCCATTGGTCCGGGCTTTTTAACCCAAACCTCCCTTTTCACTTCTCAGTTTTTGGGTGCAATGCTAGGCATCGTTCTTATCGTAATAGCACTTGATATTATCGCACAGCTAAATATTTGGAGTGTCATTGGTAGCACGGGATTACGAGGGCAGGATTTGGCAAATAAGATTTTACCTGGGCTTGGCTATGTTGTATCCTTTGTAATTTGTCTAGGCGGACTTGCCTTTAATATTGGAAATGTCGCTGGGGCGGGTCTTGGATTGCATATATTATTAAATATTGATTTGAAATTAGCGCTAGGCATTAGCGGCGTTTTAGCCATTCTTATTTTCGTGTCTAAAAATGCACAAGGTCTTGTAGATATTATCGTAAAGTGGCTTGGCGTCATTATGATAGTTACTATGCTTTATGTGGTTTTCAAATCACAGCCGTCATTTTCTGCGATTTTTAGCACTGCAGGAGAGGTTACTCAGAATCTTACGCTAGGTAGCGAAATGAGTAGTTCTATGATTTTTGCCATTTTAACTTTGCTAGGCGGTAGCTGCGGGGGGTATATTACCTTTGCTGGAATCCACCGCTTAATTGATGCAAAAATCACAGGCAAAGAGAATTTACCCCAGATTCGAAAGTCTCTTTTTATCGGCATTAGCGTTAGTGGCTCGATGAGAATCCTACTTTTTCTAGTAGTGCTTGGCGTAATTATACATGGCGGAGTCATTGATAAAAATGACCCTGCGGCAAGTGCCTTTCGTCAAGGCGCTGGATTGATTGGCTATAAAATTTTTGGCTTAGTAATATTTTTTGCCTCTATTACTTCTGTCATCGGTGCGGCATATACCTCTGTGTCGTTTCTAAAAACACTTAGCACACTTGTGGCAAATAATGAAAAAAGATTCATCATAGCCTTTATTTTTGTCTCTACTCTTATTATGATAATTGTCGGACGTCCCACAGATGTTTTGATTATTGTTGGCGCTTTGAATGGCTTGATACTTCCACTTATGCTTTTAATTATTCTTATAGCTAGTTGTAAGAAGAGTGTCATGGGAGATTATACCCCCTCTATTATTCTTAGAATCTTAGGCTTAGCAGTCGTGCTTGGCATGGGATATTTTGGCATATCAGAGGGTCTTAAGAATATTATTAAATTAATTGGCGGATTCTTATCATGAGGGAAATTAAAGCAAATGGCGATAGTGCTTTGAGTATTTATTTTGGTAAGGCACAAAGCGAAAGGCTAGTAGAGGAGATTACTGCATTTAGAGATACTATTAGCAATCTTGGCATAGAGGGAATTATTGAGATGATTCCATGTTTTACAAGTCTATTTGTGCGATATAACCCTTTGATAATTTCCTTTGAGAATCTAAGAAGACGTCTCTTAGAATTAGAGATTACAGAAGTCAAACATGCTAGTGCTAGGAGATTTGAGATTCCGCTTTGCTATGATTTTGGATTAGATTTTGAGCATATCGGCATGTCAAAAGATGAGGTAGCACATCTGCATAGCTCTACGATTTTTCGCGTTTTTATGCTGGGCTTTGTGGCTGGATTCCCATATTTATTTGGCACTAATGAGGGCATGGATAAAAGACTTCATACAAAGAGACTAAGCACACCAAGGACAAGCATAGAGGCAGGTAGCGTTGGCATAGCAGAATCTATGAGTGGAATCTATCCCATATCCTCGCCTGGCGGCTGGAATATCATCGGTAAAACGCCCGTTAATATTTTTGACAAACATAAGGGTGCATTGCTTAGGGCAGGGGATTTTGTGAGATTTATACCCATTAGCAAAAGTGAGTTTGAGGAGATTAGTATAAAGGGTTCTCAATGCTTAGGATTATAAAGGCTGGATTGCTAGATAGCATTCAGGATTTAGGCAGGGTAGGTTATGGTGATTTGGGCTTTTGTAGCTGCGGGGCGATGGATACGCATAGCCTTGAGATTCTAAATATTCTGCTAGGCAATGACAGGGGGGAGGCTGCCATAGAGATATGTATTATGGGGGGTGAGTATGAGTTTATGCAAGATGGCTTTTTTGCTATTAGCGGCGCATTTTGTAATGCTAGTCTTTCTGGCACAAGTATTAATACATGCAGGGTATATAAGGCAAACGCAGGAGAGATTCTAAAAGTAGAGCTACTACATGGTGGCATGTATTGCTATCTTGGAATCTGCGGCGGATTTGCCCTAGAGAGTATTTATGATAGTAAGTCTAGTGATTTAAGGCTAGGCATAGGAGGCTTTGAGGGTAGAAAACTGCAAAATGGGGATATATTATCATTTGCAAAGCAAAAGCAGGATTTGGGGAATCTAAAAGCTAGATTTGTGAAAAATTGGCTACAAAATTCTCATAGCAATGTTTTTAGAGTAATACTAGGTCCTCAAGATGATAGCTTTACTAAAAAAGGCATGCAAAGCTTTCTAAATACAGAATACACGATAACCTCCCGCAGTAATCGCATGGGTCTTAGACTGCAGGGTGAGGCGATAGAGCATGTATCAAGTGGGGATATTGCATCAGATGGCATCGCATTTGGGGCGGTGCAGGTGCCAGGTGATGGACAGCCTATCATTCTCATGGCAGACAGACAGCTAAGTGGTGGGTATGCTAAGATTGCAAATGTTATTAGCGAGGATTTACCTAGACTTGCACAAAGCAGGTATAACAGCAAGATAAAATTTGAGGTAATAGACATATCAGAGGCACAAGAGCTTTTAGCTAAAAGAGATGAGAGAACACGCAGACTTCAAAGAGAATTTTCATAAATACACGACACTAGCCCCGCTTCCGCCGCTATCTGCGGGGGCATCTGTATAGCCTCTTATATATTTGCATTTATCTAAAAAATCTCTTACCATTCTTTTTAGGATTCCATTGCCAAGACCATATACGACAAGCACTTCGCTAAACCTAGCCATGATAGCATTGTTTAAAAATAACTCCAATGATTCTAATGCTTCCTCTCGCGTCATTCCGTGTAAATCAATTTTTGTTGTAGGCTTTATATCCGCCACTAATGTGAATGTCGTATTTTCATTTGGCTTTTTAGCGGGTTTTAGCAATGAGGTGCTAATGGATTTTAGCTTAAAGCCATTTTGAGATTCCAGATTGCAGGTATTATTTGATAAATCCGTGATTTTATAGATTTTATTGTGATAGATAACCCAATCATTTTTGCTAAAAGTTTTATTGTTTTTGGAATCTTGTTTGACAACAAACTCATTTTTTACGTGATTTGCCTTGTTTAGCATACGATGTATATTTGCCTTTGAATCCTTGCTAGATTGCTTTGCTAACATTTTTATTTCTTTTATCGCTTCGTTGTAATGCCTTTTTAGCGCTAAAGATTCTCTATTAAATTCCTCTCTTAGACTATCTTTTTGTGCTTCTATGTGTTTTTTACTTTGCTCTAGCTCCTCTTTTAGCTTTTCTAGTTTTATGGATTCTAGTCTGTTTTTTAGAATAATCTCATTTGATTCATCAATTAGCCTCTCTAGGTTATTTGCACTTTCGCCATGTAGCTTTTTTGCTAACTCTATAAGGTGGGCTGGGATTCCATATCGCATGGCGCATTCCATAGCATAGCTTTTTCCGATACCCTCTGTAAATTCAAATGTAGGTTTCATTTGCTTGTAATCATACATAGCGGCTATGAGTTGCACCGCCTTATTTTCAGACATGAGTGAGGCTAGGTGTTTATGATGCGTTGTGATGATGATTTTTGTATTATTTTCTAGGAATCTATCTAGGATAACCTTATATAAACTTGCCGCCTCGCCGCTATCTGTCCCGATTTCTATCTCATCTATGCCTAGTATAAAATGCTTTTTATTTAAAAAAGTGGCAATCTGTCCAATCCTACCTGAGAATGTAGAAATATCATTTTTGGAATCCTGCGGGTCTTGTGCTATGATGAAAATGTCATCTATACTAGGTAGAGAGGAGTGTGTGGCATTAATTTTCATAGGAATGCACATATTAGAGCAGAAAAGCACACTTAAAATACTCTTTAAAAGCATGGTCTTCCCCCCTGCATTTACCCCTGTAATCATTAGCAACGACTTATCAAAGCATAGCGATATTGGCACGGGATTATTGAGGCTTGGGTGTGCGTAATCTTTTAGGATAATCTCATTAGAGATATTTTTGACAAATTCGTAATTATTGCTTCGTGCAAATTCCACTCTAGCATAAGCATTATCAATTAAATCAAACTGCCTGTTAATGTAGCTAACAAAAGATATATGCGTCCGCAAAATCTTGCTATACATTTTTCTTAGTTGTAGTAGCTGTGATTCTATCTTATCTAGCAAGGTGTAGATTTGTGATTGTATCCTCTCTAGCACAAGCGGCACGATATAGAAATATCCATTTGCCGAGCGTGCTATCACTTTTGCCTCTATACATGATGAGTATCCCGCCCTAGCTAGTAGGCATAGATTCCCATTGTTGTAGTGAATCTGCCTGTCTATTAAATACTCTTGCAGTAAAGTAGAATTTATCGCCGCATTTAACTCTTTGCTTTTGTCTTTGATTCTTGCCTCTAGGCTTTTATAGAGTTCTAAAATTTCGCTATGAGAATCTAGCTTTAGATATGATATATCATCGCATAGCTCTATACTTACCCTTTCATCGCTGAGATTAAAAAGAGAAATAAGATTTAGAATCTCTTTTGGGAAAACAAATGTATTTATATATTCTAAAAGATATTTATTGCTAATATCATCGCGTTGTTTTAAATCGCTAAAACATTTTACAATCTTTATAATATGAAAAATACTCTTAAGACTTATGTCCCCGCCCTTTGCTAGAGATTTTAAATCAGAATCTAATATATCTACATTTGGCAGCGAGATGAATGTCGTCTCCAAATTTGCCACAAGTAATTTTAAAGACTTTGAATCTGGCATATTTAGAACATATAGCAGTATTTCATCTCTATCTTTATCAAAGATATTTCTTCGAAAAAATTTACTAAATGCTATAAAAAAGTCTTCTAATCCTAATTTATAGATTAAATCACTAGATTTTCTATTCTCTTTTTTCATCGCTATCCCGCTGTAATTTATTTTCTTAATTATATCATTGTAGCTTTTGCTCTTTGCTGGGTTTTTGCGTGTGGTGGAATTTAGATTCTTCGGCTAAAGCCTCAGAATGACGAAAACATATAAAATCTAGACGATGCTCCCTGTCATTCTGAATTAATATGAAGAATTTAGATTCTAAGTAGATGTTCTCCACTTAGGCTTTGGTGTCGTTACTTTGCGTAGGTCTTAAAATATAAAATTCACTCCTAGTGTAACTTCCGCGTTTCTATTAGCACGAAAATTTCCTGTCGGCATATCAACATATAATGTAGTAGCCCTTATTCGTAAATCTACATTAATGTAATTACCTATATAAAATATAAAACCGGCATTAGTAAATAAGGCAATGGAATCAATGGAATCATTACCCACAACAAGATTATGATAGCCTACACCGATACCAAGAAATATGCCAAACCAAGATACAGGTCTCACTATGGCATCAACATTGATATTGTAAGTATGAAAGGCAGAGCTTATAGATGGATTCTGGTCATACCAATATGCTCCAAGTGTATGCCCTGTATCAAAATACGTACGCATTCCTAGCAAATCATTGCTTTTACTATAAAACTCATAACCTACTTGTCCGCCGATTAATGTATCAACGCTTCCCTTATATTCTTTGCTCAACAAGCTAGCACCACTATATGCGCCAATAAATATACCACTCTTACTATCGGCTGCATAAAGCGATGTACTTAATACGCTACTTATTGATAAGCATGTAGCAAATAACAATGCTTTTTTATTCATACAAAACTCCTTCATTATCTATAATAATACCCATATCTCATTGCTATGAGAATATGGGCAATTTGAATGTAGAATATATACTTATTCTACAAAGTCCTACTTCCTAAAAGAAACCTAGAATGCTTTTAATAAGCTCAGCAATACTGCTTATAACACCGGCTACGCCAAGTAATGTCTCCATGCACTCCTCCTTTCTGTAAAATTAATCATGATAAACATGTTCGGAGTATTATAATTAAAATCATAAAAAAATCCAATATTTATTACATATTTATTACAATCTTAAAATTACCATAATTTTATATCTTAAGATATAAAAAGATTATATTTAATCGTGAAAGATTGTGTTTGTAGTATATTATTTAAATTAGCTCTCATATTTGCCCAAAGGCAGGTATAAGAGACTTACATTTGGATTAATGCTGGGTGCAATGAAGCACATGTTTTAGACAGCAAGGGAGTGGCAAGGATATTATGGAATGAGCAATTTTAGATTCTTATTTCTGCATCATTAGGGCTCTAGCGAAGAGTTTTTAGAATCTAGATTCTGTTTTACTCTAAATGCTGTCTTTTTCCGGGATTTTAGAGATGTTTTTCTTTGCTCAACATGACCCAAATTTGCCATGTCTTACCGAATGTGAAGATTCTAACAAACATGAAGAACCATTTGTTTTTTAGAATCTGTATTCTAAATAAGTCGTTTTTAGAAATTAGGCTAGACTCCTCCACTTAGCCACCTCCCGCAAGGAGAGGGGGAAATTTTTGGAATCTAGATTCCATGTTTCGCTTCGCTCAACATGACGTTATTCGTCATGTCTTACCGCATGTGAAGAATCTGGATTCTTTGTTCACTCAAAATGACTAAGAATCCAGATTCTAAAGATTCTTCGCTAATCGCTCAGAATGACGACATAATATGTCATGTTTAGCAACACATTTGTCATGTTAAGCAAAGCTAAATATCTATATGTATTAGATTCAATAAATATATTTCATACATAGTCATAACATAACTTATTGCAGATAATTCATTAAGAATCAAACCGCACTACACAATCTTAAGCCTCTTTGCAATCATTTTAAATGTGGGGGGGATAATTAGCAAGGTTAGGGCTGTGGAGGTTACAAGTCCTCCCAGCACGACTATGGCAAGGGGCTTTTGCACTTCGCTACCTACGCCGCCGCCGATGAGTATGGGCAGTAGTCCTAATGCGGCAATGGTAGCTGTCATTAGCACGGGTCGCATACGTCTTTTTGCACCCATTTCTACGGCTTCCTCAATGCTATGCCCATCTTTGATTAACTGCACGAAGTAGCCAATCATCACAAGACCATTTAGCACCGCTATGCCAAATAATGCAATGAATCCAACGCTAGCTGGCACAGACATATACTCCCCTGAGAGATATAGTGATATGAGACCGCCTGTAACCGCAAAAGGAATATTTAGCAAAATCATAAGCGATAATGTAATCGACCTAAAGGTAAAAAATAAGATAAAGAAAATTACCAAAATACTAAGCGGTATAACCTTGCTAAACCTAGCATTTGCCCTTTGCTGATTCTCAAACTGCCCGCCGTAGGTAATGCTATATCCATCGGGTAGCTTTACTTGCGAATTAATCTTACTCATAGCCTCATCGACAAAGCTACCTAAGTCCCTATTATCTACATTGCTCCTCACGACTCCTACGCGCGAACTCTGCTCTCTCATAATACTAATTGGTCCATCGACTGCCCTAATATCTGCCACAGATTTTATCGGCACTACTAAGTCATCTTCACTACTTAGCTCTAGCCCTTGGAACTTTGCCACATCATCGGCTATATCGCTATCCTGCCTAATCATGACAGGAATCCTAGCAAAGCCCTGGGGTATATAATCTACAAAGATTCCCTCTAGTGTGCTTTTCATAAATTTGGCAAATTCCTCAACGCTAATATTTGCCCTAGCCATTCTCTCCCTATATGGCGTTACATAGAAATAATTTACACCCTTATTTAGTGCAGTATAGACTTCCTTGCTACCTTGTATGCCACGCAGAATATCGGCAATCTCAGAGCTAATTCTATTTAACTCATCTATATCAGAGCCAAAAATCTTAATGGCTAAATCCCCCCGCACACCTGTAACCATCTCGCTAATACGCATGTCAATGGGCTGGGTCATTATAAAGGTGATTCCCTTATAACGTTCTGTTATGGCATTGATTTTTTGTATGATTTCTGCCTTACTCTTTGCCTCCCACTCATCTTTTGGCTTTAGAATAATAAATGAGTCAGATTGATAGAATCCAGCCAAGTCAAGACCTAGCTCATCTGCCCCCGCACGTGTAACGATAGTCTCAATCTCTGGCACCTCATCTTTTATTGTCTTTGTGATTCTAAGCAGGATATTCATAGATTCCTCAAGCGAGGTAGAGGGTGTCGTCTCTATGCTTAAGACAATATCGCCCTCATCTAGTGTAGGCATAAATGCACGTCCGATATATGGAAATAGCGAAAACGCAAAGACAAGAAAGATAAGAGAGCCCATAATGACTTTCTTGCCATTATTAAGACAGAATCTAAGCATGGGGTGATATAAAAACTCTATGCCTCGTATCAAGAATGTCTCTTTATGCGGCTTTGATTTTAGCACAAAGGAGCACATGACAGGAATGACTGTGATACTTAGCACAAGAGAGCCTAGCAGGGCATATACTATCGTCTCCCCAAGTGGCACGAACATCTTACCCTCAAGCCCCTCTAGCGTTAGGATTGGCACGAAAAAGACGATGATAATAATAATGCCGCTTACCACAGAGGGGGCAATCTCTTTTGATGCACGATAGATAATGTGAATCTTGGTAAGGTTACTATCCTTGCTAAGTCTCTCAAAGGCATTCTCCACCACGACAACAGCGGAATCTACTAAGATTCCAATGGCTATAATCAAGCCTCCTAGACTCATTAGATTCGCACTTAAGCCATTTTTCTCCATTAGCACAAATGCCACTGATAAGGCTAGTGGCAGTATAACGCTAACCGCCACAGCTGCACGTAAATCTCCTAGGAATAAAAACAGCACGATAACAATTAGCACGATAGCCTCTATTAGCACCTTTATAACCGCATCGACTGCCTTTTTGGTTAAATCCGAGCGATTATAAAATGTCTTTATCTCCACATCGCTAGGGAGATTTGCCCTTATCTTATTTAACTCTTTCTCCACTGCCTCTATGGTATTTTTCGAGTTAGCACCCCTTAGTCCTAGCACGATGCCCTCTGTGGTCTGCTCTTTTCCATCGATTGTTACAAATCCTAGTCGCGTTCTATGATTCTCTACTACCTTTGCAAAGTCCTTGATTCTCACATAGCCCTGCGGGGTATTCATAGAGATATTTTGTAAATCCTCTATATTTTTTGCCGCACTATCGATTTTGACTAGATACATTTCGCCCGGGCGATTGATGATTCCAGCTCCATCATTTTTTAGATTCTCGCGCAGGGCAGATTCTAGCTCTGAGATTGAGATTCCAAGCCTTGCCATATCATGAAAGTCTGGAATCACCACATACGCCTTTGCATAGCCACCATAGCTACTAACATCTGCTACACCCTTAATACTCCTTAGTGCGGGGCGAATGGTAAAGTCTAGTAACTGCCTTTTCTCAACCTCGCTAATATTGCCCTCTATAGTAAACATATACATATCGCTAAGTGGCGTTACAATGGGCGCTAGACCGCCGCTAACCCCTGCGGGTAGCTCACTCATAGCTGTGCTTAGCCTCTCGCTTACCATTTGGCGGGCTAGATTCATATTCACAGAATCTTCAAAGTTGATTGTAATATCTGCTATGGCATATTTACTCGTGCTGCGAAGTGAAGTCTGCCCCTGTAATCCTAGTAATTCTAACTCTAGCGGACGTACGACACGATTTTCTACTTCCTCAGGTGAGGCGCCGGGCATTTTCATAACAATCTTTACCTGTGTGGAGCTAACATCTGGGAAAGCATCTATGGGAATGCTAATAAAGCTAAATACCCCATACACTACTAGGATACATGCAAGTATAGTTACTATAATCTTTTGCTTTAATGAAAACTCAATAATCTTAGCAAACATTACTCTATCCTTACTCTTCCTTGCCTAGCCCTACCATTATGCCCTTTAGAATCACAAGTGAGCCTTTCGCTATCTTTACCCCCACTTTTAGATTCTCACTCATTACCACAGAGTGCCCATCTCTCTCCTCTATGATTTTTATCGACACAGGTTTAAAGCCGCTTTTTGTCCGCACGAAAGCAATGTAGTCATCATCATACTTTATCCAGCAGTTATCTGGAATCACGAACATATTATCATCTAGCCCACCAGAGACATAAATCTCTACAATCTCGCCTACCTTAAATGCCTTAGAGCTAACGTGTGCCACAGCACTCATGGTATTTGTCTGTCTATCAATGACAGAAGATACGCTTTCTATTGCGCCGATTTTATTGCCATGTATATCTAGGACGTCATAGTTTGGCTTCACACTTGCACTGCGATTTTGCGGGACGCGGATTCTTAGCAAAACATTGTTGCTAAGTGGCTTTGCTATGCGGATATAGGGTGTAAAAGCGGGGATACTCTGTCCTATCTGCGTTGGCGCTACGCTTAATGTGCCACTGCCTATTGCTCTTACTAGGAATCCAAACTGCCCTCGTGGGTTATCGGGATTGATTCCAAAACTAGCAAAATTAGAGCGAATCTCATTCATCTTTAAACGCAACTCATTCATACTAAGATAGCTAGTCTGATATGCCCTCTGAGAGATGATGCCTTGATTATAGAGGTCTTTATCTTTTTTCTCAATTTCCCTTGCAATCTCATATCTGCTTTTTGTATTCTGCAGTGAGAAGTATAATTCGCTTAGGGCATTTGAGCTAATCTCTGCGATTTTATCCCCCTTATTTACTTTCTCACCTGCTCTTTTGTAGAGATTCACTACTACGACGTCTAGGTTTGTATTCTGCGTATAGCCGTCTTTGTCATCGAAATCCACCACTGCAGAGAATGACACCCCTTTCTCATTAGTCTTTGTAGAGATAGTAAGGATTCCTACATTCATATCCCTTATCTCAGAATCTTTTAACTCTATCTCATCATAGGCAAAAGTGATATTTATACATAGCATACATAATATTATTTTATATAGTTTCATATCCTCTCCTTATCGTATTTTTGTAAAGCTTTCACCAAGGGTTTGCTCTAGCAATGCTACCAAATCTATATACTTCATCTGGGAATCTACAAGCTGTATTTGGGAATCTACAAATGCATTTTCCTGCGTTATATACTCAAATAATGTTACCTGCTGTGCGTCATAGCCTAGCTTGTTTAGCTCTGCTAGATTCTGTTTTACCTCTATGTTTTTTGTGGCTATGTTGATATAACGTCTTTGAATCTGCAATTCCTGCAAATATGCCTTTGCCTTTATGGCGATTTGCTTTTTTGTAATCTCAGCTTTATTTAGCGCGCCTGACTGCAGTGCTAGATATTTTGCCTTTAGATGAGACTGCTTTCTTGTAAAGGGTAGGGGGACTGAGGCTTGCAGTGCGGGACTATATGTAAAAAGGGAGTAATTTACCCCCGCTCCAATCTCAAGGCTATCCCAGAGATTCCTACCCTCATATTTTGATAGTGCCGCATATTCCTTAGCCGTTAGGTCTAATATCTCTGTGTAAAGAGAATCATCTACCCTCTTTTTTATAGAATCCTCACTAGCACTAATATACTCAAAGGCTAGTCCATTTATCACTATATCATCATCATAGTTTTCCATTTTCTTATCCATGTCATATAATTCTCTCTCGATATTATATACCGTGCTATCTATATCCTTGCTACTATAACTATAATCACTATTTTTTAGTCCCATAAATGTAAAAAGCGTCTTTTGCAACTCTATTAAATCATTTCGCACCGCGATAGAAGCAAGTTTAGAATCTATATACGCACTCTCAAAGCTAACAAAGTCTTTTTGACTAATGCTCCCGCCCTCTAGTCGTTTTTTGGCTATGCTTAGTAGTTTTAGGAAGTTTTCCTCACGTTTTAGAAAGTATTTGTATTTCTCCTTTGTGGCGATGTAGTTTAGATAGATTCTCTTTGCCTCTATGAAGTTTAGATTCAAAATTAGCTCATTTGACTTTGCATACTGCATACTTTTACTTTGCAGACTATCTTTTAATAGAGGATTTACCCACCATAGCTTTGGTTTTACAAATAGCACCGCTCTTACCTCGGCGCCTCTGATGTTTCCCTCCTTTGCCACGCCACCCTCAATCTCTACGTACGGAAACTCCCATGATAACTTTGATTTACCCTCTAATATGGCACTTTCAAATTGGGATTTATTATCATTTAGCTCTATTGAATGCTTCTCTATTGCCTTTACAAAATCTTTTAGCTCAAAGGTTTGTGCATCTAGGGTTTGTAGTAAAGCATATATGATTACACTAAGCACTAAGGCAAGGTTAGCCCCCCGTATGTGTATCATCATTTCTCCTCTATTTGTTATAAAATTGGGTAGCATAGCAAACAAGTTTTATGCAACTATCTAACTTTGACATTAAGTAGTCATTTTAGCAAAGGATTATTATGTTAGCAGGAAAAAAAATATTATTGTTTGTAAGTGGCTCGATAGCGGTGTATAAATCACTGCTTTTAATACGTCTTTTACGCAAGGAGGGGGCAAATGTACGTGTGGTAGCTAGTGAATCTGCTCTAAAATTCATCGGGGAAATAAGCTTTGAGGCATTAAGCGGACAGGTAGTTTTATGTGCTAAAAATGAATCATGGCTAGAGAATGCGCCAAATCATATTAGCTATGCAAGATGGGCAGACATTGCTATCTTTGCTCCCCTTAGCGTTAATAGTCTGAATAAACTAGCCTCTGGCATAGCTGATAATGTCTATCTCTCATGTGCCATTGCCCTGCGTAAGATTCCAAAGCTTTTAGCATTAAGTGCAAATACTTTTATGATAGAAAATGAGATTACAAAGAAAAGCATAGAATCGCTTAAAAATCTAGGCTATGAGATTATAGATAGTGTAGATGGAGAGCTTGCATGTGGGGAGAGTGGCAATGGTGCTATGGCTAGTGTGGAGGAGATTGTCTTTAGGATAAAAAGGGCATTGCATAAAGAAAAGAGATTCTGTGGAAAGAATATTATTGTTACAGGCGGTGGTAGTAGCGAGAGTATAGATTCTGTGCGTTGCATTAGTAATTATTCAAGCGGTCTTCAGGCTAGTAATCTTGCTTTGGCACTATTTTATAAAGGAGCAAATGTAGTTTTTATTAGCTCTAAATTCCCTCTGCAAATGCCTAGCGACATTAGGAAAATTGCTGTAACTAGCTCTAGGGAATATTTAGATTCCATTCTTAGCTTTAAAGATTGCGAGTATTTATTTATGGTCGCTGCGATTAGTGATTATATCCCGCTAAAAAGTGAGGGTAAATTAAAAAAGAGTGAGATAGGAGAGAGATGGCATTTGGAATTGCATGAAAATATCGATATTTTAAAAAGCATTAATGACATAAAAAAGATTGCCTTTAAAGCAGAGTGTGATAGCAAAGCCGCCTTTGATAATGCAAGGAATCTTTTGGAATCTAAAGGTTGCATGGCGGTGTGTCTAAATATTATAGATTCTAACAATAAAGCCTTTGGAGAGGAAAATAATATCTTGCATGTTTTACAGAAAGATTCTCACACCAGGCTAGAGGGAAGTAAATTTGAGGTTAGTATGAGGGTGTGTGATATTCTTATACCTTAACACTTTTTTTAGAATCTTCCTCATATTTCTTGATTTGCTCATCAAATATTTTTATCATATTTGGCAGACTTTTTTGTATGCGTCTTAGTCCTTTTAGATGTATTTTAAGTGTCCTACTCCATATTGGATTTGGCTTTGGTGCTATGTCAATTTGCTTTTGACAACTATCTATTGCCTTATTTAATACTGCAGTAACAGAACGTAGTTGAGAGAGATAATCTTTTGCGTCTTTTAGTTTTGTCTCTAGCTTTCCTTTTTTATTACTCATCTTTTGCTTGACTATATCTTGGATACGTTTTAGCTCTGCTTCTTTCTCTTTTACCTCAAGTGCTTTAGACCCTAGAATATCTTTGATTTGATTGAGTTTGCCTTCAAGATTATTTTTTGCATCTTGAAGCTGACTTTCCAAATCCTCCCTAATCTCTGTGTATTGCTCCTCCTTTGCCTTTATATCCGCAATCTGCGCCTCTAGCCCCTCTGTTTGCGCCTTTATCTTTGTATCCCTTAGCTTTGTCTCTAGTGCCTCTCGCTGTTCCCTAAATTCACTTTCTTTTGCCACTGCGATTTTTAGCTTATTATCTATGGAATCTTTTATATTTTTAAATGCAGAACGTTTTAGCTGCACCTGGGCTAGATGAGATTCTTTTATATCCATTTCCTCTGTTTGTGCGTCTTTTAAGATTCTCTCTTTTTCCCTTAGTTCTTTTAAATCTTTTTCAATATCATCGCCATTATTGTCTTTGATAAGATTGCTGTATTGTGCATAGAATTTATCAATTTTTACAAAAATATCGTGAGGAGCGGTATTTGGCGATGAAGAGTAGGGAACGTAGAATATAAACTCCACATTTGGAATGAGATAGGACATTTTTTTGAATTTCTCTAAAAATTCCTCTTTTTTTATCTTGTCATAATCGCTATCATGGAAGACGAAAGTCGGCAGATTCTGACTAGAAATGTTAGAGAAAATGATACTTTCAAGATATTTTGTCCCACTAGACCAATCTCTAAGGCAGTAGAAAAACATACCAAAATCCATAGTATCCACTTCTTTTTTGTCGTTGATGATGAGGTTAATGGCAAGGATATGCAGAAAGTCCTTGAAACGTCTATCTGATACTTCTGATAGTTGCTTACTAATATGATTTGTGGAATCACCATTTTCATCGCCTACAGGATTTGCATACGAGGTTACAGATTCCATAAAATCGATTGCTTTGTTTTTGTTTTCCTCACTCCAGAATGTGTTGAAATCATAATCTTGGAAATATTTTTTTATTTTCTGCGCCTCTGGCTCTAGCTGCTTTAGCTTTGCTAGGATATTTGTATTGCTATTTTGTGCGAATAAATATTTATAGAGACTATTGCTATTGTCATGATTCCCAACGCTACAATATGCAATGTGTTTATTCATTTTTTTGCTTTTTAAATATTCCGCACCAACTTCTGCCTTTGTCTTTATATATCCCTCCCCAAAGAGTGTGTTGATTCTTAGCTCTATTTCATTAACATCATCATGCCCATATAAAAATAGGGATTTTTCTCCTAACGCACATAAAATAGCTAATCGTATCTCTTCCTCTCTGCCATATAAACCATGATTTAGCACAGATTCTATCTTGCTAATAGATTCTTTTATCACGGGATTCTCCTAACCAAATATAGCTTAATGTGTAGTATTTTACCAAAAATGAATTTAAAGACTTGCTAATAATGAGAATTTTTCATCGTAAAACTATAATATTTTTTATATTGTTTTGATAACAATATATAATTCACAATCAAGAAAATACGCGGGGTATATATGAATCCTTCAAACCAACATATATTCGCAAACGCATGCAGGGATTTTGAGCAATATTTGCTATCGCATAGACCTAAGGTAGCGGGGTTTCACCCATACTTTGAGAGTGCATTTTGGGAAATGCTAGAGAATGGCGGGAAGCGGTTTCGCCCATCATTGCTACTTGCCATAGTGAGTGCTAAATGCAGGGAGCTAATCTACAATGCCTTTGATGTATGTTTGGCAATAGAGTGCTTACACACATATTCGTTAGTGCATGATGATTTGCCAAGCATGGATAATGCAGATATGAGACGCGGACATGTAACACTGCATTGCAAATATGAGGAGAGCACCGCTGTGCTTGTAGGAGATGGGCTAAATACTTATAGTTTTTATCTATTATCTTGCGCTAAGTTTAGCCCACAGACAAAAGTGGAGCTAATAGAGACACTTAGCTATAATGGCGGGCTGCATGGCATGGTTATAGGGCAGGCGCTTGACTGCAAGTTTGAGAATATTCCGCTATCACAGGATAAGCTAGATTTTATCCACATTCATAAGACTGCAAGGCTCATTGCTGCAAGTCTTAAAATGGGTGCCATCATAGCTAATATGAGTGCTGCAGAGATACAGAATCTATATGACTTTGGGCTTAATCTTGGATTATACTTTCAGATACGAGATGATATTATTGACTTTGTGCAAGATGAGAGTAAATCGCTAAAGACCTCCCTAAATGATATACATAAAAATAGCTATGTGAATCTGCTAGGCATAGATGAGGCGCGAAAGATAGCAAGAGAGCATGTAGAGATTCTAAAAGGCATGTTAGAGGACTTTAAAGATTTAGGACTATATGAGAATCTAAATAGCCTTTTGCAGTCATATTTTAATCCTTTATAAAAAGGAGGCAGGAATGAATGAGAAAGAGCAATTTAATAAAAACATAGCAAAGATACATGGGCTAAAACTCTCGATGTGGGAGAAAGATTCTATCGTGCAGGCATATTATCATCACTTCAATAAAATTCCGCTAAAAAGTGAGTGGGAGCCTATCTTAAAAAGGTATAATATTATTTTAAAAAATGGTGATGTTATCGTGAAAAAAAGCCTAGAGGACAGAAGGAGGGGGTATAGAGAGATTCTAAATCGTGGCAATGAGAGAGGCGCAAATAACAATATCTCAAATAGTAATATGGGCGGAATATATAAAAGAAATTTCTCTCAAATTCAATCAAAAGAGATTCTGCAGATTCTCTCAGAGTCTAACAGCGTTTTTAATGACTGCGAAAAGATACTCTCACAATGCAAGGAAGCACTAGATATTTGCTTTAGTAAAAGTGAGCTTTCATATAGCATGATTCTAAATATCATTGAAAAAACGCACTCAAATGCCAAGAGAGGCTTACAGACACTGCAGGATTATCTAAATCCTTTTATAGATTTATTCCCAACACTAAATCAATCCTCAAAGGATAGCATTCTAAATAAGGCAAATGAGCTTTTAGAAAAACTGCAAACACAAAAGGACTTAAGCGCGAATCTCTGCATAAAGCTATTTGACATTCGGGCAAATAATGCCACAAAAGGCGATGAGACATTTAGCCAATATCTAAAAGATACGATTAGTAAAATGGATAAATATTCGGAGTTATAGGGGATAGTATGAGGATTATCATAGCATTTTTATTAATGTTTAATATTGCTTTTGCGGAGGATATTTTTAGCATTATAAGACAGGTGGATTCTATTAATTTCTCTCTTTTGAATCTAGATTCCATAAATGAGAGGGAAGCAAAGGATTTAAAGGATAATAAAGATGAGATTTTAGAATCTCTACCACAAAAAATACTCAATAAAAGCTATGAAATAGGCTTTGATGTAGAGGTAAATAAAAAGCAAAGGCTAGAGTATGAAGTAAAATTACAGAATCTAGCCATGCAGAAAGATAGCAAGGAAATCGCCATTGCTAGTATGAATCTAAATGTGCTAAATATGGAGTTAAAGGCATTTAATGCTATTAATGAAATTCGTAAAAAAATTAGCCTTTTATCAAGTGATACATTAGGGCAGAAAACTCTTGCCATACAAATATCTGATTCTGTCCTAAAAGATTTAAATGCCATGCAGAAAAACTCTAAGCTAGATGATAAAAAATATTTAAATACCCTATCTACTTACATTGAGATTTTTACATACTTTAAATGGAATCCATCATTATTTACCTCGCAAAATGTCGTCCTGCATAGCACTATACACACGATTTTAAACCAGATAGATAAATATATTCAAATCACAAACGATAATCTACTTGCCATTAAAATCTCTCTTTCTCTACTCTCTTTTATTATACTAGGGGCTTGTAGAAAGCTACTTGCAAATATTATTATTAGAATCCTAAATCTAATTGTGCATATTAGTAATCAGGACAAAGAACTATATAAAACGATACAAAAAAATATTCTAAAACCTATCACATTATTTTTATTTGCGTGGAGTCTTAGCGTATCCATTGATATTTTGTATTATCCGGTTTTGCCACCAGATTCTGTATCCATGTGGTTTAATGTATGTTATATCATTAATATCGCATGGTTTTTAATCGCTTTGATAAAAAGCTATGTAGCGCCAATACTTACTAACCTTGCCCAAAAATCAAATGAGGGCTTTAGGAAAGAAGTTATAAATTTAATCTTAAATATTCTTTATGCAGTCGTGGCAATCATTGCTATTTTGTTTATTTTAAAGGATTTAGGATTTAATGTTAGTGCCATTATTGCCTCGCTAGGACTAGGCGGTTTAGCCGTTGCACTAGCTATTAAGGATATGCTTGCAAATTTCTTTGCCTCTGTTATGCTTTTGTTTGATAATTCCTTTTCTCAAGGAGACTGGATTGAGTGCGGTGGCATAGAAGGAAACGTCGTAGAAATCGGGCTTAGACGGACAACTGTTAGGACTTTTGATAACGCATTATTATTTATACCAAATTCTGAATTAGCTGGAAAGATTATTAAAAATTGGAGCAGGAGAAAATCTGGTCGCAGGATTAAATTTAGCATAGTAGTAGCACATAATAATGAGGATAAGATTAGAAATTATATGAGTGAAATATCTAAGGCATTAGAGCTAGATAACAATATAGCTATTACCTCTAGCGTTAATGCTGGGAGTCATCACTTGGTTAGAAAGGATATTGTAAATATAGATGATTATTTGGGATATAAGAGTGGATTTTATGTATGTGTAGAATCTGTAAATGATAAAGGCGTATCCATTAGTATAGACTGCTTTACAAAGAGCATTAGCAAAGCAGAATTTAATAAGGCAAGAGAGAATCTAATTTTTAGAATCATCTCTCTTGCAAATGAATGTGATGTAGAATTGGCATGATAAAGGATAAAGTATGATAATCATTCCCGCAAGATTAAATAGCACAAGATTCCCGCAAAAGATAATGGTAGATATAGGCGGTATGCCCATGTTTATAAAAAGTGCAAAAAATGCTAGTGTTGTAGATGAGGTGGTCTTAGCACTTGATAGCGATGAGACGCTAGAGATTGCAAAACGTCATGGCATAAGGGCAGTTAAGACAGATATCAATATAGCAAATGGTTCTTTACGAGTGCTACAAGCCGCTAGAATCTTGGGGTTAAAAGATGATGAGGTCATTATAAATTTACAGGCAGATGAGCCATTCTTAGAGCATGATGTAATAAAGACATTGCTACAAAGTATGAAAGATTGCGATTTTATGGCGACATGTGCTAGAGTGATAGATGAGAGTAGTGCTAGTAATCCAAACATTGTAAAAGTCCTGCTTGATGCAAATAATAATGCAATATATTTCTCACGATTTGGCATACCATTTAATAGAGATAGTGATTGCAAGATAGATTATTTAGGACATTTGGGAATCTATGGTTATTTCAAATCAAGCCTAGAGGAAATTTCATCTATGAAAGATTGCAAATTAGAGAATATAGAAAAATTAGAGCAGCTTAGAGCAATTTATTATGGTAGGAAAATAAGGGTTAATATCGTGCAAAGTAGTAGCATTGGCATTGATACAAGAGAGGATTTGCAGAGAGCTAAGGAAATGTATGGATTCTAGGCATAAAGGTAACATATATTATGGATTTCATATAAAATCAAGTCTAACATAACTAATTAACATAAAAAAGTGATATAAAGATTGCAAATATTATAATAAAGGATTTCATAATGGCAAATGTCCCAGCGGCTTATCAAGCAAGTAAAGGTTCAATTTTAGATGTAGATAAAAGCTTTTATGACAGAGTTAGAGAGGCAAAAAGAGAACTAATAGATGAGGTGATAGTTCCACTTAGAGATGCAAATACATGGGAAGTGAAAGCGGGATATATTTTTCGCATAAAAGTCATACAAGGACCTCAGGTAGGCGACTTAAATATCTGGAATCTACATAATCCAAAAGAGAGAATGTGGGCATCACGGACAAGGCAACTTCAAGCCGCACATATTAGCACTTATGATAGAATCTGGTCTAATCTCCCATATCTAAGACCTATCGTTACTATCATAGATGATTCTCTAGCGCATTATGGCATGGATAATGATGGTGGACGTGTGCATGATTTACTTGGGACACGATGCGACCCTTATGTAAATAAACTTCTCACAGGCGAGGATTTTGACTTTCACTGCCATAGCAATCTTACCCGTGCGATACAGAAATATGGCATGAGTGAGTTTGATGTTCATGATGTGCTAAATGTTTTTCAATGCACAGGACTAAATAATGAGGATAAATATTTTATGAAAGCAAGTCCTACGAAAGTCGGCGATTATATTGAGTTCTTTGCTGAAATAGATGTTTTATGTGCGATGAGTTGTTGCCCGGGCGGGGATTTAAGCATTGATTTATGGGGTGAGGATAGGAGAGACCCATTAGAGACTTGTAATCCTTTAGGGATAGAGATTTATAGGGTAGATGAAAGCGTCCTAAAAGACTTTAAGATTCCAAAGCCAGCGTATGAATATTATAAAGGCAATCATGGCATGGCATTGAAGTCTGTGGATTGGGAAGAGAAAAAGAAGAATATTTGTAAATAGAATCTTTTGGAATCTATATTTCTAAGTATAAATTCCATGAAAATATTAAATTATCTATAACTATCAATGTTAGCTTTAGCAAGTCTTTTATAAACCTGTGCTATATTGATTTTAAACTACGTTTGACAATATCGTATCAATCTCACAGGAATGTCCTATGAGACTCTACATATTGACTATTAGTAAAATTCAATTACATATCTCCAAGTCTCAATGCCTCTCCGATAGTCTTTCCGCGAAGATTATTCATAGAAACATCACTTGTGTTAGTTTCGCTAAGAGCTCTTATTGCTTCCATGCATGCTAGTATTTCTTCTTTTTTTGCATCAACATAGCCATTTAGAGATGAAAAATCTCTGCTTTCTAAAAGTGGCATAGGTGATGCCATCTCAAAGGCGATATTATGAGAGCCTAGCTGCACACCTAGCTCTACATCAAAAAGCTCTCTATCGATGAATTTCGTATTAGCCACTAGGTCTTTAGCCTGTGCTATTAGTATTTCTACCATATTTACATTTGCAGGATTAGCTTGGTCTCCTTCCATGCTAAACTCTATTTTTGCTACTATGGTTTGAAGCTTATTTAGCTTTGAACCAAGAACTTGCAAACAACCCACTAATTCATTTGCAGCCTTGATTCCCTCGCCAAAACGGTGAATCTGCACCTTGCTTTTAGGCGCGTAATCTACTACCATATCTCCTAAGTCCAAGTCGCCTAAATGCTTTTTAAATGTTTGCAACATCTTATCCATTCTTAAATCCTTAGATAATTTTCGATTTATAAAGCAAAAAACATGCCATTACTAACATCGGATTTTTATGGATATTTTTAAGGATTATTTTTTATTTGCTCGATTTTTTGCACTTCTTATTGTGTTTTTTAATAAAGATGAAATTGTCATGGGACCTACGCCGCCTGGCACAGGCGTGATATATGAACAAATTTGTGAGACATTCTCAAAATCCACATCTCCTACGATTTTTCCATTTTCTAAGCGGTTGATTCCAATATCTACTATGATTGCACCATCTTTTACCATATCTTTTTGTATTAAATTTACTTTTCCAACGCCCACACAGATAATATCTGCATTTTTCGTATAAAATGATAGATTCTTAGTGAGAATATGACATACGCTAATGGTAGCCCCAGCATTTAGCATAAGTGCAGACAATGGCTTCCCCACTATATCACTTGCACCCACTATACAGACATCTTTTCCTTTTACGTCTATATTATAATGCGACAAAAGAGACATGATTCCAAGCGGTGTAGCGGGGACAAAGCCCTCAATGCCGCTATGTAGCCTCCCGCTATTATGTGTATGGAATCCATCTACATCTTTGTTTGGATTAATGGATTCTAGAATCTCATGGGTATTTATATGTTTTGGCAGTGGAAGTTGGACTAAGATTCCATCAAGTGTTTCATTATTATTTAGGCTATTAATGATTGTTAGTAAATCATCTTGCGAAATATTGCTAGGTATTTCATGCAGTATAGAACTTATGCCAACTCTTTTACACGCTTTTGATTTCATATTTACATAGGTCTGACTAGCGGGGTCATCTCCTATAAGTATCACTGCAAGGCTTGGCGTAATTCCCCTAAGAGATAGTTCCTGTACTTCTTTCATAATGTCTAGCTCTATTTGCGAGGCTAGTTTTTTACCGTCCATTAGAATCATCTTTTTCCTTATTAATAGTTTGTTGCTTTGGTATTATATTTAAAATAATTTGTTAGAATTACATCGGTCGCATGGTTTTTTATACCTCCTTTCGGCTATGCGACTTCTTATCCATCATCTCACATTCATACAAAAATATCGATGGTTCATATTCCTTTCCTTTATGTATGTCATTTTTTGCAAAAGATAGATATAGCATTTCTTTTGCTCTCGTTAGCGCTACATAAAATAGTCTGCGTTCCTCCTCTATGCTACCAGATTTTGAGGCTAGTTTATGATTTGGGAATCTACCATCCATTAAATCAATGACAAATACGACTTCAAACTCTAGCCCCTTACTTGCATGCACACTTAGCAGATTCACACCGCCACCCTCTGCAAACTCGCTACTACCTAGCATGGTCGCATTTAAAAAGGTCTTTAAATCCCTATAATTCGCACTTAGATTCTGTAAAATCTCTAGTCGATACAATGCCTTTTTTTTGGAATCCTCATAGTCTTTTTGCAGAATGCTACCATCTTTATTTTTCACCCTTTGTTTGATTAGAGAATCTAGGAAATTATTATAAAAATCAGTCTTTAGAATCTGCCTTATTAACGCACTTGGCGTATTTATGTGATAGTTTTGCTTGTAGAATATAAAAAAATCATTTAAAAATAATGCCGCATCTCTTTGAATCTTATAATGCTCTAAAATAGGGTGAGAGTGAAAATCTTTATGCAAAATATCATTGAATCTAGCCCTATCCTCCAGCCTAAAAAACTCATCAAAAAGACCCGCGGCACTATTGCTAACCCCCCGCTTATAGCAGGTAATATCTCTTTTTGGATTTAGCAGTCCTTTTGTGCAGTTATTATCTCCCACAATCATTAGTGCTTCAAAAATATCCTTTGCTATTGAGCTCCCGATGCCTTTGGCATGACTTAGGATATGAATGTAGCTCATCATGTCGCGCGGATTAGCCATAGTGCTGCATAGGCATAATAGAAACTCCACTTCCTTACTATCAAAGAAACTCGCGCTCCCCTTGCGTTTGCTATCGATATTTAACGCTCTTAGTGAGGCTTGGATTCCATCTGCACTTGAGTTATTGCGATAGATGACTGCCATGTCGCCGTAATCTATGCCACTTTTATGCAGTGATGAAATTTTCCTTGCAATCTCGCTATATTGTGAAAATAAGTCATTGTATTTTAATAGCTCTGGTTTGTGAGTGCTAGTAGTTTTAAAGACCTCTAGCTGTTTGGGATAGATTCTAGGATTATGCTCTATTACTTTATTTGCTAACTCTAGTATGTATTTTCCTGAGCGATAGTTTTTGCTAAGAGAGAAGATTCTAGCATCGCTATGAGTGGTAGTAAAGTTTGTAATAATGCTAATATCTGCGCCATTAAAGGCATAAATGCTTTGGTCATAGTCGCCTACACAGAAAAGGCTTTGCGGATTTATGGTATTAATAATAGAATCTTGAAGTGGATTTGTATCCTGATACTCATCGCATAGCACCTCTATGTAGTCCATTTTGCCCTCAGTGCGAAGGGAGATAATCTCATCTTTGTATAATATTAGCAAGTCATTATAATCAACATAACCATAGCTCTCTTTTAGCGCCTCATACTCCTCAAAGATTCCCTCATATATATCGATGAACTCAAGCTGGGAATCATTCCTATCCTCTAGCCACTGCTCATAGCTTTTGCTAACAGTGCTACTTCTAAATAATGAGTAAGATTCATAGAGATACTCGTATGAGTATTGCTTATTTTTCTCGGATTTAAAGAGTCTTTTATCATAGATACTTTTAAAGAGAATCTTTAACTCACGTGGTTGTTTTAGTAATAATCCTCGCCGCTCTTTTAGACATTTATATGCCACACTATGAAATGTGCCAGAGCAGATTCTATTTGCAATATCTTTGCCAAACATCTTTGCCACTCTGCCAATCATCTCATTTGATGCCTTGTTTGTGAAAGTAAGGAGTAATATCTGTTCAGGTTTTAGTCTCTTGTCATTTAATAGCACGGCTATGCGACCCACTATCGTAGAAGTTTTGCCTGTCCCTGCACTTGCTATAACTAGATTATGCCCTAGCGGGGCATGGCATGCCTCATACTGCTCTTTGTTTAGATTCATCAATCTCTCCGAGACTCCTAGCTATTAGCTCTAAGGGATGCATGAAAGTAGCCTTGACATTATTCCTACACATAGAATCATCTATCTGCATACGACAGGCACTGCACTCAGCACTCACTACCGTCGCATTTGTAGCAGCTATATTTTTTGCCTTTCTATCTCCTATGCCTTGTGCTAGATGATATTTCTCACTCTGCAGAGTAACGCCACCAAAGCCACAGCACACATCGCTATCTTTCATCTCTTTGATTGTAAAAGATTTTAGGAGATTTCGTGGCTCTTTGTGAATCTTTAATACCTTTTTAGCATGGCAGGGGTCATGATAGGTAATCTCTAGGTCTATGTGATGATTCTCTAATATCTTTGGCAATTCTGTATTGTCATGTAGCCATTTACTTGCCATGAATGTCTTGCTTTTTAGAATCTGCATTTTTTTTACATACTCACTATTATCAATGCCAAAGACCTCGCTCTCTATCTCTAAGGCATGATTCCAATCACTAAGTAGCATGGCAGCACAGGTAGCCTCAGGCACTAGCAGGGCTTCTATATCATCTAGCAGTGGCACTAGATAATCTATGTTTTTTTTAACGAGTTTTGTCGTATTTTTTATATCCCCGCTAAAGAATGCAGGCGCCCCACAGCACTCCTGCTTTTGCGGCACGAAGGCATCGATTCCTAGAGAATCTAGAATCTTTAATAGACTAATGCCTACATTTTTGTAGTTGTAGTTACTAAGACAGCCTATGTAGATTCCAACTTTTCTGTTTATGCTATTTTTTGATTTAATAAGACCCTTGTAGCTTTGCAGAAAGCTTTTTGCATTTAGCGGTGAAATGACCCTATCACCTAATTTTTTTATGGAAAATCGTAGTTTATTATGCCCATCTTGCTTTTTAAAAAGACAGGGATTAAAGTAGTATCCAAGTGAGAATAGAATATTTAGAATCTTGCGTTTGCCAAGTAGGAAAAAGAGAATGCGTTTATATGCAGGTATGCCGTATTTCTGCGAAATATCTACCCTAGCTCTTTGTATCACTAAATCTATGGGGAGATTCATAGGGCATTGCGTAACGCATGTAGTGCAAAGAAAGCAGGATTCTATACTATCCTTTAAATCCGTATCAAGAGGCAATTTACCATTAGCATAAGCACTAACTAAATCCAGATAGCCTCGCGGCGAAGTAATCTCATCTCTGTTTAGTGAATAAATCGTGCATGTAGGCACACATTTAGCACATTTTACGCATTTACTTGCGGATTGATTTAGGATAGAGGACATGGGTTGCCTTTATGATTTACTTTTTAGCATGTTATCTAAAATTTTTTAAATCACAATTAGAACAAAATAGAATAATTCCCGCCGATAAAGACATAAAGACCCAGTATTTTTCTATCAGAGGATAGGTAATGCAGAGTGGCAACCTTTGTGCCGAACTCAAATCTATTATGCTTTCCTATCGTGGCTTGTAGCCCTAGATTTAGCCCAGCTGTTATAGCACCAATATTTGAGCTTCCTACGACAGATAGCACATAGCCCGCAGATATTCCCGCATAAAGACCTACGACATAAACACTCTTATCTACAAAGTCAAATAGATAATCCACATTCACATCGCCTCTGTGTGTAATGCCTAATTCCTTTAAATCTAGCAGTGTGGCATCATCGCTTAGAGCATAGCTTGGCGCATTAAAAGATGCTAGATACGATGCATAGAATCTTATACCATGATGCTTATTAAAAAACGCTTGATAACCGCCTCTAAGACCAGCTGAGATTCCCGTGCCGACATTAGTGGAGCTACCATTCAAATTTACCATAGTGCCAAGAGTGCCACCAAAATCTAAGCCGACAAATCCCGCATTACTACTCGCAAATGCAAGAGTGCTACAAAGCATAACTTCCTATTATCATACGTTTAACTATTTTTATATCGTAACCTCATCTTCGACATTAAAATCGTCATTTTACTAGGATAATTCAACAATTGCAACAATAATTTATCAAGATTTTAAAATCATATTAAACAAAGTGTGTTAGAATGTGCTTAATGATAAGTAGTTTATCATTTAATAAATTTTATCGTTTGAGGAGATTAAGATGTTAGTTACACGAAAAGCCCCAGATTTCGTAGCGCCAGCGGTATTGCCAAACAACCAAATCGTTGATAACTTTGAGTTAAGCAAGAATTTGGGAAAAAATGGTGCTATTTTGTTCTTTTGGCCTAAGGATTTTACATTCGTATGTCCTAGCGAGATTTTGGCAATGGACCACAGAGTTAAGGCTTTTGCAGAAAAAGGTTTTAATGTTATCGGTGTGTCAATAGATTCTGATGTAGTGCATTTTGCATGGAAAAATACTAAGATTGAGGACGGTGGTATCGGAAATGTAACATTCCCTATGGTATCTGACATTACTCATCAGATTTCACGTGATTATGATGTGCTATTTAATGGTTCTGTGGCACTTCGCGGGACATTCCTAATTGACAGAAACCAAATCGTAAGACATGCGACTGTAAATGACCTACCACTTGGTAGAAATATGGACGAGTTCCTAAGACTAGCAGACGCACTTCTATTTGTAGAAGAACATGGCGAGGTTTGTCCAGCTGGTTGGCAGAAAGGACAAAAAGGTATGAAGCCAACAGCAGATGGTGTTAAAGAATATCTAAAAGACAATCATTCTAATCTTTAAGATTTTCTAGCCATTTCTTAGATGTTTCGCTATGCTCAACATGACGTGAGTTGATAACATGAGTTGGCATCATGCCGCTAGAATGTGGTAGGCACTGATTTCTTGATACGCTGAAGTCTTGATACGTGCTGACTTCTTATGTCATTCTGAGACGTAGCCGAAGAATCTCTAGCATAGATAAGAATCTTTAGAATCTGGATTGTGTAGAGATGTTTCGGCTAAAGCCTCAACATGACGAAGTGGGATAACATAACGTTTTTTATCATTCTGAACGCATGTGAAGAATCTGAACTCTGTGGAGATGTTTTTTGCGTTGCCTTCAACATGACATGGACACCGTTATTATGAGTGCGAATACCCGAAGAATCTTTAGATTCTAAAAATAGCTACAAACAACCAAACCTACAAAAATTCTGCTTTTTGCAATGATTGCTAAAAAGTGGTATTTCTTATATTTTCCATAATTGCTCCTGTTTTATATCTCTATTTAGAGATATTTTTGTGTATTTTTCATTTCTATAATTATCATTTTGTTATAATTTCATGCAAAAAAAGAGGACATCTTGCGTATTAATATTCTAGGTTTTGGCATTACCAATCAGGCATTAGTTACACTTCTTAATCATTATGGAATCTCATGCGATATTTATGATGATAAATTCAGTCAGAAAGTGATAGATGAGAGAGGTAACGCCCTCCTGCCATTTTCAATGATAGAGAATAATGAGAATCTAGCGCTAATAAGCCCTGGTATCCCTCCTAGCAATCCGCACTTAAAGTATTTCAAACATATCATGAGTGAGTATGATTTTATCTATTCTCTCACAGATTCTATATATAGCATTTGGATTAGTGGCACAAATGGTAAGACGACTTGCACTCAGATGACCTCGCTTATGCTAAATGCAAAGAGTGGTGGCAATATTGGCACACCTCTCTCTAGCCTTTTCATGCAGGATTTCCCTTATGGCAAGGAGGAATTTTTGCATAGAATCACGCATTTAGGGCAGGGGGCAAAAAGTGATTCTAAAAAGACTAAGTGGATTCTTGAGACAAGCTCCTTTGCACTGCATTATACCCGTATCGCTAAACCAAATCTTTATATACTCCTGCCTGTGCGGCAAGACCATATCGATTGGCATGGTAGCTATGAGAATTATATTTATGACAAGGTAAAGATTCTAGATTCTATGGATACCTTTAGCTTTGCCCTCATTCCTAGCGAGATTCTTTCATACTGCTCTAGTAGCACTAGAGATATTATTGAAAATTTCAGAGGGCATATATATATGTATAAGGATTCTAGTGACTTGTCTAGGCATTTTGATATTAAATATGAAAATTTTAAAGAGCCTTTTTTGCTAGATTTTATGCTAAGTGCCGCTGGTATGAAGTTTGCTGGACTAGACTTTAGTATAGAATCTATTAGGCAATACAAAATCGATAATTATCGCATCAAGGAAAGATACATTGGTAATATGTTGTTTGTAAATGATTCTAAGGCGACAAATCCCCATGCAGTCATAGCGGCTTTATCAAACTATGAGGCTAGAAATATCTATCTCATACTAGGCGGCGATGCGAAAGGCGCGGATATGAGCGAACTGTATGAATGCCTAAAGGGGCATAAAGTTAGAATCTTTGCCATAGGAAAGGACGGGCAGAATATCCATGAGGATTGTGTAAAAATGGGGATAGATTCTAAATATTGTGCTACTCTACGTAACGCAATGGGAGATATTAGAGCATGTATAGAGCCAGAATCCATAATCATGCTTTCTCCTGCCTGTGCTAGTATCGACCAGTATAAATCCTATAAATACAGGGGCGATGAGTTTGACTTATGTGCTGATGAGATGTTTGCTATTTAATATTGCGGAGTGTTAGATGATAGAAATTTATGGAATCAAGAATTGCAATAGCATGAAAAAAGCCTTTGACTTTATGGATAAACATAGCTTATCTTATACATTTATAGATTTTAAAAAGCAGACATTAGACATGAGATGGCTAGAGGAGATAGAGAGATTTATCGATATGGAATCTCTTATCAATAAAAAAGGCACGACATATAAAAAGTTAAAAGATATGAAAATTGATAATGAATGTATTTTACAGAATCTATCCATTATCAAGCGACCGCTTATCGTGATACGAGAGGATAGGGGGGATAGTGGCATTGTGAGGGCATTTGTGGGATTAGATGATATGGAGAGTTTGCTATGAGATATTTGATTCTGTTATGCCTTTGCTTTAGTGGGTGTTTTGGAGATAGAATTAATCCAAATGTGCTATCTAATTTTGCTGATTCCAATCTCATGGTAGAAAAAAAGAAACCCAAGAATGTAGAGGCTACGCAGAATCCAAAAGAGGATTATATGCAGCAGATTCCAGCACAAAGCCAAACTTCAAAAGATGAATATTTAGAGAAATTTTATAAGGTTTGGAATCTTAGAGCAGATGAGATGGGTAGCAAAGAAAGCGTATTTTACATATTGCCATCATTGCAAAGTCCTATAAAATATGCAAAGCAATTAGAGGAGTTAAAACATAATCCACCAAAGAAAAACTCAAAAAACTACAAAGCAGAACAGACAAAATACAAAAAACAAATAGAAGATTTGGAGCATAAGATAAATGCACTGCTAGGCGTGGGGGAGAATCTCCTGCCAAATTCCCTTGAGGAATTTCAATACATAGCAAATAATATGAATATAGAATCATATATGAAAAGACCGCAAATAGCCATTATCACACAGGCTACTTCGATTCGCGTTGTGCCAACGGATAAGCCTCGCTATAAGAATAAAAATGATTTTCCATTTGATAGATGGCAGAATAGCTTTTTGTTTGAGGGGACACCAGTTATTATTACGCACTTTAGCAAGGATGGACGTTTTGCACATGTTAGGGCGCCGTTTGTGTATGGATTTGTGGATTCTAGGAATCTTGCTTTTGTAGATGATAATTTGCGAAGACAGATTCTAAGTTTTAGCGACTATAAGATTCCAAAGGAGGATTTTATACCGCTAAAATTTAGAGAATCTTTCATCATGGACGCTAGGATAGGGCAGATATTCCCATATAATAGACGGAGTAATAAACTCATTACTTTTTATAAGGATTTGGATAATTTTGCAAAAATCCGCGAAATTGACTTTGATAGTGCGAAGTTTTCTGATTTCCCTATGCCATTTAGTAGTGGTGGCATGTTATCTATTATAGATTCTATGGTCGGGCAGAAATATGGCTGGGGAGGAGCATTTGGCAATAGGGATTGTAGCGCTTTTACTAGAGATAGCTTTGCTTCATTTGGCATTTTTCTACCTAGAAATTCCGCCGCACAAGCACAATTTCAGCAAAGATTTATGGATTTATCAAAACAGAGCGATGAGGACAAGGAGGATTATATTATTAAATATGGCATTCCCTATGCGAGTATTATTTGGCTAAGGGGGCATGTCATGCTATATGTGGGCTATGAGGAGATAAATGGCAAAAAAGTCGCAAAGGTAGCACATAGCATTTGGGGGTTAAATCCTGTGGTAAATAATAAAAAAGAGAAAATTAATCTAGGTGGCGTGAAAATTACTACCTTGCAAATAGATGCAGATACGTTTAGCGGACATAATATTAAAAACTCTTTATTATCGAGAGTTAGGGGTATTACGAATATTTATGATAGACAATCTTATGGTATGAAATGATTTGAACTTGAATATTTTTATGTAGAATATAGCCTTATAGGAGTTTGCTTTGAATAATCTTGAGGAAAATATGTATAGAGAGGGGATAAAATTAGCCCCGATTTACCTACGCATTGCGGCTTATGTAATTGATATTTTTTTAGTGGCATTAATTTGCAATGTTTTATTTTCTGATTCTCAAAGCAAGGCGATAGAGAATGCGCAAAAGACGGTTCAGAGAATCTATAAAATGGATATGGAAAATGTTAAGGTTAGAGGGGTAGATTCTAGTGAGGATAATCTAGCCAAGATTGCCTCTATACAGCAGGAGCTAGATGATGCACTTAAAGCGTTGCTTATGTATGTAGCCACTGTTACATTGCTACAGATTATCTATAATTTCTTTTTTCTGTATAGATATGGGGCTAGTTTGGGGCAGATAATATTGAGAATTAGAGTTGTTGATGTTCGTAGTTTTGATAAGCCATCATTACATATCTGCATGAGTAGGTCTATCTGTAAATTTTTGCTTGTTTATATTAGCTTTGTATTTGCGTTTTTTGATAGATTTGCTAGGACATTGCATGACAGAATGAATAGGACTATTGTCATTGCAAACTAGAATCTTTTATATCATTGCTCTGTGTTCGCTATGTTATGGGCAGGTTGGGAATCCACTAATTATAGATAATGATACTATGATGGATTCTTTGTATTCAAAAAGTATTGTTTTTCCCATGCCAAAGCGGCAGTATATGACATATCCAGAGACGCTAAGCGATGAGAGTAAAGAGAAAATAGAGAGTGAATTACAAAGTGCAGTTCTAAAAAAAAATAGCAATAGTCAAAACTTACTTGAAATACTAGGCAAAGATGTAGAAAGGGTAGATAAATTTGTCATCGTGCGGGGTAGCGGGGTATTAAAAAATAAGGATTCCTATATCCTAGCTGATGAGATAGTCTATAATACAGAGCTTCGTCAAGCTAGACTTAGAGGCAATGTAAAAATATACAGAGATAATACTCTAGCATTATATACACAAAATGCAATGATATATTTAAGCATCAATTTTAGCATTATTCAGCCATTTTATATACAGGATACAAGGACGGGAATCTGGGCAAATGCAAGTAGCTCTAGTAAGCAAAATGATATATATAAATTTACAAACTCCATTGTATCTGGCTGTTCATATAATACTCCTGCATGGCGCATTAGCTCTAATAGCGGGACTTATGATTCTAAGGGCAACACTCTATCATTATGGGGGACAAAGATTTATATAGGCGATATTCCCGTATTTTATATGCCATATATAAAATTCTCTTTAACACAGGATAGGACAAGCGGTTTTTTATACCCCACATTTGGTAGCTCATCTACCGATGGTTTTACCTACATTCAGCCCTACTACATTGCCCCGCAGAATTTCTGGGATATTACTATATCTCCACAGGTAAGGACAAATAGAGGCTTTGGTGCGAATTTTGAGTTTAGAGCAGTGGATAGCTATAATGATAAATATTTACTACATTTAAAGTATTTTCGTAACTCAGATGAATATGTAAAGACGTTAAATCTGCAAAATCAAAGTGTGTATGGATTTGATTTTAAGCACACAAAAAGAAATGTGTTGCAGGAATATTTTGGTCTAAATTCCAATATTGATAATGGAATGTTCTTTGACCTAGCATTTATGAATGACATTGATTATATGAGATTAGATGATGTTAGATATTATCTTAACGCTACCCAGTATGTCTCTAAAATTAATCTTTTCGCACAGACAAATAATCATTACTATGGTATTAATATGCGATATTATCTTAATCTAAGAATGCCAAATGACAATACAATTTTGCATGATTTGCCATCTATACAATATCATAAGTTTTTAGGGAATCTCTTCATTGATGAATTGCTATATTCTATAAATTATCAAGGCAAAAATGCGTTAAGACACGATGGATATTCATATCTATCCAATGAATTATATGTGCCAGTCGGTATGCAGTTCTCATTTATGAATAAATATTTTTCACTCGGTGCCTGGCTAAATCTTAGAGCAGGGAATGTGATAACCTACAACAAATCTGATACATTGATTTTTACTCAGCCAAATATGCCCCAAATGCTAACAGATGCCTTTGGCAATTATGTAAATGCTAGTTTTAAAGCATCTCTTAATAGCGACATTGGTAGGCAGTATGGAAATTTCTTTCATTCCATGCAAAGCTCTTTGGTGCTAAATGTCCCAATTCCTAGCGCTACATACTCTAATGGGAATCTCAGTCAGCAAATTCTAAATACCTTTCCACGACTGCAGCAGGAAGTCATAGATGCAGCACAAAATGGTGTAAATATATATGACCCTACATTATTTGCAAATGCTTTTCCTGCGCTGAGAATCCTTGATTTGAAATTTTCTAATTTTATTTATAATAAAGATGGCAGGGAGATTTTTTATTGGCAGCTAAGGCAGAGCTTTAATTTCAGTGATAGCATATCTGTTCTTAGAATCCCTATGGAGAATAAAATAGGCACGAGTTTTATAAAGGGGTTAAATATTAGTGCTAGTTTATTTTATTCATGGTTTTTTGATAGTTTTACAGAGTTAGGATTAAATGCTACTTATCGCAAGGATTCCTTTAGTGCCTCTCTTTCGTATTATCTAAAAAGAGATGATTTATTTTGGAATTTTGACCCGATTACCATGACTTATCGCACTATTGATTCCTCAAACTATTTAAGTGCATCCATTAGAGGAGATTTAAGGTATGTAGGATTAGTTGCAGATTTATCGTATGATTTTAGGACAAGAACTGTTGTGAATCTAGGCGTGGGCATATACAAAGATATTAAATGTTTTGGCTTTGGTATCAAAGTTGGTAGCAATAGGACCCCGATTATAACAGAGGGTAGCAATATTGGCGTCATCGATAATATATACATAAAGGCGGAATTTAAATTTGTCCCACTTACTACTTTTGGCTACACATATAGACTTCGACCACGTATTAGCAATGTCGAGAACTAATTAAATATTTGTTGTAGAGCACTCAAACCTCTTTTAATATATATTGTTCTAATTTTGTGTGTAGCTGTGCTTTCAGAGTTATTTATGCTTATTTGAATTTATTGGTATTATATTTTTTTGTATATGAGTTTTGTATTTGCAAGTGTGTAATGATTTTTGTCTTTTAGATTTCTAGCACTAAAACTACTCCAACCCATACTCGATTGGAATCTCAATGTATGTTATCTGCGTTGGTTTGGGGAAATTTCGTTTAGCCTTGTGTAGTGCTTTTAGTGCGGCTTTGTTTAGGACTTCATATTTTGATTTTTTATAGACTTTTTCATTTGATACGCTACCATCTGTATTTACGACAAATCTTAAAAGCACGGTATCCTCATAGCCTCTGCTCCTTGCTAACTGCGGATACTCATTTCTTTTTTGTATCAATGCCCTAATTGCCTTAAGAAATGGGTCATCTACACCATCGGAGTAACGTAAAAACTTAATACTTTTATCTGAGTTTGCTTTAGGACTAGATTTAACGGTTGTAGCGACTTTAGATTCTTTTACTTCCTCTTTTGGAATCTCTTTTGCCACTACTTCCTCTTGCACAGGCTCTACCACTTCTTTTACTTCCTCTACCACTGGCTCCTGCTTTGCCTGCAAGTCAGATTCCACAGGTTTTGGTGGTGCCTCTATTTGCTGTTTTGGCTTTTTCTTATGCACTTTCTTTTTTGGTTTTGGTTTTGTAACCTCATTGGATACTATATCCTTGCTAGGCGGCACAAATGCGGATAGCTGGATACTTATGGCATTGTCTCCGTCCTCTTTTAGACTTAGCTCGTGGGGATTGCTGGCCACGTAGCTAAAGATTCCCACCGCTCCTATAAATGCTAATGCACTACCATATAGTGCTGGATTCCTAATCACGTTTCGCATCGATTCTAAATTTATCACTTTCATGTCCTTTTTTTGTCAATTCATTGATGACAAAGACAAATTTATCTAATGTAGAACTCTTGTCGCCTTTGAAATTCACCATCTTATCATTTGGAATCTTTGAGATATACTCTTTTAACTTATCCTCGTCCATCTCTGTGTCATCTACATATATCTTATCATCGTTGGTAACGACAATGCTTATTGGCTTCTCATCTTCTTTTTTTTCCTGCTGGGATTGAGAGGCGCTTGGCACTTCTACTTTGATTTTACCTTGAGCTACAAAGGTAGAGATAGATAATACAAGAGCTAAAAGCACTAGCATTACATCGATGAATGGAACGACATTTAATCCATCGCCACGTTTTATTTTCATATCTAAGCCTTTTTAGAATCTCTAATAATCTCAAATCGATTAACCTTTCTATCCGCAAGGCGCAAAAACATATTATAAATAATCAACGTAGGTATCGCTACCACTAGGCCTAGTGCAGTTGCCTTAAGTGCCATTGATAATCCGATAGTTATGCTTTTTACATCGATATTTCCGCTATTTCCCATATCGTAGAATACAACCATGATTCCCACAACGGTGCCTAAAAGTCCGACATAAGGCGCATTTGAGTATATGATATAAAGTATCGTTAGATTTTTACTCGCATCCTCCTCTAGCTCCTTTACGTCATTATATTTACTCAGTTTTACCCGTGCGAAAAACAATAATCTCTCAAGGGTAAAAAATATTACCAATATCGCCATAAATCCAAGCACACTAAAGACTATGGGGTCTAAATACTGCTTTAAAAATTCCATAAAATACTCCATAAATAATAATTCAATCACCCGAAATTGTATCATAAATTAAGATTAATTTTTATTTTTATAAATTTTTTGTGATTAATTATATGGTTTGATTCTCATTTTGTATATAAAATTATTTGCTACAATCATTTATTTACTTCTAAAGAAAGGATTATCATGAGGTATTTTGTATGTTTGTTTTTGTTTCAGTTTTTATTTGCATCTAGTGCGTTTGAGGTGAAATATCAGCCTATTCTTACTACACAGATGGCGCAGGCAATGCTAAATAAGGCTTATGAGAGTGCTAAGAAAAGCGGCTTTAGTGTAAGCATTACCATAGTGGATAAATCAGGGCAGACCCTAGCTATGGTGCGAGATGAGAATGCGGGGGTGCATACCGTTAGGGCTAGTTATAAAAAGGCATATACTGCGGTATCGCAAAAACGCGAGAGTGCTACCATTTTGGAGGGTATGAATAAGGGGCAGATACCGCAGGATATTAGGTTTTTAGATGAGAATTTCTCAGTTATGCCCGGCGGCGTTCCTATCGTGATTAAGGGGGTAGTCGTGGGGGGAATCGGCGTAGGCGGCGCGCATCTTGATGATGATGTGCGGATAGCAAAGAGTGGACTTAGTGTGATTGATGACATAAAATAGTTGGAATCTTTAATGCTAAATGTTGATTTTACAAAACTAAACAATGATGATTTCAAAGAGGATTCTGTAAGGGAGTTTGTGTTACTGCCTTTGTTGCGGAGTATTGGCTTTGATGAAAACAATCTTGTTTTAAGTAAGAAAGTTAGTAGTAAAACCATCATAGGAAGCAATAAAGAAGTAGAGTTAAATAACTTTCCAGATTATACGTTGTTTTTGGATTCTGTGAGTTATTCTGAATCTTTGCGTAACTCTGAATCTTTGCGTCATTCTGCCCCACCACGTCATTCTGAGCGTAGCGAAGAATCCCTAAAAGACATTTCGACTACGCCACAATATGACAGAGATGTTTCGGTCTTACGCCCTCAACATGACGTATCTCGTCATTCTGAGCGAAGCGAAGAATTTCTAGCACACAAAGCAAAAGGTAAAAAAAATAAGATTCCAAAAAAATCAGAATCTAAAATCCACTGCGTCATTGACGCAAAGGCGCCAAATATAGATATAGTATCTAAAAGCAGA